>NZ_WLVC01000020.1:0-80130 GCF_016859735.1 Lelliottia sp. RWM.1 | reverse complement strand
AGCGGTAGTTCAGTCGGTTAGAATACCTGCCTGTCACGCAGGGGGTCGCGGGTTCGAGTCCCGTCCGTTCCGCCACTTATTAAAAATTAAGCCTGCTGAATAGCAGGCTTAATGGCAAGAAGATTTAGGGGCGTAGCTCAGTTGGTAGAGCACCGGTCTCCAAAACCGGGTGTCGCGAGTTCGAGTCTCTCCGCCCCTGCCATATAATAATCCTTTGCTTAGGCAAAGGATTTTTTTTGCCTAAAAAATGATGAAAGCTACCCTTTCCTTATTTACTGTCTGCGTCCTTGCAGCTCCGTGACATTAATCCAGTATGTTGATTTTTAGCAGATCTTTTATCTGAGATTGCTTGTCACTGTTCTGTAGCCATACTGCATAAAGCGGTCTTGAAAGTGTCGAGGAATCGATGACAGCATGCAACTCAGGTTTCTTTTCGGCCCAACGCGTCGGCAACCAGGTGCAACCGTTCAGCAGACCAAGTTGCTGACAAGCTATCTCAGCAGAACTGGTTGTCAGTTTTGGCACATCATCACTGGCAATCAATCCAGTCTCATGTTGCTGGAAATCTGGCCCCCATTCCATGCGTAGATAATTGCGATCTGCCTTCATCGTTGAGGGCTCAGAGGCATAAAGCGCCAGGCTAAATTGACCAGCAATTTGGCTACTAAATTCGTCCATTTTGGGGGCTTCTGTAGTGATCAGAAGATCCAGCTGACGCTCATGCAATTGTTTAACAAGGGACTGACGCTGGGCAATTCGAGCCTCAAACTGTAGATGATTGTGCGTTTGATATAATCGTGTAAGCCATTGACTGAGCATGCATTCCCATAGTGAGGCACTCGCCCCAATCGAAAACTCATTGTGCTGTGAGGTATGTGCAACCTCTTTTCGTGCCGCTTGCCAGGTGTTCATCAACGTTTCTGCATAAGGCAAGAGTTTCTCACCCGCAGGTGTTAGGCGGATATTGTTGCGATGGCGGGTAAAAAGATTCACCCCCAGTTGATTTTCCAACTGGCGAATACGAAAACTGACCGCTGACTGTGTCAGGTAGAGTGCTTCAGCTGCTCGTCCAAAGTGACGTGTTCTGCTCACTTCCAGGAAAGTTTTTAGCAATTCCGTATCCACATCTTTCTCCGCAAAATTATTTGTCGTTATGATTTAAATGTTTTGTTTGACGCTCTGTCAAGCGTAACTAATACTCCGCGCCATAAATAGCTCGGCCAAAGAATTAGGAGCGTGTAGGATGGCGGAAAGCTTTACGACAATTAATCGTTTTTTCGACAATAAAAATTATCCGCGCGGGTTCTCTCGCCATGGTGATTTCACCATCAAAGAGGCACAACTGCTTGAGCGTCATGGTTATGCCTTTAACGAGTTAGATCTGGGAAAACGCGAACCTGAAACGGAAGACGAAAAACAGTTTGTTGCCGTTTGCCGTGGCGAACGCGAGCCGGAATCTGAAGCGGAACGTGTGTGGATCAAATACATGGCACGTATCAAGCGTCCTAAGCGCTTCCATACCCTGTCTGGTGGTAAGCCGCAGATGGAAGGTGCTGAAGATTATACCGAGTCAGATGATTAATGCTGCGATGAAATGAAAAGAGGGGCTACGGCCCCTTTTTTACGCCAGTATCTTTTGCAGATGCAGCAGTAAACGATCAATTGCTCTATAGCTCAATGCTTCCTGAAGATGCTGTCTTTTAATATCAGGGCAACCTTCGACATCAGCGATAGTTCGCGCGACCTTCAACAAACGTTGCCATGCGCGGATTGAAAGTCCAAACCGAGTCAGCGTTTCTTCCAGCCAGCATGCATCCTCAGCCTTGAGAGGGCAAAACTGCCTGATTTCTGCGTTATCAAGGCGGGCATTTAGTTTGTGCTGACGGGTATATTGCCTTGCCTGCGCGATGACGACCCTGTCGCGTACCTGCGACGTGCTTTCTCCCCTGACGTGTGTCTGTCTCAGTAAGCCCGGTGGTGGAAGAGGGATTTCCAGAGACAAATCGAACCTGTCGAGGAAAGGACCTGATAGTTTTCCCAGATAGCGGAGTGTCTGTTCAGGTGTACAACGATTATGATTGCCCTGGTAGTGTCCCGTGGGGCTAGGGTTCATCGCGGCAACCAACTGAAATTGAGCGGGATAGCTAATTTTGGCTCTCGTACGGGAGATATGAATCTGTCCAGATTCAATCGGTTCACGTAGCGCATCTAATACGCGTCGTTCAAACTCGGGCAGTTCATCAAGAAACAATATTCCATTGTGTGCCAGAGAAATTTCGCCAGGGCCGGGTATTGCTCCTCCGCCGACCATCGCCGCAAGAGAGGCGCTGTGGTGTGGAGATCGAAAAGGTCGGCGGCGCCACTGTTTGTGCAGAGATGCTGAACTGACCAAGCTGAAGATTGCGGCGCTTTCGAGAGCTTCACGATTATTCAGTGGTGGGAGTAGGCCACAGAGGCGGCTCGCCAACATGGTTTTACCTGTGCCCGGTGGGCCTATCAGCAGAAGGTTGTGCCCACCTGCAGCCGTAATTTCTAGCGCGCGCTTGCCTTGCTCCTGACCCAGGATGTCGCTGAGATTCTCTGGAGCATCCGGCAATATTTCATCGCACTCTTCCGGTTCGGCCAACTCGTGTCGTCCTTCCAGATACGCACAAACTTCCTGTAAGTGCCCAGCTATCAGGCAGCCTTTCTCAGCAATAAGGCTCACTTCTGAAGCATTTTCATTGGCGACGATGATTTGTCGTCCTGCTTGTATTGCTTCAAGAGCGCCAGAAATTGCGCCGGGAACGCCTCTTAGCGCGCCTGTAAGCGCCAGTTCACCGATAAACTCATACGAGCCTAGCCTTGTTGTGTTCAATTGCTCAGAGGCAGCGAGGAGCGCAATCGCGATAGGTAAATCATATCGCCCTCCCTCTTTGGGCAAATCAGCCGGTGCCAGGTTGATGGTGATTTTCCTGGCCGGGAAGGTATAACCGCTATTGATGATTGCACTGCGCACGCGATCCCTTGCCTCTTTCACTGTGGTTTCCGGTAATCCAACAAGCGTCAGCCCTGGCAGCCCATTACTCAAATGAACTTCAACAGAAATAAGTGGGGCCCTCACACCAATTGCGGCACGGGTATAAACAACTGACAGTGACATAAGTACCTCCTGATATAGCTACTATGCCACTGTAGTTTTCTGTTATTCACTGCAAGTTTGCTGATTTACGGCGCGCATTCCTGATTTTTGACAGCAAAGTGTAAAAGTTGCATGAGAATGGAATCCTTCTCGCAGCAATGAATAACGGAATGTTTTGACAGCGAATGGCTCAGTCAAAAAATGAAAAAAATTCATTTTCAATTTTTTTCATATAAAACAACGATTTTTTGCATAATTATTTGCATGCTAAATAAAGTTTTCATAAATAAAACTTGTGTTTGATTTCATATCTGTGATAACTCTTTAGGTATTCCTTCGAACAAGATGCAAAAAGAACTGAAAATGACAGCCCTTCTACGAGTGATTAGCCTGGTCGTGATTAGCGTGGTGGTGATTATTATCCCACCGTGCGGGGCTGCACTTGGACAAGGAAAGGCTTAGAAATCAAGCCTTAACGAACTAAGACCCCCGCACCGAAAGGTCCGGGGGTTTTTTTATGACTAAAAAACTTAAATGAGGAGCAGAGAATGACAACTAGCACAAAATTCTGTTTCTCCAGATTTATGACGGGGAACTGACTATGAATGGGGCACAGTGGGTAGTACATGCGTTGCGCGCGCAGGGAGTTGAAACCGTATTCGGTTATCCGGGTGGCGCAATTATGCCGATTTACGATGCATTGTATGACGGCGGCGTGGAACACCTGTTGTGCCGGCATGAGCAAGGCGCAGCCATGGCGGCTATTGGCTATGCCCGAGCCACCGGGAAAACGGGTGTTTGTATGGCGACGTCGGGCCCCGGTGCGACAAACCTGATCACCGGCCTGGCTGATGCTCTGCTTGATTCTGTTCCCGTTGTTGCCATTACCGGCCAGGTCGCATCACCGTTAATCGGAACGGATGCGTTTCAGGAAGTTGATGTGCTCGGTTTGTCACTGGCATGTACTAAACACAGCTTCCTTGTTCAGTCTCTGGATGAGTTGCCGCGCGTGATGGCAGAAGCCTTCCAAATCGCTAACTCTGGTCGTCCGGGCCCCGTTTTAATTGATATACCTAAAGATGTTCAGGTTGCACTGGGTGAACTGGAGCCGCATTTCTCCACTGTCGAAGATAGCGATACGTTCCTTCATGCCGATGTTGATGCCGCTCGCCAGATGCTGGCTCAGGCCCAACAACCGATTCTGTACATTGGTGGTGGTGTAGGAATGGCGCAGGCTGTTCCTGCATTGCGAGAGTTTATTGCCGTTACGCAAATGCCTACTACCTGTACCCTCAAAGGTCTGGGTGCGGTGGATGCTGAGTATCCGTACTATCTGGGGATGCTGGGGATGCACGGGACAAAAGCGGCAAACCTGGCGGTTCAGGAATGTGACCTGCTCATTGCAGTTGGCGCGCGTTTTGATGATCGCGTAACCGGAAAACTGAACACTTTCGCACCGAATGCAAAAGTCATCCATATGGATATCGACCCGGCCGAAATGAACAAATTGCGCCAGGTTCATGTGGCCCTGCAGGGCGATCTGAATGTGTTATTACCTGCATTGCAGCAGCCACTGGAGATCACTGAGTGGCGTCAACATGCGGCAGATATGCGCACTGAACACGCCTGGCGTTATGACCACCCCGGTGAGGCTATCTACGCCCCGTTGTTGCTGAAGCAACTGTCGGATCGCAAACCTGCTGACAGTGTTGTCACCACGGATGTGGGCCAGCACCAGATGTGGTCGGCACAGCATATGACCTATACGCGCCCGGAAAACTTCATCACCTCTAGCGGTTTAGGGACCATGGGTTTCGGCTTACCGGCTGCCGTTGGTGCACAGGTCGCTCGCCCGAACGATACTGTTATCTGCATCTCCGGTGATGGTTCGTTCATGATGAATGTTCAGGAACTGGGTACGGTTAAACGCAAACAGTTGCCACTGAAAATCGTCTTACTCGATAACCAACGTCTTGGCATGGTTCGCCAGTGGCAGCAGCTGTTTTTCCAGGAGCGATATAGCGAAACCACACTCACCGATAATCCCGATTTTCTCGTCCTGGCCAGCGCCTTTGGCATCCCTGGTCAGCACATCACTCGTAAAGACCAGGTTGAAGCGGCACTCGACACCATGCTGTCAAGCGAAGGGCCTTATCTGCTTCATGTCTCAATCGACGAACTTGAGAATGTCTGGCCGTTAGTCCCACCAGGTGCGAGTAACTCACAAATGCTGGAGAAATTATCATGATGCAACATCAGGTCGCCGTGCAGGCACGCTTCAATCCGGAAACGTTAGAACGTGTATTACGTGTGGTTCGCCACCGTGGCTTTCAGATCTGTTCCATGAATATGGAAACTGCCACCGATGCACAGAACATAAATATCGAATTGACCGTTGCCAGTCCACGGTCGGTCGACTTACTGTTTAGTCAGTTAACTAAACTGGTAGATGTTGCACATGTAGCCATCTGTCAGAGCACAACCACATCACAACAAATCCGCGCTTAAGCGTGACAGGAAGAAAAAATGACGACGAAAAAAGCTGATTACATTTGGTTCAATGGTGAGATGGTTCGCTGGGAGGACGCGAAAGTCCACGTGATGTCCCATGCGCTGCATTACGGTACGTCTGTATTCGAAGGCATCCGTTGCTACGACTCTCACAAAGGACCAGTGGTGTTCCGCCATCGTGAACACATGCAACGTCTGCATGACTCAGCCAAAATTTATCGTTTCCCGGTTTCCCAAAGCGTTGATGAGCTGATGGAAGCGTGCCGCGAAGTGATTCGCAAAAACAACCTGACCAGCGCCTACATCCGTCCATTGGTGTTTGTCGGTGATGTGGGCATGGGCGTTAACCCGCCAGCGGGCTACACCACGGATGTGATCATTGCCGCGTTCCCGTGGGGCGCCTACCTGGGTGCTGAAGCACTGGATCAGGGGATCGACGCAATGGTTTCTTCCTGGAATCGTGTCGCGCCAAATACCATCCCAACGGCGGCAAAAGCCGGTGGCAACTACCTCTCCTCACTGCTGGTTGGCAGTGAAGCGCGTCGTCATGGCTATCAGGAAGGTATCGCTCTGGATGTAAATGGCTATATCTCTGAAGGTGCGGGTGAAAACCTGTTCGAAGTGAAAGATGGCATTCTGTTCACACCGCCATTCACCTCCTCTGCGCTGCCAGGTATCACTCGTGATGCGATCATCAAGCTGGCAAAAGATTTGAATATCGAAGTGCGTGAGCAAGTGCTGTCACGTGAATCGCTCTATCTGGCGGACGAAGTCTTCATGTCCGGTACGGCGGCAGAAATCACCCCGGTACGTAGCGTCGATGGCATCCAGGTTGGTGAAGGTCGTTGTGGCCCTGTAACGAAGCGTATTCAGCAAGCATTCTTTGGCCTCTTTACCGGTGAAACGGAAGATAAATACGGCTGGTTGGATCAGGTTAATCACTAAGTATAAATATGGGACGGCACGCACCGTCCCATTTAATAGATAGACGGGAGTAAATAAAGCATGCCTAAGTATCGTTCTGCCACCACCACCCACGGTCGTAATATGGCGGGAGCCCGCGCGCTGTGGCGCGCTACCGGAATGACCGACGCCGATTTTGGCAAACCGATTATCGCTGTGGTGAACTCCTTTACCCAGTTTGTTCCCGGCCACGTACACCTGCGCGATTTGGGTAAATTGGTTGCGGAGCAAATCGAAGCCTCTGGCGGTGTGGCGAAGGAGTTCAACACCATCGCTGTGGATGACGGTATCGCGATGGGCCACGGGGGCATGCTTTATTCACTGCCGTCGCGCGAGTTGATCGCCGACTCGGTCGAGTACATGGTCAACGCCCACTGTGCCGATGCGATGGTCTGTATCTCCAACTGTGACAAAATCACCCCAGGGATGCTGATGGCCTCTCTGCGTCTGAACATTCCTGTCATCTTTGTCTCTGGTGGTCCAATGGAGGCGGGTAAAACCAAGCTCTCCGATAAAATCATCAAGCTTGACCTTGTCGATGCGATGATTCAGGGCGCGGACCCGAAAGTGTCTGATGAACAAAGCGAGCAAGTGGAACGCTCTGCCTGTCCGACCTGCGGTTCGTGTTCCGGTATGTTCACCGCCAACTCCATGAACTGTCTGACAGAAGCGTTAGGTTTGTCTCAGCCGGGTAACGGTTCACTGCTGGCTACGCACGCCGATCGTAAACAGCTGTTCCTTAATGCCGGTAAACGCATTGTTGAACTGACCAAACGTTACTACGAGCAAGATGATGAAAGTGCGCTGCCGCGTAATATCGCCAGCAAATCTGCATTTGAAAACGCCATGACGCTGGATATCGCCATGGGCGGTTCCACCAACACCGTTCTGCACTTGCTGGCTGCTGCGCAGGAAGCGGAAATCGACTTCACCATGAGCGATATCGACAAACTCTCCCGCAAAGTGCCACAGTTGTGTAAAGTTGCGCCAAGTACCCAGAAATACCATATGGAAGACGTCCATCGTGCCGGTGGCGTGTTGGGTATTTTGGGGGAATTGGATCGTGCCGGGTTGATGAACCGTGAAGTGAAAAACGTACTCGGTCTGACGCTGCCAGAGTCGCTGGACCAATACGATGTGATGCTGACTAAAGACGATGCGGTGAAAAAGATGTTCCGTGCGGGCCCAGCTGGCATCCGTACAACCCAGGCGTTCTCACAAGATTGCCGCTGGGACACGCTGGATGACGATCGTGCTGAAGGGTGCATCCGTTCACTGGAACATGCGTACAGCAAAGATGGCGGCCTGGCAGTTCTGTACGGCAACTTCGCGGAAAACGGCTGCATCGTCAAAACGGCGGGTGTGGATGACAGCATCCTGAAATTTACCGGGCCGGCGAAAGTGTATGAAAGCCAGGACGACGCGGTTGAAGCCATTCTCGGCGGTAAAGTGGTGGCCGGTGATGTCGTGGTGATCCGCTACGAAGGGCCAAAAGGCGGGCCGGGGATGCAGGAAATGCTCTACCCAACCACCTTCCTGAAATCGATGGGGCTCGGCAAAGCCTGTGCATTGATCACTGACGGTCGTTTTTCTGGCGGCACATCTGGACTTTCTATTGGTCACGTCTCTCCAGAAGCCGCAAGCGGCGGCAATATCGCGATTATCGAAGATGGCGACCTGATTGAAATCGATATTCCAAACCGCGGTATCCAGTTGAAACTGAGCGATCAGGAAATTGCAGCCCGCCGTGAAGCGCAAGAGGCGCGAGGTGATAAAGCCTGGACGCCGAAAGATCGTCAGCGTGAAGTTTCCTTTGCTCTGCGTGCTTATGCCAGCCTTGCCACCAGTGCAGATAAAGGTGCGGTGCGCGATAAATCCAAACTTGGGGGCTAATGATGGCCGAATCACAACCCTTATCCGCCGCCCCTGAGGGGGCGGAATATCTCCGGGCGGTGCTACGTGCGCCGGTCTACGAAGCAGTGCAAGTTACACCGCTGCAGAAAATGGAAAAGCTCTCGTCACGCCTCGATAACGTGATTCTGGTGAAGCGTGAAGACCGCCAGCCAGTCCATAGCTTCAAGCTGCGCGGGGCATACGCGATGATGGCAGGGCTGACTGATGAGCAAAAAGCACGAGGCGTTATTACGGCCTCGGCAGGCAATCACGCTCAGGGTGTTGCGTTCTCCTCCTCGCGTTTGGGGCTGAAAGCCCTGATCGTCATGCCAGTGGCGACAGCCGATATTAAAGTCGATGCTGTGCGTGGTTTTGGTGGTGAGGTCTTACTCCACGGGGCCAATTTCGACGAAGCGAAAGCAAAGGCTATTGAGCTGGCGCAGCAGCAGGGTTTTACCTGGGTTCCTCCTTTTGATCACCCGATGGTGATTGCCGGACAAGGTACGCTGGCGCTTGAACTGCTTCAGCAAGATGCTCATCTCGATCGGGTGTTTGTCCCGGTAGGTGGTGGTGGCCTGGCGGCGGGTGTCGCAGTGCTGATCAAACAGTTGATGCCGCAAATCAAAGTGATTGCTGTGGAAGCTGAAGATTCAGCCTGCCTGAAAGCAGCCCTGGACGCCGGGCATCCGGTAGATCTGCCGCGTGTGGGGTTATTTGCTGAAGGTGTAGCAGTCAAACGCATCGGCGATGAGACCTTCCGTCTGTGCCAGGAGTATCTTGACGACATCATCACCGTCGATAGCGATGCTATTTGTGCCGCAATGAAAGATCTGTTCGAGGACGTTCGTGCGGTGGCGGAGCCTTCAGGCGCGCTTGCCCTGGCAGGAATGAAAAAATACGTTGCTCAACACAACATACGTGGCGAACGGCTGGCACATGTGTTGTCTGGGGCGAATGTTAATTTCCATGGTCTGCGTTACGTTTCAGAGCGTTGCGAGCTGGGCGAGCAGCGTGAAGCGTTGTTGGCCGTGACCATCCCTGAAGAGAAGGGCAGTTTCCTGAAATTCTGCCAGTTGCTGGGTGGGCGTTCGGTGACGGAGTTTAACTACCGGTTTGCCGATGCTAAAGATGCCTGCATTTTTGTCGGTGTGCGCCTGAGCCGTGGTCTGGAAGAGCGTAAAGAGATCCTCAGCTTACTGCACGAAGGCGGTTACAGCGTGGTGGATCTGTCTGACGATGAAATGGCGAAGCTCCATGTCCGCTACATGGTGGGTGGGCGTCCGTCGAAACCGTTACAGGAACGTTTGTTCAGCTTTGAGTTCCCGGAATCACCGGGTGCATTGCTTAAGTTCCTGCATACGCTGGGCACGCACTGGAACATCTCTCTGTTCCACTACCGTAGCCACGGTACGGATTACGGTCGCGTGCTGGCAGCTTTCGAACTGGGTGAACACGAACCGGATTTTGAAACGCGGCTGAACGAGCTGGGCTATGATTGTCACGATGAGACTCATAACCCGGCATTCAGGTTCTTTCTTGCGGGTTAGTGATTTGGCAGGATTTGCCAGAATGCGTCAATAAGCGGCTCCTGTAGCCGCTTTTTTTGTGCGCACACACCAAGCTCAAACGGTGTTTTTTCGTCGCTGCGATCCAGTATCATCACACGATTGCGCACCGGTTCAGGGCTATTTTCCAGCACGACTTCTGGCAGCAGCGCCACGCCGCAGCCGAGTGCGACCATTGATACTATCGCCTCATGGCCTCCCACGGTGGCGTAGATGGATGGATTACTGATTTTCTGGCGACGGAACCACAGCTCAATTCGACGGCGAACAGGCCCCTGGTCGGCCATGATAAAAGGCACGGTTGACCAGTCTGGTTTTTCTACAGAGACCTGATTGCGTACCGGGCAAGGCAGAGCCGGTGCGATCAACACTACCGCCAGGTTTTCCAGCATTGAAAATGCCACTGCGCCCGGCAGCGTTTCCGGTTTCCCCGCAATGGCGAGATCCGCTTCACCCGTCACGACTTTTTCCATCGCATCGGCAGCATCACCGGTGGTGAGTTTGATTTCCACGGAGGGATGCTCGGCACGAAAGCGGTCAAGAATCGGCGGCAGGTGGCTGTAGGCGGCGGTGACTGAACAGAAAATATGGAGTTCGCCAGAGAGCGAGGGACCCTGCTGGTCGATGGTGTGACGTAACTGCTGGTATTGCAGCAGGGTTTGCTGGGCGAAAGTGCGAAGTTCTTCACCGGCTTCTGTGAGGGTTACGGTGCGGTTGTCGCGGACGAATAACGGCTGGCCGAGATCCTCTTCCAGACGCTGGATCTGGCGAGAAAGTGTTGAAGGGCTGACGTGCATCGCCCGGGCGCTGCGGCCAAAGTGACGGCTTTCCGTCAGATGCAGAAACATTTTTAGATCGCGTAAATCCACCGATTCCACCCCACCGTTTTATATTGCATAAATTGCAACGTGACGTTGTGAATATATCAATTTCCGCAATAAATTTCCTGTCATATAGTAAGTTCATTCTCGCATAAGCGAACCGAACAATAAGCACGACACAACATCACGAGGTATCACCCATGGCTAACTACTTTAATACGTTGAACCTGCGCCAGCAGCTGGCTCAGTTGGGCAAATGTCGCTTCATGGCGCGCGACGAATTTGCTGATGGCGCAAGCTACCTTCAGGGTAAAAAAGTGGTCATCGTTGGCTGTGGCGCTCAGGGCCTGAACCAGGGTCTGAACATGCGTGATTCTGGTCTGGATATCTCCTACGCTCTGCGTAAAGAAGCGATTGCTGAGAAGCGTGCTTCCTGGCGTAAAGCCACTGAAAACGGCTTCAAAGTAGGGACCTACGAAGAGCTGATCCCACAGGCTGATCTGGTGGTTAACCTGACGCCAGACAAACAGCACTCTGACGTTGTGCGTTCCGTTCAGCCGCTGATGAAAGACGGTGCAGCGCTGGGCTACTCTCACGGTTTCAACATTGTGGAAGTCGGCGAGCAGATCCGTAAAGACATCACCGTGGTGATGGTTGCGCCAAAATGCCCTGGTACTGAAGTTCGTGAAGAATACAAACGTGGTTTCGGTGTTCCAACGCTGATTGCCGTTCACCCGGAAAACGATCCGAAAGGCGAAGGGATGGCGATTGCCAAAGCCTGGGCTGCTGCAACGGGTGGTCACCGCGCGGGTGTTCTGGAATCATCCTTCGTTGCCGAAGTGAAATCTGACCTGATGGGCGAGCAGACCATCCTGTGTGGCATGTTGCAGGCAGGTTCTCTGCTGTGCTTCGACAAGCTGGTGGAAGAAGGGACAGACCCGGCATATGCAGAAAAACTGATTCAGTTCGGCTGGGAAACCATCACCGAAGCGCTGAAACAGGGTGGCATCACGCTGATGATGGATCGTCTGTCCAACCCAGCGAAACTGCGCGCTTATGCGCTGTCTGAACAACTGAAAGAGATCATGGCTCCACTGTTCCAGAAACATATGGACGATATCATCTCCGGTGAATTCTCCTCCGGGATGATGGCTGACTGGGCAAATGACGATAAGAAACTGCTGACCTGGCGCGAAGAAACCGGTAAAACCGCGTTTGAAACCGCCGCACAGTTTGACGGTAAAATCAGCGAGCAAGAGTACTTCGATAAAGGCGTGCTGATGATCGCGATGGTGAAAGCGGGCGTTGAGCTGGCATTCGAAACCATGGTTGATTCCGGCATTATTGAAGAGTCTGCTTACTATGAATCACTGCACGAACTGCCACTGATTGCGAACACCATTGCCCGTAAGCGTCTGTACGAAATGAACGTGGTTATCTCAGATACTGCTGAATACGGTAACTACCTGTTCTCTTACGCATGTGTGCCGCTGCTGAAAGAGTTCATGACCACCCTGCAAGCGGGCGATCTGGGCAAAGCGATTGCGGAAGGTGCAGTCGATAACGCGCAGCTGCGTGATGTGAATGAAACGATTCGCAGCCATGCTATTGAAAGCGTGGGCCACAAACTGCGTGGCTACATGACCGATATGAAACGTATCGCAGTAGCAGGGTAAGACTGACCGGTGGGGACGAATGTCCTCACTCCATCCCTCTCGCGTTGAGAGAGGATGAAAATAGAAAAGGCCTTCTCAGTGAGAAGGCCTTTTTGCTTAGTTACGGTACAGCACTTTAATGATGTGGTAGCCGAACTGGGTATGCAGCGGGCCGGTTGGTTCCAGCACCGGGCAAGAGAACACCACTTTATCAAACGCCGGAACCATCTGGCCCTGACGGAATTCACCTAAGTGACCGCCTTTTTTACCAGACGGGCAAGTGGAATGTTTTTTCGCCAGCTTCTCGAAATCACCGCCGTTTTTAATCTGTTCCAGCAGGTCGAGGGCCAGTTTCTCTTCTTTAACCAGGATGTGCATTGCTGCCGCTGTTTTCGCCATGATCGCGCCTTGAAATGAGGTTGAGATAAATCAGGGCGCAATAGTAGCATGCGTCAGCGGCGATACAGCACCTTAATGATGTGGTAACCGAACTTGGTTTTGACAGGGCCGTAGGGTTTCAGAAGTGGGCAACTAAACACTGCCTGATCAAAGGGGCCGACCATTGCGCCCTGTTTAAATTCGCCCAAATCACCACCGTTACGCCCCGATGGGCATTTCGAGTAACGTTTAGCCAGATGATCAAAACTGATCCCTCGTTCCAGCTTCGCGAGGATCTCCTGCGCCAGTTTTTCTTCTTTTACAAGAATGTGCAGGGCTGCTGCGGTCTTTACCATGGTTCTGCTCTCAGGATTAAACGCGTTTTTCTCACTTTATCATTAGCCGGTAAATCTGCGTCCGGCTTTCTGCTACAATCCACACCCCGTTCGAAGATTGAGCAATATTCCCATGCGTTTAAACCCTGGACAACAACAAGCGGTCGAATTCGTTACTGGACCTTGCCTGGTGCTGGCAGGGGCTGGCTCCGGTAAAACACGTGTTATTACCAATAAAATCGCGCACTTAATTCGAGGCTGTGGCTATCAGGCTCGCCATATTGCAGCGGTCACCTTTACCAATAAAGCCGCGCGCGAGATGAAAGAGCGTGTAGGTCAAACTCTCGGGCGCAAAGAAGCGCGTGGGTTGATGATCTCCACGTTTCATACACTGGGCCTGGATATCATCAAACGCGAATATGCCGCCCTGGGGATGAAATCGAACTTCTCACTGTTCGATGACACCGATCAGACGGCGTTGCTCAAAGAGTTAACAGAGGGGTTGATCGAAGACGATAAGGTGGTGCTTCAGCAGCTGATCTCGACGATCTCCAACTGGAAAAACGATCTAATGACACCCACACAGGCTGCCGCGAGTGCGAAGGGCGAGCGCGACAGGATCTTCGCGCATTGCTACGGTTTGTATGATGCGCACCTGAAAGCCTGTAACGTCCTGGATTTTGACGACCTGATCCTGCTGCCTACGCTTCTGCTACAACGTAATGAAGAGGTACGCGAACGCTGGCAGAACAAAATTCGCTATCTGCTGGTGGATGAATATCAGGATACCAACACCAGCCAGTACGAACTGGTTAAGCTGTTGGTGGGGCAACGTGCACGTTTCACCGTGGTGGGGGATGATGACCAGTCGATTTACTCCTGGCGTGGTGCTCGCCCGCAAAATCTGGTACTGCTGAGCAAAGATTTTCCGGCACTTCAGGTGATTAAGCTGGAGCAGAACTATCGTTCATCCGGGCGTATTTTGAAAGCGGCGAATATCCTGATTGCCAATAACCCGCACGTGTTCGAAAAACGTCTTTTCTCTGAGCTGGGATACGGCAAGGAGCTGAAGGTACTCAGTGCCAATAACGAAGATCACGAAGCAGAACGCGTGACTGGCGAACTGATTGCCCATCATTTCGTCAATAAAACCGACTATAAGGATTACGCGATCCTGTATCGCGGTAACCACCAGTCCCGCGTCTTTGAAAAGATGCTGATGCAAAACCGCATTCCGTACAAAATTTCAGGTGGAACATCGTTTTTCTCCCGGCCTGAAATCAAAGACTTGCTGGCCTATTTGCGTGTACTCACCAACCCGGATGATGACAGTGCATTTTTGCGTATCGTGAATACGCCAAAGCGGGAAATAGGCCCTGCAACGCTGCAAAAACTGGGCGAATGGGCGATGACCCGTAACAAAAGCCTCTTCACTGCCAGTTTCGATATGGGGTTAAGCCAGACGCTGACTGGGCGTGGGTATGAATCTTTAACCCGTTTTACGCAGTGGCTTGGTGAGGTGCAGCGCCTGGCCGAGCGCGAGCCTGTTGCGGCGGTACGTGACCTGATCCACGGCATCGACTATGAATCCTGGTTGTACGAAACCTCTGCCAGCCCTAAAGCAGCCGAAATGCGTATGAAAAACGTCAATCAGCTGTTTAGCTGGATGACGGAGATGCTGGAAGGTTCTGAGATAGATGAGCCGATGACGCTGACCCAGGTTGTTACCCGCTTTACGCTGCGCGATATGATGGAGCGTGGCGAAAGTGAAGAAGAGGCTGATCAGGTTCAGTTGATGACGCTCCATGCCTCTAAAGGTCTGGAGTTTCCATACGTCTATTTGGTGGGAATGGAAGAGGGCCTGTTGCCACACCAGAGCAGCATTGATGAAGATAATGTCGATGAAGAGCGCCGCCTGGCTTATGTCGGCATTACCCGCGCGCAGAAAGAGCTGATTTTCACCCTGTGCAAAGAGCGTCGTCAGTATGGTGAACTGGTTCGCCCTGAGCCGAGCCGATTCCTGCTGGAATTACCACAGGATGATCTGCTCTGGGAGCAAGAGCGTAAAGTGATCACGGCTGAAGAGCGGATGCACAAAGGGCAGGCGAATGTGGCGAATATCCGCGCGATGCTGGCGAAGGCTAAAGAGAAATAAGGGTGTGTTGCCGGGCGGGGTTATGCTTGCCCGGCGAATGTTCCCGGTACGTTATTTGATATTCAGCGTCCAGTGGACATAGCTTTGCCACTGGCACTCCTGCTCAATCAGTTCCGCACCCAGTGGGTGATTATCTAGCCAGTTTTCAGGCAGCGTTAGCGTCAGTGCCTCGTTCTCTGCAACCAGAGTAATGTCTGGCAGGAGATCGTCCCGACGACGGCTGGCAAACAGAATCGCCAGGCGCAACAATCGACACATATGCTCGGCAACGCGTGGTGGCACAGCATTTTGCTGATGCAAGGAAGAGAGATCGACGGTGCTGGTCTGGTTAAGCAGCAAGGTCGCCAGAAGTTTTTTCTGTGCTGGTGTATATCCTGGCAAATCAAGATTACGAACCAGATAGGCTGCGTGAGTGGGGGCGTGCTTAAAATCAATACTCAGACCGACTTCATGCAATGCGCAGGCGCTGAGCAGCAAATCACGGCTCAGTGGTTCTAGCGCCCAGCTTCCCTCAACTTGATCGGCAAAGAGTGATGCCAACTGTGCTACACGTTGTGCCTGATCGGTATCGACGATAAAACGGCGCTGGACATTACGCAGCGTGCGGCTACGAATATCCTGATCAACGGACAGATGTAGCATACCGTAGACCAGACCTTCACGCAGTGCTCCGCCAGCCAGTGTCATGCACTGGATGTTTAGCTCGGTGAAAATGGCGATCAATATGGCGAGCCCGCTAGGGAAAACCAGCGCGCGTTCCAGCGTCAAGCCTTCAATTTCAAGCTCTTCAAGACGTCCACACTGGATGGCGCGCTGTTTAAGCTGCTGAAGTTTGGTAAGCGTGATGCGCTCATCCATCCCTTGCGCCATCATGATTTCCTGCAACGCCTGTACGGTTCCTGATGCCCCAACACAGACTTTCCAGCCGTGATAGCGTAGCTCATCCATCACCGGGCGTAGTACTGCTCGTGCGGCATTCTCTGCTTCATCGAAGTTTTCTTTGCCCAGATTTCGGTCAGTGAAATAGCGCTCAAGCCAGGTTACGCAGCCCATCGACAGACTGAACAGTGATGTGGCCTGTGCACCTGTACCCGTTACCAGTTCGGTACTGGCTCCGCCGATATCGACAACCAGACGGCGATCATCACCTCCGGTGGTGTGCGCAACCCCCTGGTAGATGAGCCTGGCTTCTTCCTCACCGCTGATCACCTGTACCGGACAGCCCAGAATCTCTTGTGCTTTGGCAATAAAATCCCCTGCGTTGACTGCCAGACGTAGAGTGGCCGTTGCAACAACACGGATTTGATTATGAGGGATATCCTGCAAGCGTTCGGCAAAAAGACGTAAACATTGCCAGCCACGTTCCATGGCTTCAGGAGAGAGGTGATTATCGCTGCTCAGGCCCGCCGCCAGGCGGACCTTGCGCTTGATGCGCGTCAGCGTCTGTATACTTCCCGCCACCTCGCGCACAACCAGCATATGAAAACTATTCGAACCTAAATCAATAGCTGCGTAGAGCGAGGTGGAACTGAGCATATCTTCTTAACCTGAACGACGACGATTACGCGGTGCACCGGAGCGGCGCGGACCATTGCCGGAGCGGGCGCGGGTAAGGCGCTTCGGCGGCGGCAGTTCGCTTAACAGCGCTTCCTGGTTGTATTTGCTCACCGGGATAGAGTGACCGATGTATGTCTCGATAGCGGGCAGATTCAGCGCATATTCTTCACATGCCAGGCTGATGGAGTGCCCGCTCGCGCCAGCACGACCGGTACGACCAATACGGTGTACGTAATCTTCGCAGTCATCCGGCAGATCGTAGTTGAAGACGTGTGTTACTGCAGGAATATGCAGGCCACGCGCAGCAACGTCTGTTGCGACGAGAATATCCAGATCGCCACGGGTAAATTCTTCCAGAATACGCAGACGTTTTTTCTGCGCAACGTCGCCAGTCAGGAGGCCTACGCGATGTCCATCTGCAGCCAGATGGCCCCAGATATCTTCACAGCGGTGCTTGGTATTGGCAAAGATGATGGCACGGTCTGGCCACTCTTCTTCGATCAACGTTTGCAGCAGACGCATTTTCTCTTCGTTGGAAGGGTAGAAGAGCTCTTCTTTAATGCGATGACCGGTTTTCTGTTCCGGCTCGACTTCCACGTACTCAGCGTTGTTCATTTGTTCGAACGCCAGTTCGCGAACGCGCCAGGAAAGGGTTGCAGAGAACAGCATGTTCAGGCGCTGGTTTGCCGGCGGCATACGACGGAACAACCAACGGATATCTTTGATAAAGCCCAGATCGTACATACGATCGGCTTCATCCAGCACCACGACCTGAATTGCGCCCAGGTTAATGTGGTTTTGCTTGGCGTAGTCGATAAGACGACCGGTTGTACCGATCAGAATATCCACACCGCTTTCCAGCACTTTCAACTGCTTATCATAACCGTCGCCGCCATAAGCCAAGCCGAGTTTCAGGCCGGTGGCTTGGGCTAGCGGTTCAGCGTCTGCATGGATCTGTACCGCCAGTTCTCGCGTCGGGGCCATAATGAGCGCGCGCGGCTGGTTAACTTTGCGGTCAGCAATCGCTGGGTGAGAAAGTAAATAATGAAACGTTGACGTTAAAAACGCCATCGTTTTGCCAGTACCGGTTTGCGCCTGCCCTGCAACGTCACGACCTGCCAGCGTCAGCGGCAGTGCGAGAGCCTGAATGGGCGTACAGTTATGAAACCCTTTAGTTTCAAGGGCTTCAATCACTTTTGCGTGCAGGGCGAAGTCGGAAAACTTCTGTTCTGTTAAATGTGTTTTGCTCATAGTGTGGTAGAATATCAGCTTACTATTGCTTTACGAAAGCGTATCCGGTGAAATAAAGTCAACCTTTAGTTGGTTAATGCTACATCAACACGTCGTTGATTGATGCGAAATCAACATGCCAGGCTTATTCCTGTGGAGTTATATATGAGCGATAAAATTATTCACCTGACTGACGACAGTTTTGACACGGACGTACTTAAGGCTGACGGGCTGATCCTCGTCGATTTTTGGGCTGAATGGTGTGGTCCTTGCAAAATGATCGCCCCGATTCTGGATGAAATCGCTGACGAATATCAGGGCAAACTTACCGTTGCCAAGCTGAATATCGACCAGAACCCGGGCACAGCGCCGAAATACGGCATCCGTGGCATCCCAACCCTGCTGCTGTTTAAAAACGGCGAAGTGGCGGCGACCAAAGTGGGCGCACTGTCCAAAGGTCAGTTGAAAGAGTTCCTGGACGCTAATCTGGCGTAAGGTTTCTCGGCTGAGCGTCCAGAGTTCCAAAATTGTGTGGATCTCTGGACGCCCGGCTTTAGTCGTGCTAAGTTAGCTATGACTTCGTTTTAAACATACCTTGTTGTTTGAATCTTGTTTTACCCGATACTTCCCGTTGTAGACAAAAACAGTGCGTGAAGTTGCTAGATTCCGGGCTTGTCACTCAATCCGTCTTGTCGTTTCAGATCTGCGTTCTTTCCCTGTGACCAGACAGCGAACAGACATGAGTTGATGGCCGCTAACAGGCATGGATGACCCTGCCATACCATTCACAACATTAAGTTCGAGAATTACCCCGAGTTTAAGAACCCACACCATTATGAATCTTACCGAATTAAAGAATACGCCGGTTTCTGAGCTGATCACTCTCGGCGAAAATATGGGCCTGGAAAACCAGGCTCGTATGCGCAAGCAGGACATCATTTTTGCCATCCTGAAGCAGCACGCTAAGAGTGGCGAAGATATCTTTGGCGACGGTGTGTTGGAGATATTGCAAGACGGATTTGGTTTCCTCCGCTCTGCAGACAGCTCCTACCTCGCCGGCCCTGACGACATCTACGTATCCCCCAGCCAAATCCGCCGTTTCAACCTCCGCACTGGTGACACCATTTCAGGTAAGATTCGTCCTCCAAAAGAGGGTGAACGCTACTTTGCGCTGTTGAAAGTTAACGAAGTTAACTACGACAAACCAGAAAACTCGCGCAATAAGATCCTGTTTGAAAACTTAACGCCGCTGCACGCAAATTCGCGTCTGCGCATGGAGCGTGGTAACGGTTCTACCGAAGACTTAACCGCTCGCGTTCTGGATCTGGCGTCTCCAATTGGTCGCGGTCAGCGTGGTTTGATTGTTGCGCCGCCGAAAGCGGGTAAAACGATGCTGCTGCAAAATATTGCACAGAGCATTGCTTACAACCACCCTGATTGCGTGTTGATGGTTCTCCTGATTGACGAACGTCCGGAAGAAGTGACCGAGATGCAGCGTCTGGTGAAAGGTGAAGTGGTTGCGTCTACCTTTGACGAACCAGCTTCTCGTCACGTTCAGGTCGCCGAAATGGTTATCGAGAAGGCGAAGCGTCTGGTTGAGCACAAGAAAGACGTGATCATTCTGCTCGACTCCATCACTCGTCTGGCGCGTGCCTACAACACCGTGGTTCCAGCTTCCGGTAAAGTATTGACAGGTGGTGTGGATGCGAATGCTCTGCATCGTCCAAAACGCTTCTTCGGTGCTGCACGTAACGTGGAAGAGGGCGGCAGCCTGACCATCATTGCAACCGCGCTGATCGACACCGGTTCCAAGATGGATGAGGTTATTTACGAAGAGTTTAAAGGTACAGGTAACATGGAACTGCACCTCTCTCGTAAAATTGCTGAAAAACGCGTCTTCCCTGCTATCGATTACAACCGTTCCGGTACGCGTAAAGAAGAGCTGCTCACTACGCAAGAAGAACTGCAAAAAATGTGGATCCTGCGCAAAATCATTCACCCAATGGGCGAAATCGATGCGATGGAGTTCCTCATTAACAAGCTAGCGATGACCAAAACTAACGACGATTTCTTCGACATGATGAAGCGCTCGTAACAGAAATAAACCCCGCAAACGCCACGTTTTTACGTGGCGTTTTTCTTTTATGGCCTATACGCTATTACCGAAGATACTCAATTTTGGCTCTTGCATCCTCGTTATTAATTGATTGAAATGTATGCAGTCTGGATGTGAAAGCCCTGTTTTAATCCTTCTGGACCTAAAGCTTCATGGTTATACTTCCGTAATTAACATTTGTTGAGAGCATTGATTGTGAATCTACTCACTGCGGTTACTGAATTAATCAGTATTTTTCTGTTTACCGCCTGCTTTTTATTCCTTGCGCGTAAGGTGGCCAAAACGATTGGGTTGGTAGACAAACCCAACTTTCGTAAACGCCATCAGGGGTTGATTCCACTGGTTGGTGGTATCTCCGTTTACGCCGGTATCTGCTTCACGTTTGGCATTGCGGATTACTATATTCCGCATGCAGCACTGTACCTGTCATGTGCAGGTGTACTCGTGTTGGTGGGTGCTCTCGACGATCGATTTGATATCAGCGTAAAAATCAGGGCATTGGTGCAGGCGGTTATTGGCGTCATCATGATGGTGCTGGGAAACCTGTATTTAAGCAGTCTGGGTTACATTTTTGGGACCTGGGAGCTGGTTCTTGGTCCTTTCGGCTATTTCCTGACGTTGTTTGCCGTGTGGGCCGCGATTAATGCGTTCAACATGGTCGATGGAATTGACGGCTTACTGGGCGGTCTCTCATCTGTTTCCTTTGCCGCCATCGGGATCATTCTTTGGTTTGATGGCCAGACGAGCCTTGCCATGTGGTGTTTCGCGATGATCGCCGCAATCTTGCCTTATATTTGCCTCAACCTCGGTGTGCTCGGACGTCGCTACAAAGTGTTTATGGGTGATGCGGGGAGTACTCTGATCGGCTTTACTGTTATCTGGATTTTGCTGGAAACAACTCAGGGTAAGACACATCCCATCAGTCCGGTAACCGCGTTGTGGATCATCGCCATTCCGCTGATGGATATGGTTGCGATTATGTACCGCCGCTTGCGTAAAGGGATGAGTCCTTTCTCGCCGGACCGTCAGCATATTCATCACCTTATTATGCGCGCAGGTTTTACGTCGCGTCAGGCATTTGTGCTTATCACCCTTGCTGCAGCTGTTCTGGCAGGTATTGGGGTTGCGGCAGAATATTCTCATTTTGTCCCGGAGTGGGTAATGTTGGTATTGTTCTTGCCTGCATTTTTCTTGTACGGATACTGCATAAAACGAGCATGGAAAGTGGCTCGTTTCATTAAACGCCTGAAACGCAAAATGCGTAGAAACAGTGGCAATAATCCAACATTAACTAAGTAAACCGGGATCGTGATGACTCAACCGTTGGCGGAAACTAAATCAGTGATGACCGAGAATGAGCTGGATATCCGAGGCTTGTTTCGCGTTTTATGGGCCGGCAAGCTGTGGATTGCAGGTGTCGCATTAGGATTCGCGCTGGTCGCGCTGGCGTATACTTTTTTTGCGAAACAAGAGTGGAGTGCAACGGCTATCACTGACAGACCAACGGTTAACATGCTCGGCGGTTTTTATTCGCAGCAGCAGTTTTTGCGTAATCTGGATGTGAAGGCAAACCTCACACCTGCTGATCAACTCTCCGTGATGGATGAGGCGTATAAAGAGTTTGTTATGCAACTGGCCTCCTGGGACACGCGCCGCGACTTTTGGTCCCAGACGGATTACTACAAGCAGCGCATGGTTGGTAACAGCAAAGTGGATGCCGCGCTACTGGATGACATGATTAATAATATCCAGTTTATGCCTGGTGATGCTGTGCGTAACGTGAATGATAGTGTGAAGCTGGTGGCGGAAACGGCAACCGATGCCAATAACCTGTTGCGTCAGTATGTGGCGTTTGCCAGCCAGCGAGCGGCAAGCCATCTGAATGACGAACTGAAAGGCGCGTGGGCAGCGCGTACGATCCAGACGAAAGCGCAGGTAAAACGCCAGGAAGAGGTTGCAAAAGCCATTTTTGCCCGCCGGGTACACAATATCGAACAGGCGCTGAAAATTGCGGAACAACGCAATATTTCGCGTAGCGAGACGGACGTTCCGGCTGATGAACTCCCTGATTCTGAGATGTTCCTGCTTGGGCGGCCGATGTTACAGGCACGCCTGGAAAACCTACAGGCAGTTGGGCCAGATTTTGATCTCGACTACGATCAGAATCGCGCGATGCTCAATACCCTGAATGTGGGTCCAACACTGGATCCACGTTTTCAGACTTATCGTTATTTGAGAACGCCTGAAGAACCAGTAAAACGCGATAGTCCACGTCGAGCATTCCTGATGATTATGTGGGGAATTGTTGGCGTGCTGATTGGCGCAGGAGTGGCGTTATCACGACGCCGTGTGAATTAAGAAGGCTGTCTACGATGAAGGCTGATGGCCTTCATCGGCTAATCGAAGAGAATTGATGTGAAAGTACTTACCGTATTTGGAACCAGACCGGAGGCCATCAAAATGGCTCCTCTGGTTCATGCGTTGGCCAGCGATCCTGATTTTGAGGCAAAGGTTTGTGTCACAGCCCAGCATCGGGAGATGCTTGATCAGGTCTTAACTCTCTTTTCTATCGTCCCGGATTACGATCTGAATATTATGAAACCGGGTCAAGGATTGACTGAAATTACGTGTCGGATTCTGGAAGGGCTTAAGCCGATTCTGGAGTCGTTCAAGCCGGATGTCGTGCTGGTGCATGGTGACACCACCACGACCGTCGCGACCAGCCTGGCCGCATTTTATCAACGTATCCCGGTTGGCCATGTTGAAGCAGGGCTACGCACCGGAAATCTTTACTCTCCGTGGCCGGAAGAGGCAAACCGTACACTCACCGGGCATCTGGCGATGTATCATTTCGCACCAACGGAAAATTCACGTCAGAACTTACTGCGTGAAAACATTGCTGACAGCAAAATTGTGGTCACCGGAAACACCGTGATTGACGCCCTGATTTGGGTACGGGACCGCGTGCTGGCGAATGATAGCCTGCAAAGTCAGCTCACTGAACGTTATCCGTTTTTGACTAACGGTAAGAAGACGATTCTGGTGACGGGCCACCGCCGTGAAAGCTTTGGCAGCGGGTTTGAAAACATCTGTCATGCTCTGGCAGAGATCGCCGCGCAAAATGATGATGTGCAGATTGTCTATCCGGTACACCTCAATCCGAACGTCAGTGAGCCGGTTAACCGTATCCTGGGCCACGTGGAAAACGTACACCTGATCGAACCGCAGGATTACATGCCGTTTGTCTGGTTGATGAACCACGCCTGGTTAATTTTGACCGACTCCGGTGGTATTCAGGAAGAAGCGCCGTCGCTTGGTAAGCCCGTACTGGTGATGCGTGAAACCACTGAACGTCCTGAAGCGGTAGACGCTGGCACGGTTCGTCTGGTGGGAACGGAGACGAGCCGCATCATCGAAGAGGTTACGCGCTTACTGCACAATGACGAAGAATACCAGGCAATGAGCCGCGCTCATAACCCTTACGGCGATGGGCTGGCTTGCGGCCGTATTTTGCACGCGCTAAAACACAATCAGGTATCGCTATGAGTTTTACTACCATCTCTGTCATTGGTCTTGGCTACATTGGTCTGCCCACTGCGGCAGCCTTCGCCTCTCGTCAAAAACAGGTTGTCGGTGTGGACATTAATCCGCGTGCGGTGGAGACCATCAACCGTGGCGAAATCCACATCGTGGAGCCGGATCTTGGCAGCGTAGTCAAACAGGCTGTTGAGGGTGGGTTTCTGAGAGCCAGTACCACCCCAGTTGAAGCTGATGCCTTTTTGATTGCTGTCCCGACACCGTTTAAAGGTGAACATGAACCCGACATGGTTTATGTCGAGGCAGCGGCAAAATCCATTGCGCCTGTACTGAAAAAGGGGGCGCTGGTGATTCTGGAATCCACCTCTCCCGTTGGCGCGACGGAGCTGATGGCTCAGTGGCTGGCAGAGGCGCGTCCTGATTTAAGTTTCCCACAGCAGGTGGGGGAACAGGCGGATATCAATATCGCGTACTGCCCGGAGCGCGTGCTTCCAGGGCAGGTTATGGTTGAGTTGATTAAAAACGATCGCGTGATTGGTGGTATGACGCCATCCTGCTCCGCGCGCGCCAGTGAGCTGTATAAGATTTTCTTGCAGGGTGAATGTGTGGTGACGAACTCCCGCACCGCTGAAATGTGCAAACTGACGGAGAACAGTTTCCGTGACGTGAACATTGCTTTCGCGAACGAGCTGTCACTGATTTGCGCCGATCAGGGAATTAACGTCTGGGAATTGATTCGCCTCGCAAATCGCCATCCGCGCGTAAACATTCTCCAGCCCGGGCCGGGCGTAGGTGGTCACTGTATCGCCGTCGACCCGTGGTTTATCGTTGCACAGAACCCGGAACAGGCGCGTTTGATCCGCACCGCGCGTGAAGTAAATGACAGCAAACCGCACTGGGTTTTGAATCAGGTGAAAACCACGGTGGCGGACTGCCTGGCAGAGAGCGGTAAACGCGCAAACGAACTGAAAATTGCCTGCTTTGGCCTGGCGTTCAAACCGAACATCGATGACCTGCGTGAAAGTCCTGCAATGGAAATTGTGCAGATGATTACCGACTGGCACAGCGGTGAAACGCTGGTTGTAGAGCCGAACATTCATGAATTACCTGCCAAGCTGACAGGCCGCTGTACACTGACGGCGTTAAATAACGCCCTGGCGACAGCGGATATTCTGGTCTTACTGGTGGATCACAGAGAGTTCAAAGCAACCTCTGGTGATGCCGTTACTCAACACTATGTTGTTGATACAAAAGGCGTGTGGCGTTGAGTGATCTCAATGGCGTCGTTGAACCTCTTCACTGGGAAAGTTCTTTTTTCGGTCTGCCTTCAGCGATCTTACGCCTGCGCAATGATGCACCAGCGCTATCAGAGTCGGACTTCACCCCCTGGCAACGCTTGCAGGCCAAGATCCCGGCGACACGCACTGACTGGCTAGATGCGCTTCAAAAACACGGATTTCAACTGGTTGAAGGTGAGGTCGATCTTGCCATTTGTGTCACCCATCAGGATGCACCTGGCGCAGAAATTGCTACGGAGCAGGATATACCTGAACTGCGCCAGATGGCAGCCCAGGCATTTGCGCAGAGCCGTTTTCGTGCGCCCTGGTATGCGCCTGATGACAGCGGTCGCTTTTATGCCCAGTGGATCGAGAATGCGATAAAAGGCACGTTTGATCATATTTGTCTGATTTTTCGCGGCACAGTAGGTCAGATTCAGGGGTTTGTCTCTCTGCGTAAGCTCAATGAGAGCGAAGGCCGTATTGGCTTATTGGCGGGGCGAGGCATGGGGGAAAAACTCATGCAGGCAGCGTTGTACTGGGCGGAGCAACAGCAGCTTTCGACTCTGCGGGTGGCAACCCAGGCGGGGAATATTGCCGCGCTTAAACGTTATATTGCGAGTGGGGCCAACGTTGACGCCACCGCTTACTGGTTATACAGGTGACAAGATGATTCCATTTAATGCGCCTCCCGTTGTGGGCACTGAGCTCGACTATATGCAGTCTGCGATGGGCAGCGGCAAGCTTTGTGGTGATGGTGGTTTTACCCGTCGCTGCCAACAGTGGATGGAGCAACGTTTTCACAGTGCTAAGGTGCTGCTGACGCCATCCTGTACGGCGTCACTGGAGATGGCTGCCCTGCTGCTGGATATCCAGCCGGGCGATGAAGTGATCATGCCAAGCTATACCTTTGTTTCTACGGCGAACGCCTTTGTTCTGCGTGGGGCTAAAATCGTGTTTGTCGATATCCGCCCGGATACCATGAACATCGATGAAACGCTGATTGAAGCGGCAATTACCGATAAAACACGGGCAATTGTGCCGGTTCATTATGCGGGCGTGGCCTGCGAGATGGATACCATTATGGCACTCGCGAAAAAGCATAACCTGTTCGTGGTCGAAGATGCCGCGCAGGGTGTGATGTCGACCTATAAAGGGCGTGCTCTGGGGACGATTGGCCATATTGGCTGCTTTAGTTTCCATGAAACCAAGAACTACACCGCCGGAGGTGAAGGCGGTGCGACACTGATTAACGATCGTACGCTGGTGGAGCGTGCTGAGGTGATCCGCGAAAAAGGGACGAACCGCAGTCAGTTTTTCCGTGGACAGGTGGATAAGTACACCTGGCGCGACATTGGCTCAAGCTACCTGATGGCGGACCTGCAAGCCGCTTATCTGTGGGCGCAGTTGGAAGCGGCTGAACGTATTAATCAGCAACGCCTGGCGCTGTGGCAAAACTATTACGATGCGCTTGAACCGCTGGCTAATGCCGGGCGTATCGAGCTGCCGACTGTCCCGACAGAGTGTGTTCACAATGCCCATATGTTCTACATCAAGTTGCGTGATAACGACGATCGTAGCAATCTGATTGCTTACCTTAAAGAAGCTGAGATTCTGGCGGTATTCCATTACATTCCACTGCACTCCAGCCCTGCCGGAGAAACCTTCGGTATGTTTGCTGGAGAAGATCGTTACACCACCAAAGAAAGTGAGCGTTTGCTTCGTTTGCCTCTGTTCTACAACCTCGCGCCGGTAAACCAGCGCACGGTGATTAATTCCCTCCTGAGTTATTTCGGCTGATATGTCTCTGGCAAAAGCATCGGTGTGGACCGCCGCGTCCACACTTGTAAAAATTGGCGCAGGTCTACTGGTCTTCAAGCTGCTGGCTGTCTCGTATGGCCCTTCAGGTGTAGGGCTGGCAGGTAATTTCCGGCAACTGGTCACGGTGCTTGGTGTGCTGGCTGGTGCGGGCATTTTTAACGGCGTGACCAAGTATGTCGCACAGCATCATGATGATGCTGCAAAATTGCGTTCGGTGGTTGGGACGTCATCAGCCATGGTGTTGGGGTTTTCAACACTACTGGCTGTCGTGTTTTTACTGGCAGCCGGGCCAATTAGCCAGGGCTTATTTGGTCATTCGCATTACCAGGGACTGGTACGTCTGGTTGCACTGGTTCAAATGGGGATTGCCTGGGCAAACCTGCTGCTGGCACTGATGAAGGGTTTCCGGGATGCTGCCGGAAATGCACTCGCGCTGATCCTGGGCAGTATCATTGGGGTGATTGCCTATTATGCCTGCTATCGTCTGGGCGGTTATGAAGGGGCGTTACTCGGTTTGGCTCTGGTTCCCGCTCTGGTGGTCATTCCGGCCGCATTTATGCTGATGCGCAGAAAGACCATCCCGCTGCATTATCTGAAGCCTCAATGGGATAAGGCGCTAGCGGGACAGTTAGGTAAATTTACCCTGATGGCGCTCATCACTTCTGTCACGTTGCCTGTCGCTTACGTGATGATGCGAAACCTGCTGGCCGCCCATTACAGCTGGGATGAGGTGGGGATCTGGCAGGGGGTAAGCAGTATTTCGGATGCCTATCTTCAGTTTATTACTGCCTCCTTTAGCGTCTGGTTGCTGCCAACCTTATCGCGCCTGGCCTCCCGGCAAGAGATTACCCGTGAGATAGGCCGCTCGCTGCGCTTTGTGTTACCGGCCGTGGCGGTTGCCAGCTTTAGCGTCTGGCTGCTGCGCGATGTCGCCATCTGGCTGCTGTTCTCTGCGAAATTTACGGCCATGCGCGATCTCTTTGCCTGGCAACTGGTCGGTGACGTATTGAAAGTGGGCGCTTATGTATTCGGCTATCTGGTGATCGCCAAAGCGTCTCTACGGTTGTATATCCTGGCGGAGATCAGCCAGTTTTCGCTACTGACTGCGTTCTCTCACTGGTTGATCCCTGCGCATGGCGCACTGGGGGCAGCACAGGCCTATATGGCAACCTATATTGTCTATTTCGCCGCCTGTTGCGGCGTATTTTTACTTTGGCGTAAACGCGCATGACTGCACTGATTCACATCCTGGGATCGGATATCCCACACCATAACCAGACCGTTCTGCGGTTCTTCAATGATGAGCTGGCTGCCGGCAGTGCCGACGCCCGCGAGTTTATGGTTGCGGGCCAGGATAATGGCCTGAGCGCGGCGAACCCGGCGCTAAACGTGACTTTCTGGCCGGATAAGGCTGCGCTGGCAAAAGCGGTGGTGACAAAAGCAAAAGCGAATCGCGAACAGCGCTTCTTCTTCCATGGGCAGTTCAATACCGGCCTGTGGCTGGCGCTGCTGAATGGCGGGATTAAGCCCTCACAATGTAGCTGGCATATCTGGGGCGGGGATCTGTATGAAGTTTCCCGTGGCTGGAAATTCCGCCTTTTTTACCCATTGCGTCGTTTGGCGCAGGGCCGGGTGGGGTGTGTTTTCGCCACGCGCGGCGATCTCAATTATTTTGCCAAACAGCACCCCGATGTGCGTGGTGAGCTGCTTTATTTCCCGACCCGGATGAACCCGGCACTGAACGCGATGGCAAACGACACGCAGCGTACGGGCAAGCTGACGATTCTGGTGGGCAACTCCGGCGATCGCAGTAATGACCATATTGCCGCGCTGAAGGCGGTACACCAGCAGTTTGGTGATACGGTCAATGTCATCGTGCCAATGGGTTATCCGGCAAATAACGACGCCTATATCCAGGAAGTCAGGGCCTCAGGTCTTGCACTGTTTAGCGTGGAGAACTTGCAAATTCTCCGCGATAAGCTGGAATTTGATGATTACCTTACGCTGTTGCGAAAGTGCGACCTGGGGTATTTCATCTTTGCTCGTCAGCAGGGGATTGGAACGTTGTGTCTGTTGATCCAGGCGGGTATACCTTGCGTGCTAAACCGCGACAACCCGTTCTGGCAGGACATGGCAGAACAGCATCTTCCGGTTCTGTTTACGACAGATGATCTCAATGAGGCAGTCGTGCGCGAAGCGCAGCGCCAACTGGCATCGGTGGATAAAAATACCATCGACTTCTTTAGCCCAAACTATCTCTCGCCGTGGCATCGCGCACTGCGTATCGCTTCAGGAGACAAGGCATGACCCAGTTGCAATTTAGCGGCTTGTTGGTGGTCTGGCTTCTGAGCGCGATGTTCATCGCTGTACTGACCTGGTTCGAATTCCGGCGCGTACGCTTTAACTTCAATGTGTTTTTTTCGCTACTGTATCTGCTGACCTTTTACTTTGGCTTTCCGCTGACCGCTGTTCTGGTTTTCCGGTTTGACGTAGGGGTTGCTCCCCCTGAAATTTTGATGCAGGCGTTACTTTCTGCGAGCTGTTTCTACGCGGTGTATTACGTCACCTACAAAACACGGCTACGGTCTGCGAAAGATGCTGCGCCGCGTCGTGCACTGTTTACGATGAACCGAGTTGAGACGCATCTGACCTGGGTGATGCTGATGATTATTGCTCTCGTGAGTGTGGGCATCTTCTTCATGCATAACGGTTTCTTGCTGTTCAGATTGCAGTCATACAGCCAGATTTTCTCGGCTGAAGTCTCAGGCGTGGCTCTGAAGCGGTTCTTCTACTTCTTCATCCCGGCGATGCTGGTGGTCTATTTTCTGCGTCAGGATTACAGGGCCTGGCTGTTTTTCCTCGTCAGTACAGTTGCCTTCGGCGTGCTGACCTACATGATTGTGGGGGGGACACGCGCTAACATCATCATTGCCTTTGCCATCTTCCTGTTTATCGGCATCATTCGCGGCTGGATCTCCCTGTGGATGCTGGCTGCCGCCGGGGTGTTTGGGATTGTCGGCATGTTCTGGCTGGCGCTTAAACGTTACGGGTTGAACGTGAGCGGTGATGAAGCGTTTTATACTTTCCTGTATCTCACGCGCGATACCTTCTCGCCATGGGAAAACCTGGCATTGCTCCTGCAAAACTACGATAAAATTGATTTCCAGGGGTTAGCGCCCATCGTGCGTGATTTCTATGTCTTTATTCCGACATGGCTGTGGCCGGACCGGCCGGGCATCGTGCTCAATACGGCGAACTACTTTACCTGGGAAGTACTGAACAACCATTCAGGTCTGGCTATCTCGCCAACATTAATTGGCTCCCTGGTCGTGATGGGGGGAGTGTGGTTTATTCTGCCCGGTGCAATTGCTGTCGGGTTGATTATCAAGTGGTTTGACTGGCTTTATACGTGTGGGAATGAAGAAATAAATCGCTACAAAGCGGCGATTTTACATAGCTTCTGTTTTGGGGCCATTTTCAACATGATCGTTCTGGCGCGAGAAGGGCTGGATTCATTTGTCTCGCGTGTCGTTTTCTTCATGGCGATTTTTGGCGTCTGCTTGCTGTTAGCAAAACTGCTGTATTGGCTGTTTGACAGGGCAGGGCTTGTTCACCCGCGTGAGCCCAGAGGCAGCAGAACACTTTCGCAAGTCTGAGTAAGGATAATCATGACTGACACAACTTCCGCGCCGCTTTATGCATTGCGCGGCCTACAGCTCATTGGCTGGCGTGATATGCAACACGCACTGGATTATCTGTGCACTAACGGGCAGATAAAATCGGGCACGCTTGTGGCCATCAATGCGGAAAAAATACTGGCGGTAGAGGACAGCGCGGAAGTCCGGGGCCTGATTGAAGCCGCCGAGTTCAAATATGCTGACGGGATCAGTGTGGTTCGCTCCATCCGTAAAAAGTATCCTGGCGCTAATGTTTCCCGCGTGGCGGGGGCTGACCTTTGGGAAGCGTTGATGGCGCGTGCTGGATCAGAGGGAACGCCTGTTTTCCTGATTGGTGGTAAACCTGAAGTGCTGACCCAGACGGAACTGAAGCTGCGTAACCAGTGGAATGTTAACATTGTGGGTAGCCAGGATGGTTATTTCAAACCGGAAGAAAGGCAGGCCTTGTTCGAGCGTGTGCGCGACAGCGGCGCGAAGATTGTCACCGTCGCGATGGGTTCACCCCGCCAGGAAATCCTGATGCGGGATTGTCGCCAGGTGTATCCGGATGCGCTCTATATGGGCGTTGGCGGCACGTATGATGTCTTTACCGACCATGTCAAACGTGCGCCGAAGGTGTGGCAAAACCTGGGGCTTGAATGGCTGTACCGCCTGTTGTCGCAACCCACCCGTATCAAACGACAGATTCGACTACTGCGCTATCTCGGCTGGCATTACTCCGGGAAAATGTAATCAGAATGTAGCGCGATATGCTATTCGCGCTGCAACTCCCCTGCAAAACTGCTGTGTTTATGTGCAATGCATTCATTTTTTTAATGCATCGTTTGCCATTTGGCAGAATTTAAGAAACCATTCCCCCCGTATTTCAGTACCCAAAAATAATAACCGGCAAAAGCCGGGCAACAGCAAACACAACCGAGGATTTATGGCAGAGAAAAAACCTGAGCTTCAGCGTGGGCTGGAAGCTCGACATATTGAATTGATAGCGCTGGGCGGCACTATCGGTGTGGGCCTGTTTATGGGCTCCGCAAGCACGCTCAAATGGGCAGGTCCTTCCGTACTTCTGGCGTATATCATCGCCGGACTGTTCGTCTTCTTCATCATGCGATCCATGGGCGAAATGCTCTTCCTTGAGCCGGTTGCCGGTTCATTCGCTGTTTATGCGCATCGTTATATGAGCCCGTTCTTCGGCTATCTCACGGCCTGGTCGTACTGGTTTATGTGGATGGCGGTAGGTATCTCAGAGATCACCGCGATAGGGGTCTATGTCCAGTTCTGGTTCCCGGACATGGTGCAATGGATACCCGCCCTCATCGCTGTGGGGCTGGTGGCGCTAGCCAACCTGGCCGCAGTACGTCTGTATGGTGAAATTGAGTTCTGGTTTGCGATGATTAAGGTCACGACCATTATTGTGATGATTATCGTTGGCCTGGGCGTGATTTTCTTCGGGATTGGTAATGGCGGCCACTCGATTGGCTTTGGCAACCTGACGGAACATGGTGGCTTCTTTGCGGGTGGCTGGAAAGGCTTCCTGACAGCGCTCTGTATCGTTGTTGCGTCTTACCAGGGCGTAGAGCTTATTGGTATCACCGCAGGTGAAGCGAAAAACCCTCAGGTGACTTTGCGTAGCGCGGTAGGCAAGGTTCTGTGGCGTATCCTGATTTTCTATGTGGGTGCAATCTTTGTCATCGTGACCATCTTCCCGTGGAATGAGATCGGCACGACGGGTAGCCCGTTTGTTCTGACCTTTGCGAAGATTGGGATCACCGCCGCGGCCGGGATCATTAACTTCGTGGTACTGACGGCAGCACTGTCTGGCTGTAACAGCGGTATGTATAGCTGTGGGCGTATGCTCTATGCCTTGTCGAAAAATAATCAGCTGCCTGCGGTGATGGGGAAAGTGTCCCGTTCAGGTGTGCCCGTGGCGGGTGTGGCCGTGTCGATCGTCATTCTGCTGGTCGGTTCATGCCTGAACTACATCATCCCTAATCCGCAGCGCGTGTTTGTCTATGTATATAGCGCCAGCGTGCTGCCGGGGATGATTCCGTGGTTCGTTATTCTGATTAGCCAGTTGCGCTTCCGTCAGGCACATAAGCAGGCGATTGCCAGCCATCCGTTCCGCTCGATTATGTTCCCATGGGCGAACTATTTAACGATGGCGTTCCTGATTTGCGTGTTAATCGGTATGTATTTTAACGAAGATACCCGCATGTCGCTGTTTGTCGGGGTTATCTTCCTGGCCGCCGTGACCCTTGGTTATAAGCTCTTTGGGCTTGGACGCCATGCCTCCACGCAAAAAGTGAAGGAATAAGCGGCAAAATGTGCAAACCATAACCAAACGCGATCTTTTTTTAAAAAAGCACTAGACAGCAGACCGAGACCTCCGTAATATCCAGCCCCGCAACGGCGCTAAGCGCCCGTAGCTCAGCTGGATAGAGCGCTGCCCTCCGGAGGCAGAGGTCTCAGGTTCGAATCCTGTCGGGCGCACCATTTACCCGGTGCTGGAGCTGCGGTGGTCTGTGTAGACAGTACCGCGTGAAAGAATAAAGCAGTGGTGGCTATAGCTCAGTTGGTAGAGCCCTGGATTGTGATTCCAGTTGTCGTGGGTTCGAATCCCATTAGCCACCCCATTATTTAAAAGTTGTGAAATGCGAAGGTGGCGGAATTGGTAGACGCGCTAGCTTCAGGTGTTAGTGTTCTTACGGACGTGGGGGTTCAAGTCCCCCCCCTCGCACCACGACTTTAAAGAGTTGAACTAAAAATTCAAAAAAGCAGTATTTCGGCGAGTAGCGCAGCTTGGTAGCGCAACTGGTTTGGGACCAGTGGGTCGGAGGTTCGAATCCTCTCTCGCCGACCAATTTTGAACCCCGCTTCGGCGGGGTTTTTTGTTTTCTGTGTGTTATTTCTGCTTCTGTTGTCATTTCCCGACAACACCTTTCTGGTTGTCTCCGAACGACGACGAATAACCAATTGAAATAAATAAATATTCTATGCGTCCCGCGTTGTTGTCGCTCTCAGGCAACAGTCTTAACGTTTTACTGACCCTCCTTGTCCTTTGCGCATCCGCCGCGCCGAAAAAATTCCTTTTATCTTAAAATGTTGTGCGTCGTACAACTCTCTGGTGCAACTCTGGCACGTAACGTGCAATAATATCCGGGTAGATGCTCATTCCATCTCTTATGCTCGCCTCCGGGCCTCATAAACTCAGGAATGACGCAGAGCCGTTTACGGTGCTTATCGTCCACTGACAGATGTCGCTTCGGCCTCATCAGACACCATGGACACAACGTTGAGTGAAGCACCAATATGTTGTCTTATAGACCTGTTTTAACGCCTGCTTTTTAGCAGGCGTTTTTTTATGTCTTATTCACGGAAATGGATCAGGGTGAAGGCAACAAGAAATAGTGCGCCCGCCGAGACAAGATACAACGCCTGAATGGCCCCCAGTTCAGCCGCCGCCAGCGCAGCGATGCCGGTAAAAAGCGACGCACTGATTGTTTGCCAACGCCAGGTTTTCCCGCTGGCTGCTGAGATTTGCGCTGCCTGAAAGCGACTCAGTACACCAAATGTTCCTGCGGCAAAAACGATATTTGATGCCAGGTGAGCAACAAAGATCATCCCCAGCGCTATCGTCTGCCCACCTGCTAAAAACGGTACTACACCATATGCGACTAAAAATATGCTCAGGCAGAGCAGCAGTAACCGGTTCTTTGCGGTAAAGCGCGCGAGGCTGTCTCTTTTTAGCAGCATCGGGCCGCAGAGCTGACCCATGCTACGGGCGAAGAGCAAAGGCAGGGCAAGTCCTGGCGCGTCTGCAGGATGGATTTGTTGCGCCAGGGCCGGAAGCAGAGCCATTGCCGGTGAACCGACGGCGGCAAGTGCGGGCAACAGCAGAAGACTGCGCTTTTGTTGCGTAGTGAGCATCCGCCAGCGCAGTGTCTCTGGTTTACCCTCTACGGATGAAGGGATGGCTTGAGCCGTGAAGGCTCTCCCGGCAAGCATCAACATCAGCAGCGATCCCATGAAACTGGCAGCATCTATCACCAGCAAAGAGAGCGTTGGAACCTGTTGGAACAATACGACACCGAGCCCGGTTCCTAACAGCACCTGAGAGGCAAAAATCACATTCTCAAGGCAGGTGGCTGCCGGGAGCTCTGCTTCCTTGAGCCCGCGTTTGAACAGCAGCGTAAGTGCGGGCCAGATCATTCCGCCCAGCAGAGCTTCAGTCGATTGCACTGCCAGTAGCGCCGGTATGCTGTGATACTGGATACCCAACAGAGGAAAAAGCAGGGCCAGTAAACCCAGCAGTTCGGCCAGAACCAGTAAAGTGACTGGAGAAAATCGCTGGCACAGTTTTTCCCCTATCAGGCTACCGATAAAGCCCGGAACCGTTGCAAAAAAATAGGCAAGAGTGAGTAAAGAGGCAGGGGCTTGCCAGCGTAACAGCAAACCAAAAACGACGACCTGGGTTAAGCCGTTGCCCACAGAGGTAAAGATGAAGGCGCAGGCCAACATGCGCAGCCAGCGATGACTGCGTAGCGCTTCGATCAGCGCATACAAAAGCGAGTTCATGAAAACGATCCTTTCAAAAACGATTTATTCCACGCGACAATTTGCGCGTGTACGGGAAAAAGTTAATGAAAAGACATCGTTACATTGGCGGGTGAATTTCCTGATGACGTTGGAAAGACTGTAGCAGGAGATGAAACATAAAAAAAGGAGGCCGGACGGCCTCCTGATTTATCACTGCTGCGCAGCGTTGTTTTGCAACGTGAGCAGCAAGCCATCGCGGCGCATTGCGGCGGCTTCTTCGGGATGATGGAGCTTATCCAGGGTATCGGCAAGCCAGGCGTAGTCAAACGCATCAGGGCGTTGTTTCAGTGCAGCACGGAAAGCCAGGCTCGCCTCTTGCCATTCGCCATGTTTCACCAGCGACTGGCCCAGCGTACTCCACAGCAGCGGACGATCGCCCACCGTTTTGATCTGCTGGCGTAACACTTTTTCCAGTTGCTCCGGATTATTGGTTTTCAGCCGTGGGATCACCATCACCAGTCGGTCATCATACTGGCGCTTAAGGCCGTCAAGGATGATCGCCTGCGCGGTGTCATGATCGTCACACTCGATCAGATGTTCCGCCATCGCCACCTGCAATGGAATTTGTTGGCGTGTTTTGCGGCTCTGATTTTTCCACCAATTTTTCAGACCATCGCTGCCCAGATCGGCACGCGCTTGATCCATCAGACCAATCCATGCCTGACGTTGCAGCGCATCACGGTGCTCATCATCACCGACGTCCGCTTTCGCCATGGACGGGATAATATCCAGCAGCGAGCCCCAGGCTCCGGTACGAATATAAGCTTGCTCTGCCAGGCGAAGCACTTCCGGATGACGAGGTGTGATCTCCAGCAGGCGGTCAACGCCGTGCCGTGCCGCATGGTTTTCGTTGCGTGCGAGTTGCAGACGAACGCGGGTAATTTCCACCGGAATTTGATTGTTGGATGCCAATTCAGAGGCGCGCTCAAGATGCTGGTTTGCCCGTGCTTCATCACCACGCTGTTGTGCAGCTTCTGCCGCCAACAAGTAATTCACTACCGGTTGTTCAGCATGGTCGGCATTCTTCGACATCAGCTTTTCAACCTGCTGATAGTCACCTTCGGCCAGTTTAAGCAGCGCTTGTTCTGTTTGCTTACGTGCGCGACGGCGTTTACGGCCCACAAACCAGCCACGGGTGTGTGCGCCCGTGCGGAAGATGCGGCGCAGAAGCCATTCAACGGCAAACAGCACGACGACGGCGAGGATCAAAATGATCACCAGGCCTGTTACGCTGGTTTCTATGTTGTAGCTGTCGGTTTGGATCAGGACATAACCCTGATGGCCCGCAAGCATAGGCCCAAGCACGATCCCGGCGATCAACAATAAGAAGAGTAATAAGACTTTTAACATGGTTACTCTCCTTGAGGGGCGCTTTCAGTTGCTGGCGCTGGTGCTGCGGCGGCATCTGGCTCTGCCGGGATACCTGGTTGTGCCAGCAGGTTACGCACGCGCGTCTGCATCAACTTTTCCAGAATCGGCTGGCTTTCCAGTTTATCCGGCACGTTCATGGTGATGTTTTGTTGGCTCAGCTTATCCACATCTTCGAGGAATGCCGTTGTGGTGGCGTCGTCGGTGTTGTAGTAAGCCCGCACCCACGTGGAGACGTTATCGAGTGCCTGTTTGTACGTCTCTTCCTGATGGCGTGGTACGGCCTGTGCAGCGACCAGCAGGCGAGAACGGATGTTTTCGCGCAGGTAAACATCCTGATTCGGCGCTAACAACGGTACGGCCGTTTCGTCACGGCGGCGGATAGTGATGAAGCTATCCATAAAGCTCTGCCAGCTTTTTTGCAGGTTAACGCGCCACTCGCTGAGTGAGCTGGACAACTCAGTGCCGTCGGAATCCATCGGGGAGTCGTCGTCGTTATTATCTGCCAACTGGAGGTTATCAATCTGGTTCGAGAGCTGATTGACCTTAAGAATAATACCGTCGTAATCGACCTGTGATACCGCCGCCAGGCTGGCAATGTCTTCCGTAATGGCACGACGCGCGGTAATCAGGCTCGGGTCGTTCATATCCGCCAGACTCGCGTCTGCGCTTTTCAGCAGTGCGGCCGCTGTTGTGACATCCTGATCGCTCCACAGCTTGCGGCCGGCCAGTTTGACCAGAAAATCAGCTTGTGCAAGTAACCAGGTTTTGGCATCAGAACCTGAAATGGTTGCCACTTTCTGCTGGACTTCATCGAGCTGTTTCGCCAGTTGTTCTTGCTGACGGTTGGCATCAGCAAGCTGGGTCGCTTGCTGCTTAATGACACTTTCCAGCTCGGTTTTCTGCGTCTCCTGCGCTTTTTGCAGGGCGGTGATTTGGTTAACCAATGCATCGCTGGTGGCGGTCTGGTTAGAGCCTTGCTGTTTCACCAGGCCGTACAGGCTTACGCCTGCTGCCAGGGCAATTGCAATTGCAATCGCACTCAGAGCCAGGCTGGTTTTGTTGCTGCTGTTTTTTTTCTCAGTTGTTTTCTCAGTTTTCTCTGGCTGTGGTGTGATGTCCACAGTCTCCCTGGTCTCTTCAACCACGGCGGAGGATTTTTCGTGTTCCGTCATTATGGCTTCCCATTATGAGAGTTATTGTAATGCGCGCAGCAGCGCATCGTTGTCGGCGTTTTCAGCGATCCGAATATCTTGCCAGCCCAGTTCCCGGGCGTGGTTCGCAAGACGCTCACTGACGACCAGAAGCCGACAGCGGAGTAACCAGTTTTCACGATACCATGGCGGGATGAGTGACCAGAGCTGTTGCAGCATCTCACCACTGGTGACGACCAGTGTATTAACGCTGCGCATATGCCAGCGCATCGCCTCTTCTGCACCATCGTAATATTTTGCACAGCGCTGATAGCATTCGCAGAATGTCACGTCAGCGCCGCGTGCAGACAGTGTTTCACCTAACAGCTCACGTCCACCGTTCCCGCGTAAAATGAGCGCTCGCTTCCCGGCAATGTTTTGTAATTCAGGTAATTGTAGCAAGACTTCGCTAATTTCCCGATCTAACGGGTAACGAACATCGATCCCACTAACGGTATGCATGGCCAGCGCGGTTGTGCGCCCGATGGAGAAGTAACGGGGATCGGTTGGCCAGACGCTACCTTCCTGCTGTAACTGCGCATGGGCAAACTCGACGGCATGCTGCGAGAGAGCAAAGAGCATGTCGCCTTCCTGTAAGGTATTCAAATGGCCGGTGAGTACAGACAGCTCCCGACCAGGGGAGAATTCGATCAGCGGAAAACTCCAGGCCACCTGCCCCAGTGCGCGCAGACGGCTCACTAATTGCTCTCCTGCGGGAGAAGGGCGGGTGACAAGAATACTCATGCAGGGGGTTCTCCGTTATACACGTCAGCCAGAATTTCGCGGGCCCCGTTGTTGAGTAACTCTTCAGCCAGCGACACGCCTAGTTGTTCAGCATCGCGCGGATTACCACGACGTTCACCGCGAACCATTTGCGAACCGTCCGGTGCGCCGACCAGCGCGCGTAGCCACAGTTCACCATCAATCAATTCAGCATAGCTGCCAATGGGAACCTGGCATCCACCTTCAAGGCGCGTATTCATCGCGCGTTCTGCTTTCACACGGATGGCGGTATCGTCATGATTCAGTGGCGTGAGCAGAGCCCGAGTTCGCTCATCACTCAAACGACATTCAATCCCCACCGCTCCCTGGCCAACCGCCGGGAGAGAGCGTTCTGGCGGTAACGCCACACGGATACGAGAGTCCAGTCCAAGACGTTTCAACCCTGCGACGGCAAGAATAATGGCATCGTATTCACCGTTATCCAGCTTACTCAGCCGCGTGCCCACATTGCCTCGCAGGGAACGAATGATCAGGTCCGGACGACGTTCAGCCAGTTGACACTGGCGGCGTAAACTTGACGTGCCAACAATGCTGCCTTCTGGCAATGCATCGAGTGAGCCAAACTGGTTAGAGACAAACGCATCGCGCGGATCTTCGCGCTCGCAAATGGTCACCAGTCCCAGCCCTTCAGGAAACTCAACAGGCACATCTTTCATAGAATGGACGGCAATATCGGCACGGTTCTCAAGCAGAGCCATCTCCAGCTCTTTGACAAACAATCCCTTTCCGCCGACTTTCGCCAGTGGCGTATCAAGAATCACATCGCCGCGCGTGACCATCGGCACGAGCTCAACGCTCAACCCAGGATGGCAAGCTTCCAGGCGCTGCTTAACATAATGTGCCTGCCAAAGTGCCAGAGGGCTTTGGCGTGTGGCAATTCTCAAAACATTGTCTAACATGCTTGTTACCGTCATTATCAACCGTTGACCATCCTAACATTGTTGACTCTGGGATGGCAGTTTTACGGTTGATGAAGAGCAGAGGGACAGGGCGGCATTCTTGTCACCCACAGCCGTATTCAGGAATTTACACGTACAGAATGGTGCTACACTTGTATGTAGCGCATCTTTCTTTACGGTCAATCGGCAAGGTGTTAAATTGATCACGTTTTAGACCATTTTTTCGTCTGTACCACCATAAAGATAAGGACGAAAAAAGGTAACGGTTATCTTTTTGAAATACTGCGGGTCCGTCATCATTCGATTTATGAATGATTGCGACACCCGGAAACATCAGGCGATATGTCTTGTACCTCTATATTGAGACTCTGAAACAGAGACTGGATGCCATAAATCAATTGCGTGTGGATCGCGCGCTTGCTGCCATGGGACCTGCTTTCCAACAGGTTTACAGTCTGCTGCCTACATTATTGCACTATCACCATCCGCTGATGCCGGGTTACCTCGATGGTAACGTTCCCCAGGGCATCTGCCTTTTCACGCCTGATGAAACCCAACAGCACTATTTGAATGAGCTGGAACTCTACCGCGGCATGCCGCCACAGGAGTCCCCAAAAGGTGAATTGCCGATTACCGGCGTTTACTCAATGGGAAGTACCTCTTCGGTAGGGCAAAGCTGTTCATCTGATCTGGATATCTGGGTCTGCCATCAATCCTGGCTCGATAACGAAGAACGCCAGCTGTTACAACGTAAATGCAGCCTGCTGGAAAGCTGGGCAGCATCGCTCGGTGTGGAAGTGAGTTTCTTCCTGATTGATGAGAACCGTTTCCGTCATAACGAAAGCGGCAGTCTTGGTGGTGAAGACTGCGGCTCGACCCAGCACATTTTGCTGTTGGATGAATTTTATCGTACGGCTGTTCGTCTGGCCGGGAAGCGTATTCTGTGGAATATGGTTCCGTGTGAAGAAGAAGAGCATTACGACGATTACGTCATGTCGCTGTATGCACAGGGTGTACTGACGCCGAACGAATGGCTGGATCTGGGGGGCCTTAGCTCTCTGTCCGCTGAAGAGTATTTTGGCGCAAGTCTTTGGCAGCTGTATAAAAGTATCGACTCACCGTACAAAGCAGTTCTTAAGACGCTGTTACTGGAAGCTTATTCCTGGGAATACCCCACGCCGCGCCTGCTGGCGAAAGATATTAAACAGCGTCTGCATGATGGCGAGATCGTCTCTTTCGGTCTCGATGCCTACTGCATGATGCTCGAACGCGTCACCGAATACCTGAAAGCCATTGATGACACCACGCGTCTTGACCTGGTGCGTCGATGTTTCTATTTAAAAGTCTGCGAAAAACTCAGCCGCGAACGCGCTTGCGTTGGCTGGCGTCGTGAAGTGGTTGGTCAGTTAGTCAAAGAGTGGGGATGGGACGAAGAACGTCTGTCTATGCTCGACAACCGCGCAAACTGGAAAATCGACCAGGTGCGAGAAGCGCACAACGAACTGCTTGATGCGATGATGCAGAGCTACCGTAACCTGATTCGTTTTGCGCGCCGCAATAACCTCAGCGTTTCCGCCAGCCCGCAGGATATCGGTGTTTTGACCCGTAAACTGTATGCCGCGTTTGAAGCGTTGCCGGGGAAAGTGACGCTGGTTAACCCGCAAATTTCGCCTGATCTTTCAGAACCCAATCTGACCTTTATTTATGTCCCGCCAGGGCGTGCGAATCGTACTGGCTGGTATCTGTACAACCGTGCGCCAAGCATGGACTCGATCATCAGCCATCAGCCGCTGGAATATAACCGTTATCTGAATAAGCTGGTGGCCTGGGCCTGGTTCAACGGCCTGCTGACTTCGCGTACTCGCCTGTTTATTAAAGGCAACGAGGTCGTCGATTTAGCAAAATTACAGGAGATGGTCGCTGACGTATCGCACCATTTCCCGCTGCGCCTGCCTGCGCCGACGCCAAAAGCGCTCTACAGCCCATGTGAAATTCGCCATCTGGCGATTATCGTCAATCTGGAATATGACCCAACGGCGGCATTCCGCAATCAGGTCGTTCATTTTGATTTCCGTAAGCTGGATGTCTTTAGCTTTGGCGAGCAGCAAAACTGCCTGGTGGGTAGCGTAGACCTGCTGTACCGCAACTCGTGGAACGAAGTGCGTACCCTGCACTTCAACGGTGAGCAAGCGATGATTGAAGCGCTGAAAACCATTCTCGGTAAGATGCACCAGGATGCCGCACCGCCGGACAGCGTTGAAGTTTTCTGCTACAGCCAGCACCTGCGTGGTTTGATTCGCACCCGCGTGCAGCAACTTGTCTCTGAGTGCATTGAACTGCGTCTCTCCAGTACCCGTCAGGAAACCGGTCGCTTCAAAGCGCTGCGTGTCTCTGGTCAGACGTGGGGACTGTTCTTCGAGCGTTTGAATGTTTCTGTGCAGAAACTGGAAAACGCCATTGAGTTCTACGGTGCGATTTCGCACAACAAGCTGTATGGGCTCTCCGTGCAGGTTGAAACGAATCACGTCAAGCTACCACAGGTGGTGGACGGCTTTGCCAGCGAAGGGATTATTCAGTTCTTCTTCGAAGAAGTGGGCGATGAAGCCGGGTTTAATATCTATATTCTGGATGAAACCAACCGTGCAGAGGTGTATCACCACTGCGAAGGCAGTAAAGAAGAGTTGGTGCGTGACGTTAGCCGCTTCTACTCATCTTCACACGATCGTTTCACCTACGGATCCAGTTTTATCAACTTTAACTTGCCGCAGTTCTATCAGATTGTGAATGTCGACGGGCGTGCGCAGGTCATTCCGTTCCGTACTCAGGCCGTTGCACCTGCGGTTCCTGCCAGTCAGGATACGACACCGTTGCTCCAGCAGTATTTCTCCTGATTTGAGCTACTGCGCCGGGTGCGCTTTGTTTATTCGGCCTATGGTCGAGCCATCGTAGGCCCGGTAAGCGTAGCGCCACCGGGCAAAAAACTTACCTGAAACTGACCTTTTCACCCGCCTGCGCAGTCGCGGCTTGCTCCAGCAGATCCCAGAATGTTTCGCCACTACGGTCGCACACCCACACGTCACCTTTTAGATCGAAATGGTAGCCACCCTGCTTGGCAGCCAGCCAGACCTGGTGAAGCGGCTCCTGGCGGTTAATAATGATTTTGCTGCCGTTCTCAAAACTTAGGGTCAGGATACCGCCGTTGATTTCGCAATCGATATCGCTGTCGCCATCCCAGTCGTCCAGGCGCTCTTCGATGGTCATCCACAGGGTGTCGGCAAGGCGATGAAATTCACTGTCGTTCATGGTTTTGTTCCTGTTTTTCGTGATGGCGGCAGTATAACGCTAAATAATTCCCGTTGCAGGAAAGCGGCAAACTCTTGCTTTTGTGTCTCCTCCTGCGATGATAGAAAACAGAAAGTATGAACTTACGGGCAACTTATAATGAAAAACGTTTTCCGAACGCTTGCCGTTCTCATCACTCTGTTTAGCCTGACCGGCTGTGGGCTTAAGGGACCGCTGTATTTCCCTCCTGCGGATAAAACTGCGCCACCGCCCACCAAACCTGTGCACAGCAGCATTGAGTCAGCTTCGCCGGACACTAACGATCGTGGTGATAACGGTGGCCCGACTCAGGTGAATTACTGACAATTACGTTCTGTACCGCGCAATGGAGCAAATGATGCAGTTCTCTAAAATGCATGGCCTTGGCAACGATTTTATGGTCGTCGACGCGGTAACGCAGAATGTCTTTTTCTCCCCGGAGCTGATCCGCCGTCTGGCTGATCGACATCTGGGTGTAGGGTTTGATCAACTGCTGGTGGTTGAGCCGCCGTACGATCCCGATCTCGATTTTCACTATCGTATTTTTAACGCTGACGGCAGTGAAGTATCACAGTGCGGCAATGGTGCGCGTTGCTTTGCCCGCTTTGTCCGTCTGAAAGGACTGACCAATAAGCGTGACATACGTGTCAGTACCGCCAATGGCCGTATGGTGTTAAGTGTGAGCGACGATGACCTGGTGCGAGTGAACATGGGTGAACCTAACTTCGAGCCATCAGCCGTACCGTTTCGCGCTAACAAAGCGGAAAAGACCTATATTATGCGTGTAGCCGAGCAGACAGTATTGTGCGGCGTCGTCTCAATGGGTAACCCACACTGCGTGATTCAGGTGGAAGATGTCGATATTGCTGCGGTAGAAACGCTTGGACCGGTGCTGGAAAGCCATGAACGCTTCCCGGAGCGAGCTAATATCGGTTTCATGCAGGTGGTGAAACGCGAGCATATCCGTCTGCGTGTTTACGAGCGCGGCGCTGGCGAAACACAGGCCTGTGGTAGTGGGGCCTGTGCTGCTGTTGCAGTTGGCATCTCTCAGGGGTTGCTGGCAGAAGAGGTTCGCGTGGAATTGCCAGGTGGTCGTCTTGATATCGCCTGGAAAGGACCGGGTCATCCACTGTATATGACTGGCCCGGCGGCACATGTCTATGACGGGTTTATTCATCTATGAAACAGCCAGGGGAAGAACTGCAGGAAACGGTGACAGAACTGGACGACCGGGCTGTTGTTGATTACCTGCTGCGCAATCCTGAGTTTTTTATCCGCAATGCACGCGTCGTCGAACAGATGCGCGTGCCGCATCCGGTTCGCGAAACGGTGTCACTGGTCGAATGGCACATGGCTCGGGCCCGCAACCATATCAATCAGCTCGAAGAAAACATGACGCTATTGATGGAGCAGGCCAGTAATAACGAAAGCCTGTTCTATCGTCTGCTGCATTTGCAGGCACGTCTGGCGTCGGCACACAGCCTTGACGAGTTCCTCAGCCGTTTCCATCGCTGGGCGCGCGAGCTAGGGTTGGCTGGGGCCACGCTTCGGCTCTTCCCGGACCGCTGGCGTATTGGCGCCCCATCCGGTTTCACCCATCTGGCAATCAGCCGTCAGGCCTTTGAGCCGCTGCGTATCCAGCGTCTGGGCCATGAGCATCACTATCTTGGGCCATTGAATGGTCCCGAACTGCTGGTGGTACTGCCGGAGGCCAAAGCGATAGGTTCGGTGGCGATGTCGTTGATGGGGCGAGATGGCGATCTGGGCGTTATGTTGTTCACCAGTCGCGATGCACATCATTACGAGCAAGGGCAAGGTACACACCTGTTGCAGGAAATTGCGCTGATGTTGCCTGAGCTACTGGAGCGCTGGATTGAACGGATATGACGGACGGACTGCTTACCCCTGACGTTACGCGGTTTCTGCGTTTTCTGGGTGTTGAACGCCAGCTCAGCCCGATCACGCTGCTGAACTATCAGCGTCAGCTTGATGCCATCATGCAGATTGCCGAAGAGCTCGGCCTGAAAAGCTGGCAACAATGTGACGCTGCGATCGTGCGTGCTTTTGTGGTACGTAGCCGGCGTAAAGGATTAGGCCCGGCAAGCCTGGCACTGCGTCTTTCTGCACTGCGTAGCTTCTTTGACTGGCTCGTGAGCCAGGGGAGCTTAAAGGCCAACCCAGCGAAGGGTATTGCTACGCCAAAAGCGCCACGCCATCTGCCTAAAAATATTGATGTGGACGATGTGAATCGGCTGCTGGATATCGATCTGAACGATCCGCTGGCTGTCCGCGATCGGGCGATGCTGGAGGTAATGTACGGGGCCGGACTGCGTTTGTCGGAGCTGGTGAATCTCGATCTTAAACATCTCGATCTCGACACGGGGGAAGTGTGGGTGATGGGTAAGGGCAGCAAAGAGCGCCGCTTGCCGATTGGCCGCAATGCGGTGTCCTGGATCGAACACTGGCTGGATTTACGCGGATTGTTTGGTGCAGAGGAGAATGCACTCTTTTTGTCGAAACTCGGTAAGCGGATCTCTGCGCGTAATGTGCAGAAACGATTTGCCGAATGGGGCATCAAACAAGGGCTGAACAGCCATGTTCATCCCCACAAGCTGCGCCACTCTTTTGCGACCCATATGCTTGAGTCGAGTGGCGATCTGCGTGGTGTACAGGAGTTGCTGGGCCATGCCAATTTATCCACGACTCAAATCTATACCCATTTAGACTTTCAACACCTCGCCTCGGTGTATGACGCGGCGCATCCACGCGCCAAACGGGGGAAATAATGCGTTTTTACCGCCCATTAGGTCAGATTTCAGCACTAACGTTTGACCTTGATGACACTCTTTATGACAACCGCCAGGTGATCCTGCGTACCGAACAGGAATCGCTGGCGTTTGTGCAGAACTATCATCCGGCATTGAAAGAGATGCAAAACAAAGACTTTCAGCGTTTACGCCAGGCGCTGCGTGAAACGGAGCCGGATATTTATCATGATGTCACAGAGTGGCGTCGTCGTGCGGTTGAACAAGCGATGTTAAACGCCGGCATGAGTGCGCACGATGCTGCCATTGGTGCAGAAGCGTCGATGGAGAACTTTGCTAAATGGCGTAGCCGTATCGATGTGCCGCAGGAAACCCACGACACACTGGCAAAGCTTGCCGAAAAATGGCCGCTGGTGGCGATTACCAACGGTAATGCCCAGCCAGAGCTGTTTGGCCTGGGTGACTACTTTGAATTTGTCCTGCGTGCTGGCCCTGACGGACGTGCGAAGCCATTTAACGATATGTACCATCTGGCGGCGGAAAAGCTCGCCTTGACGCCTGGAAAGATCCTCCACGTCGGCGATGACCTGACGACAGACGTCGCCGGTGCAATTCGCTGTGGAATGCAGGCGTGCTGGATCAAACCAGAAAACGCCGATCTGATGCAAGCCAATGATAGCCGCCTGCTGCCACACGTCGAAATTTCGCGGTTGGCATCCCTCACCACGCTGATATAATCACCAGCAGTATTGTATAAATTAACAGTATGTCCGGCAGAAAAAGTGCTGCCGGGCAGATGACTTCTGGCGGTGCCAATGGACGTTTCTTACCTGCTCGACAGCCTTAATGATAAACAGCGTGAAGCGGTTGCCGCATCGCGCACCAACATGCTGGTGCTGGCCGGGGCGGGCAGTGGTAAGACACGCGTACTGGTTCACCGCATCGCCTGGCTGCAAAGCGTGGAAAACTGTTCGCCATATTCCATTATGGCGGTGACGTTTACCAACAAAGCGGCGGCGGAAATGCGCCACCGTATTGCCCAACTGATGGGAACAAGCCAGGGCGGTATGTGGGTCGGCACGTTCCACGGGCTGGCGCACCGTTTACTGCGTGCGCACCATATGGACGCGAATTTGCCGCAGGATTTCCAGATCCTCGACAGCGAAGACCAACTGCGTTTGCTTAAGCGTCTCATCAAGGCGATGAACCTGGATGAGAAGCAATGGCCGCCGCGCCAGGCCATGTGGTACATCAATGGTCAGAAAGACGAAGGGCTGCGTCCGCACCATATTCAGAGCTTTGGTAACCCGGTCGAGCAGACCTGGCAGAAGGTTTATCAGGCCTATCAGGAAGCCTGCGATCGCGCAGGTCTGGTGGATTTTGCCGAGTTGCTGCTGCGGGCGCATGAATTGTGGCTCAACAAGCCACACATTCTTCAGCACTATCGCGAGCGCTTCACCAATATCCTGGTCGATGAATTCCAGGATACCAACAACATTCAGTACGCGTGGATCCGCCTGCTGGCAGGTGATACCGGCAAGGTAATGATTGTCGGCGATGATGACCAGTCAATTTATGGCTGGCGCGGTGCGCAGGTCGAAAACATCCAGCGTTTCCTTAAAGACTTCCCTGGCGCAGAAACCATTCGTCTGGAGCAGAACTACCGTTCGACGAGCAATATTCTGAGCGCCGCAAACGCCCTGATTGAAAACAACAATGGGCGTCTGGGCAAAAAACTGTGGACTGATGGCGTCGACGGTGAGCCGATCTCTATCTATTGTGCGTTCAACGAGCTCGATGAAGCCCGCTTCGTCGTGAATCGCATCAAAACCTGGCAGGACAACGGTGGTGCGCTGGAACAGTGTGCGATCCTCTACCGCAGCAACGCCCAGTCGCGTGTGCTGGAAGAGGCCTTGTTGCAGGTCAGCATGCCGTACCGTATTTACGGCGGTATGCGCTTCTTCGAACGTCAGGAAATCAAGGATGCGCTTTCTTACCTGCGTTTGATTGCCAATCGCAATGATGATGCGGCGTTTGAGCGCGTAGTGAATACGCCGACCCGCGGCATTGGCGACAGAACGCTGGACGTGGTGCGTCAGGCCTCCCGTGATCGTCAGCTCACGCTGTGGCAGGCATGTCGTGAGCTATTGCAGGAAAAAGCGTTGGCTGGACGGGCTGCCAGTGCACTGCAACGTTTCCTTGAGCTTATCGATGCGCTGGCGCAAGAAACCGCCGATATGCCGTTACATGTCCAGACCGACCGGGTCGTGAAAGATTCCGGTCTGCGTACGATGTATGAGCAAGAAAAAGGCGAGAAAGGCCAGACGCGTATCGAAAACTTAGAGGAACTGGTGACGGCAACGCGCCAGTTCAGCTACAACGAAGAAGACGAAGACCTGATGCCGTTACAGGCGTTTCTCTCTCACGCTGCGCTGGAAGCGGGAGAAGGGCAGGCGGATACCTGGCAGGATGCGGTGCAGTTGATGACGCTGCACTCGGCTAAAGGTCTGGAGTTCCCGCAGGTGTTTATCGTCGGAATGGAAGAAGGGATGTTCCCAAGCCAGATGTCGCTGGATGAAGGTGGGCGTCTGGAGGAAGAACGTCGCCTGGCGTATGTGGGTGTAACCCGTGCGATGCAGAAGCTGACGCTGACCTATGCGGAAACCCGACGCTTATACGGCAAAGAGGTCTATCATCGCCCATCACGCTTTATCGGCGAGCTGCCGGAAGAGTGCGTGGAAGAGGTGCGTCTGCGTGCCAGTATTAGCCGCCCGGTAAACCATCAGCGGATGGGAACGCCTGTCTCGGAAAACGATACCGGTTACAAGCTGGGCCAGCGCGTTCGCCATGCGAAATTTGGTGAAGGCACTATCGTGAATCTGGAGGGCAGCGGCGAGCATAGCCGGTTGCAAGTGGCGTTTCAGGGGCAAGGTATCAAATGGCTGGTGGCAGCCTACGCCCGACTGGAAACAGTCTAACTTTCAGAAAAATATCATTATTTTGTAATATTCTGCTAGCCTTATATGCTGAAGGTCAATTAATGCCCTTCAGCGTTTCGTTGCGTGTTGACGCCGCTATTATTGCTGGCGTAACATGCGCGCACGATTACGCTAAGAGGACATTCGCCTTGGACACACCCAGTAGATACTGGCTCAATTCCCTGTCAACCAGGAACAACTCCTAAGGCTATCTCCTCTTGCTGATGGCCTTAGTGGTTGTCAGCGACCTGTTTTTCCCGTCGCGCTGAGTCAGGCTGTTTAATGGTCTGAAACCCAATTTGTTTCTGTGTGCCCACCGAACTGTCCGATATTTTTTGCATTGGGAGTCCCGGTCATGTTGAGCGCATTTCAACTCGAAAATAACCGACTGACTCGGCTTGAAGCCGAGGAGTCACAGCCCCTCATTGATGCCGTATGGGTGGATCTGGTCGAGCCGGACGACGATGAACGCCTTCGCGTACAATCTGAGCTAGGGCAAAGCCTGGCAACCCGTCCAGAACTGGAAGATATCGAAGCATCCGCTCGTTTTTTTGAAGACGAAGACGGTCTGCATATTCACTCCTTCTTCTTCTTTGAAGATGCCGAAGACCATGCGGGTAACTCCACCGTGGCATTTACTATTCGTGACGGTCGCCTGTTTACTCTGCGCGAGCGCGAATTGCCTGCATTTCGTCTGTACCGTATGCGTGCCCGTAACCAGGCGATGGTCGACGGTAACGCGTATGAATTGCTGCTGGATCTGTTCGAAACCAAAATCGAACAGCTGGCGGATGAAATCGAAAACATTTACAGCGACCTGGAAAAGCTGAGCCGCGTCATCATGGAAGGCCATCAGGGCGATGAATACGATGAAGCCCTGTCTACCCTGGCTGAACAGGAAGATATCGGCTGGAAAGTGCGTCTGTGTTTGATGGATACCCAGCGTGCGCTGAACTTCCTGGTGCGTAAGGCGCGTTTGCCGGGTGGGCAGTTGGAACAAGCACGTGAGATCCTGCGCGATATCGAATCCCTGCTACCGCACAACGAATCCCTGTTCCAGAAGGTGAACTTCCTGATGCAGGCGGCGATGGGTTTCATCAACATTGAGCAGAACCGCATCATCAAGATCTTCTCGGTGGTCTCTGTTGTCTTCCTGCCACCGACACTGGTGGCGTCGAGCTACGGCATGAACTTTGAGTTTATGCCAGAGCTGAGATGGAGCTTTGGTTACCCTGGCGCGATTATCTTTATGATCCTCGCCGGGCTTGCGCCGTATCTCTATTTTAAACGGCGTAACTGGCTGTAAAAATCTGGCGGGTGGCGCTGTGCTTACCCGCCCTACAACACCGCTACAATCCTCTGCGCGCCCTGCGCTGTGTATAAATCGCATCTGCGACGAATATCGCCAGTGCGGCCCAGATAAAGGCAAATGTCACCATCTTATCCGCCCCCGGCACTTCGCCGTAGAACATGACGGCTAACAGGAACATCAGCGTTGGGCCGATGTACTGGAAGAAACCCAGGGTGGACAGACGCAGGCGGGTCGCTGCGCCGGTAAAGCACAACAGCGGGATCGTCGTGACCACACCCGCCGCCATTAACATCAGGTTCAGAGACCATGGGTTACTGCCCATATGGCTGGTGGCGCTGTCAGCAATGCCAAACAGATAAATTGCTGCCAGCGGTAGCAGCCACAGGGTTTCGAATAGCATCCCGGTTTGCGCCTCAACGGCGATTTTTTTACGCACCAGACCATAGAAGGCAAAGCTGAACGCCAATCCCAGTGCAATGATGGGGAGCGAACCAAACGTCCAGAGCTGGACCAGGACGCCACAGAAGGCCAGCAGAACAGCCAGCCACTGCATACGGCGGAAGCGTTCACCGAGGAAAATCATCCCCAGTACAATATTGACCAGCGGGTTAATAAAATAGCCCAGGCTGGCTTCCAGCATGTGGTGATTATTCACCGCCCAGATGAACAGTAACCAGTTTCCCCCAATCAGCACCGCAGAAAGTGCCAGCAGGAAGATCTTCTTCGGGGTTTTCAGCAACGTCTTCACGCCTGACCACTGACGGCTAATGCTCATCAGTGCGATCATAAAGAAAAATGACCAGATAACTCGGTGGGTGAGGATTTCGTCAGCTGGTACGTAAGCGATAAGCTTGAAGTACGCCGGTGCGACACCCCAAATAAAATAAGCGGCAAGGGCGAGTAATACGCCCTGCCGCGTCTGTTTAGCATCCATCGGGAAAAATCCATTACAAGAAAGTGCAGTCACTTTACCCGATTTTGCCGTCTCAACCCACCATATAAGTGGCGGTTGCGCTGGCGATATAGACCTGTTCTTCGTTGTGCAATTCGACACGGGCGACGGCAACCTTGTTACCCGCGCGCAACAGGCTACTGGTTGCTGTAAAGCGATTTCCCCGTCCTGGACGAAGATAATCGACGCGTAAATCAATGGTCCCCATACGGGACAGGCGCTGGCGTAGTTCATCTTCATTAATCGTGTCGTGGCGCGTCAGTGTACTGCCCACGCAAACCAGCCCTGCCGCAACATCCAGGGCGGAGGCAATCACGCCACCGTGCAAAATACTTTGCGCCCAGTTTCCCACCATCATCGGTTGGTTGTTAAAACTTAACTGGGCAAAGGCTTTTTCGTAGCGTTCCAGCTCCAGCCCCAGCGCGCGGTTAAACGGCATATGGTAAACAAAGATCTCGCCCACGAGTTTTAGTGCTTCTTCAGCGGTAAGCGTGGCTGACATGAGAAGTGGCGTCCTTTTATTGTTAATAAAATGTTGATTTTATGCCTCAAGCATAAGGAATTCCACTTTCAGAAACCAGGAGGCGGAAGTTGGTGCGGAAGTCTGTAGAATGTCCGCCATATAACTATTCATGGCTTTATTTGTTTTTCAGGAGAACACCACCGATGCGGACGTATCTGGGTTGGTTACTGGTGGCGATTACGCTGCCCTTCACAGCATATGCGCAGGAAGCGACAGTAAAAGAGGTCCACGATACGCCAGACGTACATGGCAGTATCATCGCCAACCTTCTTCAGGAGCATGACAATCCGTTCACGCTCTACCCGTATGACACCAACTATCTGCTCTACACCTGGACCAGTGACATCAACAAAGAGGCGATTAGCTCCTATAACTGGTCTGATAATGCGCGTAAAGATGAAGTGAAGTATCAGCTGAGCCTGGCTTTTCCATTCTGGCGCGGTATTTTAGGGCCAAATTCGGTGCTGGGAGCATCGTATACGCAAAAGTCCTGGTGGCAGCTTTCTAACAGCGGGGAGTCCTCGCCGTTCCGTGAAACTAACTACGAACCGCAGCTCTTCCTCGGGTTTGCGACAGATTACGAGTTTGCCGGCTGGACGCTACGCGACGTTGAAATGGGCTTCAACCATGATTCTAACGGTCGCGCGGACCCGACTTCCCGAAGCTGGAACCGTCTCTATACTCGTTTGATGGCGCAAAACGGCAACTGGATGGTGGAAGTTAAGCCCTGGTACGTGGTTGGCGATACCGATGACAACCCGGATATCACCAAATACATGGGATACTACCAGCTTAAAATTGGCTACCAGCTAGGTGATGCGGTGCTCAGTGCGAAGGGACAATATAACTGGAACACGGGCTACGGTGGTGCGGAAGTGGGCTTAAGCTATCCAGTCAGTAAGCATGTGCGTCTCTATACGCAGGTATATAGCGGCTATGGCGAGTCACTGATTGATTACAACTTCAATCAAACCCGCGTCGGTGTGGGCGTGATGCTGAACGATATTTTCTAGACCCCTCGAATGTTTTTGCGTTAAACGTTGAAGTTTCTCTCTCAGGCGCTGAAAATAGCGCCTGTTTTATTTCTGGCATATGGGGTTAACGTGGCGCAGGCGGAAGTATTGAATCAGGAGTCGCTGGCTAAACAGGTTTTGCATGAAACCTTTGGCTATCAGCAGTTCCGCCCTGGCCAGGAAACCATCATTGAAACCGTGCTGGAAGGCCGTGATTGCCTGGTGGTTATGCCAACCGGTGGCGGAAAGTCGTTGTGTTATCAGGTTCCTGCGCTGGTACTTAACGGCCTCACGGTCGTGGTTTCCCCGCTTATCTCGCTGATGAAAGACCAGGTGGATCAACTGCTCGCCAACGGTGTTGCGGCGGCTTGCCTGAACTCCACACAAACTCGTGAACAGCAGCAAGAGGTGATGGCGGGTTGCCGCACTGGACAGATCCGCCTGTTGTACATTGCGCCTGAACGTCTGATGCTGGACAACTTCCTTGAGCATCTGGCGCACTGGAATCCAGTGTTGCTGGCAGTTGATGAAGCGCACTGTATCTCGCAATGGGGGCACGATTTCCGTCCTGAATATGCCGCATTAGGTCAATTGCGTCAGCGTTTCCCGGCGCTGCCTTTCATGGCGCTGACGGCAACCGCGGACGACACGACTCGCCTTGATATTGTTCGCCTGCTTGGGTTGAACGATCCTTTCATTCAGGTGAGTAGTTTTGACCGTCCAAACATCCGCTACATGCTGATGGAAAAATTTAAGCCGCTGGATCAGCTTTTACGTTACGTTCAGGAACAACGTGGTAAGTCTGGCATCATTTACTGCAACAGCCGCGCAAAGGTGGAAGACACAGCCGCGCGTCTGCAAAACCGTGGCTTTAGCGCTGCGGCGTACCATGCCGGGTTAGAAAACCATATCCGTGCCGATGTGCAGGAGAAATTCCAGCGCGACGACCTGCAAATTGTCGTTGCGACGGTGGCTTTCGGGATGGGCATCAACAAACCCAATGTGCGTTTTGTGGTGCACTTTGATATTCCCCGGAACATCGAATCCTACTACCAGGAAACCGGGCGTGCCGGGCGCGATGGCCTGCCTGCTGAAGCCATGCTGTTTTACGATCCGGCGGATATGGCGTGGTTACGTCGTTGCCTGGAAGAGAAACCCCAGGGCCAGTTACAGGATATCGAGCGCCACAAGCTCAACGCGATGGGCGCGTTTGCTGAAGCGCAAACCTGTCGTCGTCTGGTTCTGCTCAATTATTTCGGTGAAGGCCGCCATGAACCTTGCGGTAACTGTGATATTTGCCTCGATCCGCCTAAGCAATATGATGGGCTAATGGATGCGCGCAAAGCGCTTTCCACCATTTATCGCGTTAATCAGCGCTTCGGGATGGGCTATGTGGTGGAAGTGCTGCGAGGTGCGAATAACCAGCGTATTCGCGATATGGGCCACGATAAGTTGCCTGTCTACGGCATCGGCAAAGATCAAAGCCATGAGCATTGGGTCAGTATCATTCGCCAGCTCATTCATCTCGGCTTTGCCACGCAAAATATTGCCCAGCACTCGGCATTACAACTCACTGAGGCCGCGCGTCCGGTGCTGCGGGGGGATATCGAGCTGAAGCTTGCCGTACCGCGTGTGATTGCGCTGAAACCGCGTGTGATGCAGAAGTCTTACGGTGGTAACTACGACCGCAAGCTGTTTGCCAAGCTGCGCAAGCTGCGCAAGGCTATCGCCGACGAAGAAAATATCCCTCCTTATGTTGTGTTCAACGACGCAACGCTGATCGAAATGGCTGAGCAAATGCCGCTGAGCGCCAGTGAAATGCTCAGTGTTAACGGTGTTGGTACACGTAAGCTGGAACGTTTTGGTAAAGAATTTATGGCGCTTATCCGCTCTCACGCGGATGGTGATGATGAGGAGTAGTCAGTCCGGCGAAAAAGTGCCAGGATGGTGACTCACTGTATTATTTCCCCGCGAGTTAATTATGTTAATGCTATTCCTCACTGTGGCGTTGGTGCATATCGTTGCGCTGATGAGCCCTGGACCTGACTTTTTCTTCGTATCGCAAACGGCTGTTAGTCGTTCTCGTAAAGAGGCGATGATGGGTGTGCTCGGTATCACTATGGGCGTCATGGTGTGGGCAGCCGTTGCGTTGCTTGGTCTTAACCTGATCCTCGCGAAGATGGCCTGGCTGCATAACATCATTATGGTCGGTGGTGGTCTGTATCTGTGCTGGATGGGCTACCAGATGCTGCGCGGGGCGCTCAAGAAAGAAGAAAATACCGTTGCCGAGCCGAAAGTTGAGCTGGCAACTGCGGGGCGTAGCTTTGTTAAAGGTTTGCTGACGAATCTCGCGAACCCGAAAGCCATTATTTACTTTGGCTCTGTGTTCTCACTGTTTGTGGGAGACGATGTCGGTGCGGGTGCGCGCTGGGGCATTTTCTTGCTGATTGTTCTGGAAACCTTCGCCTGGTTTACCGTGGTGGCAAGCCTGTTTGCCTTACCATCAATGCGTCGTGGTTATCAGCGTCTGGCAAAGTGGATTGACGGCTTTGCCGGTGCACTGTTTGCTGGCTTCGGTATTCATCTCATTATTTCTCGCTAAAAGCAGGGAGCTCTGTAGTTAGAGCACCCTGCTTTGGATGTTATTTTTTCTTTGTCGTCGCGGCGCCTGTTCTGACCACAGGCGCAGCAACCCGTTTTGTGGTAGCGGGGAATAACGTGATATCGACAAAATAGTCTTTGCCCAAAATCATGCCATTACCCAACCAGACTACACCCTGATAAAAGAGTTGAATCTCGTCGCCCGTTTTAACAATCCTGTGACCAGTAGAATTACGCACGCTATACCCACTGCGGGTGATTTGCTCCAGCGTGAGTGGGTTTTTGACGTCCGCGTTGTAAAAGCTGGTAACAGACTTCAGATAGTCGCCTGCATATAACCTGGCAATCTCTGTTATCTGTTGTTGCCGGGTTGCCCAATCTACAGCGACTTTATTCGGTATGTTTTGCGCTATAACACCGTACAGTTGTGCGGTTGCACGAGCGACTGCAAGCTGGTTTTTTTTATCCTGTATAAACCGGGATTGATTAAAAACAGTCTGCTCTTTCTTCACCTCCTGCGGGGCTGGCGTCTGTTCTTTCGATGACTTCCAGGGAAGCCAGCTCGATTTCTCCTGCTTTTCTTTCGGTTGTCCTTCAACAGGCACAATCTGTTCCACTTTCCGGAAATAGGCCGCTGTATTGGTGGGTAAAAACAGTGATGTCGCCAGATAAGCCGCACAAGCAAGCTGGCGGTCAGACGGTTCTCCCATGAGGATCAGGACACCTATCGTGCCGGTTTGCATCAGTTTTTGAGGATCAATCTTTTCATGGCTCAGGCGTTGGGCAACGTCTTGTTGTGAAATATCACCCCGTGCAAGGTCGCAAACCAGACTCATCAAAAATGGATTGCGTTTACCCGCCTCCATTGGCGACAAATTAAACAAGGTATCGGTAATCAGGTTATAGGCCGGAATACTGACGTAATTGACGGGCAAGTTTTCTGATGCCGCGAAGCCAGAGGCTGAAGCCAGCAAAGAAAGACCGCCAATGGCGGTCTTGATGATATGAGTTATGCGCATATCCATTACTTACCTGAACGATCTGCCACAATGTCCAGCGTCATACGACGATTGGGAGCCAGGCATTCAATCACTGCCGGGGAGGTTTTCCCTGGGCAATTCACTCGCGGCATCGCATCGCCCATTCCTTTGGTGATGATGTGGCTAGCCGGTATGCCATTCTCAACCAGAAGTGTTTTGACGGATTCCGCGCGAGCCTGAGAAAGCGCAAGGTTGCTGGCCGGTTTGCCAATACGATCGGTGTAGGCCGTCACAATCAGTTGATTGCCGCTGAGCACGTCGTCACTCAGCTCATTTGCCAGTTGGTTGACTTGAGCCACACCGTCCGCGCTCAGTTTAGCGCTGCCGAATGCGAACAGGCTTTCGGCACTTAACTCTTTATGCACAGGTGCAGGGCTTGCTGTGACGGGAGCTACTGCAGCAGGTTTGATGGCGGCCTGAGGTGTCAGGCAATTTTCGGGCAGGAAGAAGAAGCTCTGTGCTTTCATATCAGAATCAAACAGCACTTTGTACTGACAGGTGCGGACGGATTTATCAGCCATTGTGAAGTTGAAAATGTAATCCCACTCCTTCACGTGCAGAACACCTTCGTCAAAATGCGGAACGCCAATCAGCTCATAAACTTGCGCTTTGGTTAACCCGTGGCGCATCTGTTTGAGATTGTCCACATTCACAAAACTGCCTTCAGCCCGAACGGCATCTGATTTGTCAGGGAATACCGGTGCATTCGTTTTCCCTTCTGAGGTGACATTACTAATGGAACGGGTACAGCCGGATAAGAGTGCCAGGCCGCCAACCAATAATGCCAGACGAGTGTATTTACTATAATTCATTACGTTTTCTCTTCAGTATCCCCGGCATTCGCGGCCGGGGATGATAGTTAGGTTCGACTTACCACTGATAACCGATGCCAACAGCACCACCAACATCACCCTGACTGTTGGTTGAGCCTGACAATTTGGTGACCCATTTGCCGTTATCCGAGATGGTGGAGACACCCATTGCGACGGCTGACTCACCGCCATATGTGCCGCCAGCCATGCTGAACATGCTCGCGCCTGGCGCATAAGGCTGAGGCAGTCCCGCCATTGCCATTGCGCCTGCAATACCGGCACTCAGCTTGTCGTCCTGATCGGAAATCATATTTTTCAGATCGTTGAATTTGCTGTTGGTATAGGCGTTAGCGTTGTTGATACCTTGCTTCAACTGACCTACGTTGACGGCATCGGTGGTTGCTGTACCTGCTGCCACATTCGTGATTTGACGTTCGCTTCCTGCAGAGCCAACAGAAATACTGTTATCACGATCGGTAACGGAATTTGCACCCAGTGCGACAGAATTGGTGTGGGTGGAGGTTGCACTCGTACCTATCGCCATACTGTTATTACCGCTGGCGCTTGCACCTGCACCCCCTGCAATCGCGTTTTCGCCTGTTGGTTTTGGCTTCGGCAGGTTGCTGGTATTGTTCACCTGGAACATACCGTCTTTGCCTTCTGCGATATTGGTGACGTTTTGATTCACCACATCCAGTTGATGCTTGTTCACGGCATCGCTGGCATTGACCACATCTGCTACGTTTGTGATGGTGGTTCCGCCAGTGTGAGTCGACTCGTCGTAAGCATCACCGGCCATTGTGACTTTGTTGTAGTTGGTTGTGCCGTCGGCATTCACGTCATACTTCACGCCGCTATTGCTAATTTGCGACATGTTAGTGTTGATGCTTTCAATCGCCTGATTCGTGGCATACAGCTGTGAGCCGTTTACGGCATCGGTGCTGTCTGCACTGATTCGTCCCGCAGCAACATTGGTAATGGTTCGTTCATTGCCTTCACTGCCCACACTGACTGTGCCTTTCGGTGATGTTCCGGCGAAGGTTTAATCAGTGCCACGAATGGTTACGCCACTGGTTCCTACGGCTTCCTGGGTCGTCGACCCAGAACCCAGCGCGACGTCGCCCTCGTTGTTGGCAACGGCGTTTGTACCCATTGCAATGCTGTTTGCACCATTAGCCTGGGCGTTCTGACCCATCGCTGTGCTTCCCGCGCCAGTCGATTTCGCCTCACTTCCCATGGCAATAGAGTTATCACCAAGAGCGTGCGAGGCCGGGCCAACGGCAATGGAATCATTACCCTCTGCGACGGAGTCCGCTTTACTGGAGTTCGCGTGGAAGTATTTCACACCGTTGTTATACATATTGCTGGTTGCATCAGTGAGTTGCTGTACGTTGACCGCATCGCTGGCATTCACGCCGTAAGCGATATTGGTCATTGTCGTACCGCCCGTTTTGGTGGTGCTGTTATAGGTGTCGCCCCCCAGGGTGACGCTGTTGTAGTTAACCGTGCCGTCCGGGTTGGTGTCGTATTTGACCCCGCTGTTGTCGAGCACATTGACGGAGTCGGTGATCGCAGAGATCGCCGCATTGGTGGCATACAGCTGTGAACCGTTAACGGCATCTGTGCTGGAGGCGCTGAGGCGGCCCGCGGCCAGATTGGTCAGGGTGCGTTCATGGCCTGTACTGCCGATACTGACCGTATTGACGGGCGCAGTGCCGGCAAAGACATAATCCACGCCGTTAATGGTGACACCGGAAGTGGCGACGGTGGCCCCGGTGGAAGCATCTGAACCCAGAGCCACATCCCCGGCGAAGTTCGCTTTAGCTTCACGGCCGAGTGCGAGGCTGCTTTCGCCGGAAGCCGTGGCGTTATAACCGACAGCAGAGCTGCCCTGTCCGTTAGCAAAGGCATCCGATTCGGCCAGACCGGCTTCATTGGTGCGGACATAGCGAATACCGATACCGTTCTGGTCGGTAAAGGTGGTGCTGGTATCGCCGGCGAAATGGGTGATAACGGTGTTGATGTCCGCAACGTCCGCATTGGTTTCGTTGAGCTGGGACATATTGACGGCATCACTGTCTTCAACGCCACGGGCGATGTTGGTGATGGTTGTGCCACCGGTTTTGGTGGTGCTGTTATAGGTGTCGCCCCCCAGGGTGACGCTGTTGTAGTTAACCGAACCGTCCGGGTTGGTGTCGTATTTCACCGCAATATCACCCAGGTCAGTAATATCGTCTGTCAGGTCTCCAATGGCGGAGTTGGTGGCATACAGCTGTGAACCGTTGACGGCATCTGTGCTGGAGGCGCTGAGGCGGCCCGCGGCCAGATTGGTCAGGGTGCGTTCATGACCTGTACTGCCGATACTGACCGTATTGACGGGCGCAGTGCCGGCAAAGACATAATCCACGCCGTTAATGGTGACACCGGAAGTGGCGACGGTGGCCCCGGTGGAAGCATCTGAACCCAGAGCCACATCCCCGGCGAAGTTCGCTTTAGCTTCACGGCCGAGTGCGAGGCTGCTTTCGCCGGAAGCCGTGGCGTTATAACCGACAGCAGAGCTGCCCTGTCCGTTAGCAAAGGCATCCGATTCGGCCAGACCGGCTTCATTGGTGCGGACATAGCGAATACCGATACCGTTCTGGTCGGTAAAGGTGGTGCTGGTATCGCCGGCGAAATGGGTGATAACGGTGTTGATGTCCGCAACGTCCGCATTGGTTTCGTTGAGCTGGGACATATTGACGGCATCACTGTCTTCAACGCCACGGGCGATGTTGGTGATGGTTGTGCCACCGGTTTTGGTGGTGCTGTTATAGGTGTCGCCCCCCAGGGTGACGCTGTTGTAGTTAACCGAACCGTCCGGATTGGTGTCGTATTTCACCGCAATATCAGCGAGATCGTCGATTGCCTGATCGGTGGCATACAGCTGCGAACCGTTAATGGCATCGGTACTGGTATCGCTAATACGACCCGCAGCAAGATTCGTAAGCGTACGCTCAGCATTTTTCTTACCGATACTGACGGTGCTTTGTGGGGCGATACCGGCAAAATTATAGGTTTTCCCATTGATAACCGTACTCTCGGTTGCAATGGCTGCTTCGGTAAGTGAGTTTGAACCCAGTGCGACACTGTTTTCCGCTGCCGCGGTTGCGTTAGTACCTAACGCGATAGACGAGAGTCCCTGAGATTTGGCGTTAGAGCCCATTGCAACGGCATCTGTTTTGGTTGCTGATGAGTTATAGCCAAATGCCAGAGCCTGGTCCGCCTGGGCTTTTGCCTGTGTACCTACGGCAACAGCATTTATTTTTGTCGATTGGGCTTTGAAGCCCATTGCGAAACTTTGTTGATCGCTGGCGTTTGAGTTTGCTCCGATAGCCAAGGCTGCTGTACCAGATGCAGATGCGTTAGTGCCTATCGCTAATGCAGAAAGTTCAGATGCCGTTGCATTAGTACCGATGGCCAGAGAGTTTGCTTCTGAGGAAGTTGCATCGCTACCAATTGACAGAGCATGATCGCCTGATGCCTGACTGCCAGTGCCTAAAGCTGTACTGAACTCTGCCGTTGCTTCTGAGCGGCTACCAATTGCCAGCGCATGGCCGCCATAGGCGGTGGACCAGTTGCCCAAAGAGATATTCTCTCCCTCTGAATCGGATAAAACCGGTGTCCCGGCTACTGTACCGGAGGTGGAGTTTGCCCCAATAGCAATATCGCCACTGCGGTTAGATTGTGAACCTGTACCAAACGCGATAGCATTTTGCCCGTCCGCTACAGAGGCTGCGCCGATGGCGGTTGCACCGCCGCTTTTGGATGCTGACGCATAAGAGCCAATCGCGATGCTATTGCCTGGAGATAGTGCATCCACAGTATCTGCACTGGCATGGTCACCCATGGCAATACCACCCATTGTGGCCTCAGCAGATTCACCAATCGCGACGTTTGATAAGACCTGTTGGTTGATATTGGTATTCCCGGTGGTAATGGTTCCGGCATCGAGTGTGATAGTGGTTCCTGTACTTGAATTTGGACCAATGGCAACGGAATCTACGTCACCGTTGTTTCTTCCCCCGGCCGTTTCATAAGCACTGGCATGTTGTACTGGAATAAGTGTTAAGACACCGATAATGCCTGCGGTGGCGCTTAAACGAGTTCGGCCCATTTTCCCTTTACCGTTTGCTCTGGCAAATTCGCTTACGGCAACCCAGATCCGTAATGCTGGATTCCAGACGAGTCGATATATCTTGTTCATTGTGGCTCCTGCCATTTTTGTTAAATAACAACGGGGGGTTATTACATGATTAAGACGTTACTTTTCGTATTTTTTGAGAAGTAATGGTTGCTCAAGTGAACTGTTATTTAGTGCATGTTGATATTGTGTAAATAACTCTTTTGCCAGAGACGTATTGTTATCAACAAATTCCAGGTAAGAATTAGCAAAGAAAAGGCTTTCCGTAAGCACATCGCTTTTCATTTTTTCGTTGACATTCCAGTTGCTGATGGAAAGTAATAATGCTTCTGGGGTAATCTCTCCGGCATAAAGCCTGGCAATACGTTGTTCCCAGGGAAGGTCCCATGTATAGGTGTTGATATACTGCTTGTTTCTTTTTATTAGCGCCGTTTTACTGCCTTTCCATTGATAGGCTGTGAGCCACAAAGACCACAATTGAGCGTAGTTTCTGTCCCGTGAGTGGGCGCTGTGTTCAATAGCGGAAAACAATGTTGTTGCAAGTTTGATATTATTTAGTGCTATATAGTTGACCGCAGAAGGTACAGCGGATAATTCCGCATTATTGTCTCTGGAGAGTTGGTCGTATATTGGGCGTGCGAGCTCAGGTTTTCCTGATAAATCATAACTGATTGCGAGCTGAAGAAAGGCTTCTGAGCCGCGAGTGCTGGTTTCTGCGGCGGTTGCAATTTCTTGTGTTACCGCCAAAGTACTCAATATCAATAAACACAGTTTTGCAATGCGTGTTGCAAACATAAAATTATTTTCCAGTAAAAATACATGCAATTGAAACAGGCGTAATCCCACCCGTTAATGAAATAACATTTGGGTGTTTTCTAATTAAAAATTAATATTGCTGTCAAGCATGCTGTCGTAGATTGATAAAAACACTCGACCGGCGCGAATGTGATGCATTAGTCGTTTTTATCTTCTTCTCGTCTGTGTTTTGATAATAAAGTGCCATAATATTTTCATGTCGGATGATATATCCTTTTCGTTTTTCATATTCGATAAAATCCTCCGGGAAATTGAGCAGCAGGAGTTTATGCTTCAGGTTGGTGAAAACCTGCCATAAGCGAGTTCCTGATGAGCTTAAATTATGTTCATCCCATACGTTCTTAAGGACTTCTTCTTTTGTGGTGAATTTGTTTTGTGAATGAATAAGCAAGTATGATAATAAACTCATCATTGTGTTGTTAATATATAAAACACCTATGGAGATGTCATCGGGCTTACCACTACTGTTTTGTGCATCGTGAAATCGGTAGATGCAATTTTTCTTTACATCAATATGTACCGTATCATCTATCTCAATCAAAAAACCGTAAGGTGAGTAGCCCATATTAATAATCATCCAATGATTGAGTTATATCCTGAAATAAACTTTTGTAAAATTATAGTGACCGTACATGCAATTTCAATACGTGTGTTTTAGCGAGATATTTTGCGAAAATATTTAGGTTGATAGTGCGTGATTAGTGTAATTACATGTGTTTATCGATATTTTTGGTGTTTTGTTTTGGTTTTTATATAAAAATTAGATTGTTATTTTTGTTTGGTTGGGGTTTGCAACGTTAGCTAAAAATGCCAAAATATCATGATTTTTGGTTTTTTATTCTGAGTTGAGTGTTTTTGTTTTTTAGAGAATGATGCGAAAAAACTATGAGGTTGAAAATAGTATTGTTTATTTGAATATTATATTTTATGCGAAGACGGTTGGTTTTTTTGCTTCTTAATATGAATGTGTTGGCGGGGGATTTTCTTTTGCCCGAGCGATTGACGATCGTTTCGCCGACGCACATTCCGCCGGCTTCGGTATTTGATTTCATCATGTTGCATCACGCTAAGCGTGACGTGCAGACGCAAGCAATGCACCAACCAGCATAAACAACGAACCAAAGACTTTGTTCAGAGCCTTCATCTGTTTAGGCCCTTTGATCCACGCGGCAATTCGTTGTGCCAGCGTCGCGTATCCAATCATCACGATAATATCGACGATGATGGTTGTCGCACCCAGAACCACGTACTGCATCACCTGCGGTTGATGAGGAATAATGAACTGTGGAAACAAGGCGGCGAGAAACACAATACTTTTCGGGTTTGTCAGATTAACAAACACCGCACGCTTGAACAGTCGACCGCGAGTTTGCACCTGGGCGAGAGTGTTCAGGTTAATTGACCCCGCGGCACGCCACTGCTGAATGCCCAGCCAAATCAGGTACGCTGCCCCGGCCCACTTGAGCACTTCAAAGGCCAGCACCGAACGGGAAAACAGCGTCCCCAGACCAATACCAACCAGCACAATATGAATACCCAGTCCAGTCTGTAAACCCGCGATGGATGCTGTCGCACCACGATAGCCGTGGTTTATGGAGGTTGTCATAGTATTGATTGCGCCAGAGCCAGGTGAAAGGCTGAGGATGATGGATGTCAGCAGATAAGCGAACCACCACTCGAAGGTCATTTGAAACTCCCGAATCGTCTGTTTTTATGCCACAATACGCTATTGTTGAGTCATTTTGTGACCTGTCACGAAAAAACGATATTTCTTGGCTTGTAGGGGTGGAAACCCGATGTTTCAGCAGAAAAAGGATTGGGAAACACGAGAAAACGCATTTGCTGCTTTCTCTATGGGGCCGCTCACCGATTTCTGGCATCAGCGTGAAGAAGCCGGGTTTACGGGCGTGGGCGATGTTCCTGTCCGCTTTGTTCGTTTTCGTGCTGAAAAAAATGACCGGGTGATTGTGGTGTGCCCTGGCCGCATCGAAAGCTACGTCAAATATGCCGAGCTCGCGTATGACCTGTTCCACATGGGGTTTGACGTCCTGATTATCGATCATCGCGGACAAGGGCTTTCCGGCAGGATGTTGTCGGATACTCACCGTGGTCACGTGGATCATTTCAGCGACTATGTCGATGATCTGGCTGCGTTCTGGCAGCAAGAAGTTCAGCCCGGTCCCTGGCGTAAACGGTATATCCTTGCGCATTCCATGGGAGGGGCAATTGCCACGCTGTTTTTGCAACGCCATGCTCACCAGTGTGATGCGATTGCATTGAGCGCGCCTATGTTTGGCATCGTGATGCGTTTTCCTGACTGGATGGTACGCCATATTCTCGACTGGGCTGAGGGCCATCAGCGTATTCGTGAGGGGTATGCCATTGGTACAGGCCGCTGGCGCGCACTGCCATTTGCGATGAATGTGTTAACGCACAGTCGGCAGCGCTATCGTCGTAACCTGCGCTTTTATGCCGATGAACCGCGCTTACGCGTCGGTGGTCCCACTTATCATTGGGTGCGGGAAGGTATTCTTGCCGGTGAACAAGCGCTGGCAGGAACGCATGATGACAATACGCCAACATTATTACTTCAGGCGGAAGACGAACGTGTGGTTGATAACCGCATGCATGATCGCTTTTGCGAACTGCGCGCCGCAGCCGGATACCCTTGTGATGGGGGTAAACCGCTGGTCATAAATGGTGCGTACCATGAGATCCTTTTCGAAAAGGACACCATGCGCTCAGTCGCGCTCAACGCCATCGTTGAATTTTTCAACAGGCATAACTGATTTTCTATTGAGGTTAAATTTCCCTATGTACCAGGTTGTTGCATCTGACTTAGATGGCACGCTGCTTTCCCCCGATCACACCTTGTCGCCTTATGCGAAAGAAACCTTAAAACTCCTGACCGCCCGTGGTGTGAATTTCGTGTTTGCCACTGGCCGCCACCACGTGGATGTGGGGCAGATCCGCGATAATCTGGACATCAAAGCCTACATGATCACCTCCAACGGCGCGCGCGTACACGACACCGATGGCAATCTGATTTTCGCTCACAACCTGGATCGTGATATTGCGACTGACCTGTTTGGTGTGGTGCACAATAATCCGGATATCGTGACGAACGTTTATCGTGACGATGAGTGGTTTATGAACCGCCATCGTCCGGATGAGATGCGTTTCTTTAAAGAAGCAGTATTTAACTACACACTATATGAGCCAGGTTTGCTGGAGCCTGAAGGGGTCAGCAAAGTCTTCTTTACCTGTGAAAGCCATGACGCGTTGCTGCCGCTTGAGCAGGCGATTAACGCGCGTTGGGGCGACCGCGTGAACGTCAGTTTCTCCACGCTCACCTGTCTGGAAGTGATGGCGGGTGGCGTCTCTAAAGGTCATGCACTGGAAGCGGTGGCGAAACGCATGGGTTACGAGCTGAAAGACTGCATCGCCTTTGGCGACGGCATGAATGATGCTGAAATGCTGTCCATGGCCGGTAAAGGCTGCATTATGGAGAATGCGCACCAGAGACTGAAAGATCTGCACCCAGAGCTGGAAGTCATTGGGACAAATGCCGATAACGCCGTACCTAACTACCTGCGCAAGCTGTTCCTTGAATAATCTTCATTTGGTCATATATCGTTCAGTTGTCAACTAAAGAGTTCGCTACAATGCCTGTCCTTCATTCAGAGAGACATGCATTGTGGCGCTACTCATTGTCACCACTATTCTGTGGGCATTTTCATTTAGCCTGATTGGTGAATACCTTGCCGGGCACGTCGACAGCTACTTCTCCGTGCTGATGCGCGTGGGGCTGGCGGCGCTGGTCTTCTTGCCATTCCTGCGTACGCGTGGGCAAACGTTAAAAACCCTTTTGCTGTACATGCTGGTCGGGGCGATGCAGCTTGGCATTATGTATCTCTTCAGCTTCAGGGCTTACGTTTACCTCTCCGTCTCGGAATTCCTGCTGTTCACCGTGCTCACGCCGCTCTATATCACGCTGATTTATGATCTGCTGAGTAAGCGCAGGCTGCGCTGGGGATACCTGCTGAGTGCGGCGCTTGCTGTTATCGGTGCAGCCATTATTCGCTATGACAAAGTGAGCGATCACTTCTGGACTGGCCTGATGTTTGTCCAGTTGGCAAATATCAGCTTTGCCATCGGTATGGTGGGCTACAAGCGCCTGATGGAAACCCGTCCAATGCCGCAGCATAACGCCTTTGCCTGGTTCTATATGGGGGCGGCTATCGTTGCGGTCGCGGCGTGGTTTATGCTGGGGAATCCGCAGAAACTGCCCACCACGTCAGTGCAGTGGGGCATTCTGGTCTGGCTGGGCGTGGTGGCATCCGGGCTGGGTTACTTCATGTGGAACTACGGTGCGACTCAAGTCGATGCCGGGACGCTGGGCATCATGAACAACGTTCATGTGCCCGCTGGCTTGCTGGTGAATCTGGCCATATGGCAGGAGCAACCGCACTGGCCGAGCTTCATTATTGGGGGAACGGTGATCCTGGCTTCGCTGTGGGTCCATCGCCGTTGGGTCGCTCCGCGCTCCGCACAAACGGCAGATGGTCGCAGGCGTGATTCCGCGCTGAGCGAATAAATGCTTCCGTAACCGGCTGACGCTGCTCGCCATCCCGAACGGCGGCGTACAGTCGGCTCCACAGTCCTTCACCCAGGGTTTTGGTCACAACCAGGCCCTGGCGTTCAAAACTCTCCACTACCCAGTGCGGCAGGGCGGCGATGCCCATTTTTGCCGCCACCATTTGAATTAAAAGCAACGTGTTATCCACGCTTTTCAGATTAGGACTGATACCGGCGGGCTGGAGGAAGTGACGCCAGATATCCAGTCGACTGCGTTGCACCGGATAAATCAGCAATGTTTCGGTCGCCAGATCCTCCGGAGTGATGCGCGTTTTGCTCGCCAGCGGATGATCCGGCGCCAATACCAGGCGTACTTCAAAATCAAACATCGGAGAGTAGTGCAGACCACTGCGCGGAAGAATGTCCGAGGTCATCACTAAATCCAGTTCACCCTGCTGAAGAGAGGGCTGCGGATCAAAGGTCACGCCAGATTTAAAGTCCATCTCCACCTGTGGCCATTTCTGGTGGAAGTTCTCAAGTGCAGGCGTCAGCCACTGAATACAGCTATGGCATTCAATGGCAATACGCAGCCGGGTCTGCTGCGGCTCGTTGCAGGACTGCAAGGCGCTGGCGATCTGTGGCAGCACCTGATTCGCCAGTTGCAGCAAAATTTCGCCCTGCGGTGTAAAGCGCAGCGGCTGGCTCTTACGCACGAACAGACGAAAGCCAAGGCGTTGTTCCAGATCGCTGAACTGGTGTGAAAGGGCAGACTGAGTCTGATGCAGCGTGGCCGCAGCCGCCGCGAGAGAACCGCAGTTCCGCAACGCTTGTAGCGTTTTCAGGTGTTTTATCTCGATCATGAAAGTCCTTCACTTCGCCATGAACATTTTGCGCTTGAGGAATATACAGTAACCGCCAATTATGGATGTGTAAACATCTGGACGGCTAAAATCCTTCGTCTTTTAAATTTATAGCGCGTTGGCTGCGTTTATTCACTCCGGTCACTTACTGCTGTAGGCATCCGGGAGATGAGCAAACTTGCTGCCTTCCCTAAATTCAAAATCCAAAGGATTTACAATTAATGAGAGGAAGAAAATATGACAATCCGCAATCACACACTCGGTTTCCCTCGCGTTGGCTTGCGTCGTGAGCTGAAAAAAGCGCAAGAAAGCTACTGGGCGGGTAACTCCACCCGTGAAGACCTGCTGGCAGTGGGCCGCGAGTTGCGTGCTCGTCACTGGGACCAGCAAAAACAAGCGGGCATTGACCTGCTGCCAGTGGGCGATTTCGCCTGGTACGACCATGTTCTGACCACTAGCCTGCTGCTTGGCAATGTGCCGGCTCGTCATCAGAACAACGATGGATCGGTAGATATCGATACCCTGTTCCGCATCGGCCGTGGCCGCGCACCAACAGGAGAGCCAGCGGCAGCAGCGGAAATGACTAAGTGGTTTAACACGAATTACCACTATATGGTTCCGGAGTTCGTGAAAGGTCAGCAGTTCAGTCTGACCTGGACGCAGATCCTGGATGAAGTCGATGAAGCGCTGGCTCTGGGTCACAAGATCAAACCTGTTTTGCTTGGCCCGGTAACCTACCTGTGGCTGGGTAAAGTAAAGGGCGAGCAGTTTGATCGTCTGAGTCTGCTCAACGACATTCTGCCAGTGTATAAGCAAGTGCTGGCTGAACTGGCAAAACGCGGTATTGAATGGGTCCAAATCGACGAACCTGCTCTGGTGCTGGAGTTGCCGCAGGAATGGCTGAATGCCTTTAAACCGGCTTATGACGCTCTTGCGGGTCAGGTTAAGCTGCTACTGACGACGTATTTCGAAGGCGTGACGCCTAATCTCGACACTATCGCTGCACTGCCGGTGCAAGGTCTGCACGTTGACCTGGTTCACGGGAAAGATAATGTTGCCGACCTGCACAAACGCCTGCCAGCGGGCTGGCTGCTCTCTGCGGGTCTGGTGAATGGTCGTAACGTCTGGCGTGCCGATCTGACTGAGAAGTATGCGCAGATTAAAGATATCGTAGGCAAACGCGATCTGTGGGTCGCGTCATCTTGCTCCTTGCTGCACAGCCCAATTGACCTCAGTGTGGAAACGCGTCTGGATGCGGAAGTGAAAAGCTGGTTTGCGTTCGCTCTGCAAAAATGTGAAGAGCTGGCCCTGCTGCGTGACGCACTGAATAGCGGCGATACGGCGGCCATCACTGACTGGAGCGCACCGATTCAGGCGCGTCGTCACTCGGCTCGCGTTCATAACCCGGCAGTAGAAAAACGTCTGGCGGCCATCACCGCCCAGGACAGCCAGCGTCAGAACGCCTATGAAGTGCGTGCTGAAGCCCAGCGTGCCCGCTTCAATCTCCCAGCGTGGCCAACAACGACTATCGGTTCGTTCCCACAGACCACAGAAATCCGCGGCCTGCGTCTGGATTTCAAAAAGGGCAACCTTGATGCGAATCACTACCGCACGGGTATCGCCGAACACATTAAGCAGGCGATTATTGAGCAAGAACGTTTAGGTCTGGACGTGCTGGTTCATGGTGAAGCTGAACGTAACGACATGGTGGAATATTTCGGTGAGCATCTGGATGGCTTCGTCTTTACGCAAAACGGTTGGGTGCAGAGCTACGGTTCCCGTTGTGTGAAGCCCCCGGTTGTGATCGGTGACGTCAGCCGTCCCGAAGCCATCACCGTTGAGTGGGCGAAGTACGCCCAGTCTCTGACCGACAAACCCGTTAAAGGCATGCTGACAGGACCGGTAACAATCCTCTGCTGGTCATTCCCGCGTGAAGATGTGACGCGTGAAACCATCGCCAAACAGATCGCGCTGGCGTTACGTGATGAAGTGGCGGATCTGGAAGCGGCGGGTATCGGCATTATTCAGATTGACGAACCGGCACTGCGAGAAGGTTTGCCGCTGCGCCGTAGCGACTGGGATGCCTACCTGCAATGGGGCGTAGAAGCCTTCCGTATCAATGCCGCGGTGGCAAAGGACGACACTCAAATCCACACTCACATGTGTTACTGCGAATTTAACGACATCATGGATTCCATCGCGGCACTGGATGCCGACGTGATCACCATTGAGACATCACGTTCAGACATGGAATTGCTGGAGTCGTTTGAAGAGTTCGACTACCCGAACGAAATTGGGCCGGGTGTTTACGACATCCACTCCCCGAACGTACCAAGTGTGGAGTGGATTGAAGCCCTGTTGCAGAAAGCCGCTCAGCGTATCCCGGCAGAGCGCCTGTGGGTGAACCCGGACTGCGGCCTGAAAACCCGTGGCTGGCCGGAAACCCGCGCAGCACTGGCGAACATGGTGAAAGCCGCGCAAAATCTGCGTCAGGCATAACATCTGTAACGGAGGCGAAAGCCTCCGTTTTTGCTTAGTGTGGGTTTACAGCTGCACTGAGTGACGGTCCTTTCAAATATTCAATACACCACTGACACACTTTCCCCATTCCGTCCGATCGTGCAGCCAGGAATAATTTGGTTGCATGCTTGTGTTCACGCATCGGTTTTTTGAGTAGCTTGCCGCTATTGAGTAAAGGAAGGGCTAAATGATGTGGGATATAGCCAATTCCGACATTTTGTTCGATAAGGGCGATAGCCGTGGTGAAGTCCGGTACAAACAGGGGCTTTTGACCTTCAAGCAGCCACGCCTGTAGCGGGGTAAAGTTTACCGACGTATCCCGGATACATATTGCCGGGTACTGACGCAGCTCAGCATTTTCCAGCGGGTGACGCTCTGTCGCCAGAGGGTGCTGTGGGCTAACGACAAAATCCCATTCCAGTTGCCCAAAAGGCTCGCTAATCACGCCTTCGGTGCTGGGGACAGCATGCGGCGCACCAATCACCAGGTCGGCTCGTCTGCTGTAAAGTGCATCCCAGCAGCCGTTGTAAACTTCCAGGCAGACCGTCAACGTGGTTGAGGAAAACTGGTGTTCAAAATCACGGATGAACGTAACCAGCAGGGATGAGGGGATAATGTTATTTACCGCAATTGTCAGTTCTCGTTCAACGCCGTCGTGGATCAGAACGGTATTGCGTTTGAGCGCCTCCATATCACCGAGAATGGTTTTGCTGTGCTCGACAAAATAGCGTCCGGCAGGGGTGATTTCAATGTACCGGCCTTTACGCTCGAACAGCGCAACGCCCAGACTTTCTTCTGCTTTTTTTATGGTGTAGCTAATGGCTGACGGCACTTTGTTTAACTGCTCAGCGGCAACGGTGATGCTCTGGTGTCGGGCGACCAGATGGATAACTCGAAGGGTTTCGTCGGAGATGAACATAAGGCGTCCCTGTTGGCAGAAAACGGCCGAACTCTTACGAGTTCAGCCGCGATGACTGTGCCAATTATACCGGGGAATTAATGGCGTTGGCTCAGTCGGCTGAGTACGGCATACGCGATGCAGGCCACAACAATGGAATCTACTGACGGAATGGTGGTCAGGGTAAACAGACCTTTCACCGTCATAAAACCAACCGTTGCGCCAAAGATCCATGCCACAAAAGTCAACACTTTAACCGGGGGTTCACGTGTCAGGACGGATTCCTGATAGCCATTACGGCGATACAGGAAAAAGTCGGCAATATAAATCCCGGCAACGGGCGGTGTGGCGATCCCCAAAAACAACAGGAAAGGGATAAACCAGGCCATAATGTCCAGGCTGCCGACAACAGCAGACAATACGCCGAGTGCGACGGTTATCTGCCATTTTGGAAAGCGCGTCAGCAGGGTGGAAACAACCAGTGTTCCCTGAAACATATTTCCGGCATTTCCCGTTACACAGGCAAAAATCAGCAATAATGCAGCAGGTAATACTGCGCTAAATACCGCCATTGCACCCAGTAATGACCCTTGCCCACTGAGCGCGCTCGGTGTTGCTCCTGCCCAATAAAGCAGCGGGTAAGCGATAAGAAACGTCGTGCAGGCTGCAATAAGGGCATGTTTGCGGTTATGCACAAAACTGCCGAAATCAGGCAATGTTGCGACCAGGACGATAATAGTTCCTACCACGGTAGAGACAGCAACGCCGGTGTTCATACTGGTGATCGTTGCGGGAACCGTCACTCCGGCATGTGTGGACACATAAAGGATGTAGCACAAGACCAGAGCGATCACAGGTACGGCAATTTGTGCCACCTTTCCCAGAACGGCAAAACCAAAAGCCGTCGAAGCGACAAAAATGACACAACCTGCGGCGACTAATAGCGGGAGGGGAAGTTCAAGGCCGTGCTGTGCCAGTAAATCATGCACAGAGTGACCAAACATATTGGCGGTCACGGCAATCCAGCCGAACAGGCTGATCGCCATCAGAATATTAATGGCGACTGCCCCTTTCTCGCCAAAGGCGTATTTCACAATTCCGTAGGTAGGTAGCCGTGCCTTTTCGCCTACGCTTATGGTGATGGCAGAAAGGATGGTCAGGATCAGTCCCCCCAGCAGCACCACGCTAATCAGACTGCTACTGGAAAGTTGGTTGCCGAGACTGGAGGATGACAGCAGGACTGGCGTCACTGCGATACCCAGCAGGATCATGGCAATGTGAAATCCAGATGCGGTGTTAAGTTTCTCTTCCGTTTTACGCATATCTTGTTCCCTCTGAAGCGCGTGTTAAGCCGTATGGACATGTCCGGTGTAGTGACGCCAGCTTCCCAGTTCAGTGATTTCTCGTTGGCCTTCCGTAAGCCAGTTTTCGGCCAGCACGCCAAGCACTTCGCTGCCGTCCTCCAGTTTCACTTTTCCTATTGCCAATCCTGCGGGTTCACTCATAAGCAGGTCAGCAAAACTTGCCAGAGGCAGCGACCAGATTTCCAGCGCGACATGTGTTCCGCCTTCTGTCACACGGATCATTCCCGGATGGCGATCGTTGATACTCCACAAGCGATAATGGGCGTCGGTACGGTCTTCACGAATGAACACGCCGCCTGCTTGTTGCATGTTTTTGTTCAGCTCCAGGCCGCGCATCAGCGTACCGTTCACGGCTAATAAGGTGGTTTCCATCGTTTTTCTCCAAAAAGACTAAAGGGTGATCCATGTGCCGCTTTGATGAGCCAACGCAGATTTGATGGCCTGCGGGGTGGTGATCAACCCCCTGGCTTTCTTGCCTTGCTCAAGGCTGCTATCTACAAAATTGAGAATGGCTTCGACTTTCGGCTGCATGCTGCCAATGCCGAACTGTCCTTCCCGTAAGAACTTCCGTGCCTGGGTAACAGTCAGCGTGTCCAGCCATTGCTGGTGTGGAGTACCGAAATTGATTGCCACTTTCTCAACCCCAGTGGGGATGACCAGCAAATCAGCGCCTAACTGGCTGGCAAGGAGTGCAGAGGCAAGATCTTTGTCAATGACGGCTTCAACACCCTGTAATTGTTGCTGCTTATCGCGTACGACCGGGATCCCGCCGCCGCCACAGGCAATGACGATATAACCCTGTTGCACCAGGTGAGCGATGGTGTCGCGTTCGATAATTTCCAGTGGGGCTGGGGAGGGAACGGTGCGCCGCCAGCCGCGACCGGCATCTTCCATGAGCGTCCAGCCCAACTGTTGTTGGCGTTCTTGCGCAGTAGCTTCATCGAGAAATGCACCGACAGGCTTACTCGGATGAATAAACGCCTCATCTTGCTGGCTGACCCGCGTCTGGGTGACGAGCGTGATGATCGGTTTTTGAATGCCACGTCGCATGAGTTCGTTATGCAACGCTTTCTGGAACATATATCCAATAGCCCCCTGAGTATCACCGACGGCATAATCCAGTGGTATCGGGGAGACTTCACTGCTTGCCAGTTCTGAACGACGTAAAATAAAACCTACCTGCGGGCCGTTTCCGTGGGTGAGAACCAGATCCCAACCTGCCTCTATCATGTCGGTAATGTGTTTAACACTTTCCCTAACGGCTTCGTATTGATCGGGAATGCTGTTACGGCGATCGTCAAGGATCAATGCGTTGCCGCCGACGGCAACCACGGCTAAAGGTTTGCTCATTGTTTCTCTCCCTTACTAACCGCCTCTGCCAGTGCGGTGATTGCATCGACAAAACAAGGCATCGGTGCTGTCGTTATCCCCGCACCAATCTGACCGACACCAGCCTGCTTATGAGCGATACCTGTATTAATGACCGGTAAAATGCCGCGATCGACCACCTTGCGGACATCAATTCCTGCCGCTGTTGGCGCAAAATTCAGAGCTGGCAGCGTAAATGCCGGGTTGCGACCGACCGTAATGGATTGCATGCGACGGCTGTTGTTGGTGGCATCGGCTGGAGTGCCACCAACAAATTTCACGATTGCCGGAGAAGACGCCATGGCAAAACCACCGACACCCGCGGTTTCAGTGATTGCACTGTCACCAAGATCGGCTGCGGCATCATCTACGCCATAACTTGGGAAAAATAGCCCTTCAACGGCATTGGCGGGGGCCTGGAACCAGCGCTCACCTGTACCGGAAAGCCGGATACCAAAGTTCACGCCATTGCGTGCCATGACAGTGACTATAGAGCTGAAAGGGACGTTGGCGGCCGCATCCATCATGGCTTTACAGGCAGCCATCGACAGGTTGAGAAAGAAGTGGTCATTTCCCGTAATGAATGCGACTACCCGTTGTACATTTTCCAGCGGCAAATGACAGGCCAGCAGTGCAGGCAACAGGCGTTTGGTCAGCAGTCCGGTTGCGGCCGCATTGCGATTGTGGACTTCATCCCCCATATGCAGAGCCTGAGCCATCAAGGGTTTTAACTCCAGTTCGCCAAGCTGGCGTACCGCTGCTTTCAGGGCGGGTGCGAGCTCATCGCGCATCCAGAAGAGGCGGTTGAGAACTTCTTCGTTATTAGCGCCAAAGCGTAAAACCTTGCCCAATCCTTCGTTGAAGTTGCTGAATGAACGCTGACCGTTGGTTTTATTTTCGATAACCCACAGCGGCATTGATGGGCTAATGATCCCCGCCATGGGGCCGACGGCATGGTAGTGATGGCAGGGTTCAAGGTGAATCTCACCTGTCAGTACCTTACACTCAGCCTCTTCATGACTGGTGGCCCAGCCTTCGAACAGCATTGCGCCAACAATCGCCCCTTTTACAGGGCCACACATGTTTTCCCAGCTAATGGGAGGACCCGAGTGGAGGATACATTTACGCTCAGACATTTCAGGAATGGCTTCGCTGGCGTACATCACATCAACCAGTACGGGTTGAGCGTTGAGGTAACGTTCCATCGCAATGTTGTTCGCCTGCTCAACCAATGGATGACGAAGCAGAGAAGCCAGGTCCATGCCTGCGTTAATATTGCCAAGGGCCGGGGGCTGCCAGGCCAGAGCGATTACGTCACCACCGACTTTCTGGATATTACTGGCGAAACTTTGTAGCCCGGCATTCACCACTTTTAGCGGCTGATTAAATAAGGTATTCATGCAGTGAGTTCCTTCTTCTGAAGCTGGATCTGCGCCACGATGCTGGCCCAATGAGCAGCCTGTGCATTACTGTTGGCGACAATGACACCTGCCTGGCGCAATGCATTGACCTGATAACTCCGTTGCTGAGGGTCGTTCTCGGTTCCGCAAACATGGGCAATCAGTACAGGCGCTCGCGACATCTCTGTCCGGGCCAGTAAGGTCAGTAACTCTGCCGCCGGGGCTTCAGATGCGCCGTAGCCCAGAACCAGATCGAACAGGACGACGGCGGTATGTGGATTGTTCATTTCAGTGAGCAGACGCTGATTTCGCAGCGTTGGGTCAATCATTGGATGAGGTCTGCCACGGGTAAAATCATCATCCCCCATGTCGATGAGGGTGTGTTGATGGCTTTGCCAGAGGTCGGTAAGTGGATGATTACCGGACACAGGTGTATTAGAAGAGGCCGTAAAACCGTTTTGCTGGCAGATCAGCTGTGCTTCATAGCAAAACGTTCCCCCCGCAAAGACACCACGGATCATCTGACGAGCAAGGGGCAGACGCTCGCTGGCCTGTTGCAACATCGCCAGGTCCTGCGCTGACGATTCGCTATGTGTTTCTGGTAGCGGCAGCTCACTCAGTAACGCAACCGCGAGATCGGCTGCGCTGGCAAGTGTGGTCGCGGCAGTCACATTTGGACGCGTTATTGCGTGTGGGTCGGCACTGAGGAAATTCACCACAACGGGTTTAGTGGCTGATTGCGCCAGCGTCAGGATGCGCTCTGTCACCACAGGGGATGGTGGTTTGGAAATCAGCACTATCACGCGAGTGGCGTCATCATCCATTAATGTCTGCAGGCCAAACAGCATGGAGATCCCGCCGATATCCTCACTGAGATCGTGTCCGCCCGTACCAAGTGCCTGGGAGATCCCTGCGCCAAGATGGTCAATTCGGCAGGTTATTTCCTGCAAACCCGTACCCGATGCACCAACGACGCCAATTTCACCGCGTTTAACGACATTAGCAAAACCCAGCGGTATCCCGTTAATAATGGCTGTGCCACAATCAGGGCCCATAACCAGGAGGTTACGTTCACGAGCGAGCATTTTTATCGACTTTTCCTGCATAATGCTGACGTTATCGCTGAACATCATCACATTCATGCCGAGATTTAGCGCCTTGATGGCTTCGGCAGCGGCATAATCGCCAGGGACTGAAATGAGTGCCAGATTAACGGCTGGCTCTTTTTCCAGCGCCATCTCGATGCTCACCAGCTCAGGGGTTTTTACGCCATCGCTGTTACCTTCTTCTGGTTTACTGGTCAGCCGTTGCTCAGCGAGGGTAAGTGCTTCAGTACACCGGGCATCTTCCCCCATGACGGCAATCACCAGGTCGTTCGGCTCCGCTTCAATCATGTGGCCGAGTCCTGCATCGTTAAGTTGTTCCAGGTTCGTGGGTGTTCCCATGATGACGGAGGCCTGCTGTATGCCGGGCAATGTGCTTAGTTGCGCAGAAATCTGCATCAGGGAGACGGAGTCCTGATAAAGATTCCTGAAAACTTTATGCTTAACTTTCATTGTGTTATGTCCGTTTTTTTGCCTGATTGCTGGATTTAGATACAGCGAATCCACGTGGCAGCCAGTGCCACGAGAAAATTCCATTCACTCAGGAGTATGTGTTCAGTGTTCTTAAGCCGTGGAGTAATCCGGCCAAACAGTCAGCGCCGGATGTTGCGCCAAATTGCATGACGTTTTCTGTACAGGCGATAAAAGTTTTCAACGGCGTATGCGTACTAAGTTGCCTCAGCAGGTCGCAAACCGGTTGTGAGAAATGCCCCTGTACCGCACGCCTCAAGTAGTGCTGGCTAATGTCTGTTGTACGCGGCAAATTCTGCTCAATAGATTGCTGCAACCTGTTGCGGTGCGCTTCAACATCGGGAGGGAGATGCCAGGGCCGCAGCGCCGCCAGATAGCCCAGTAAGTAATCATCACCATCTGGCGTTAATCCTTTACCGTAGCCGATCAACCGGGGAACCTGTTGTTCAAGCTGTTCCGCTGATTCCTGCGGCTTTAGCCCCTGATACATCGCGCTCTCCTGCCACTGCAAAGCACTGTCGATTTGATGTTTCAGGCAAAACTGTCGTAGCTGAGCATTCAGAAGCGGATAGTGGTGCTGGAGCCATGTCCCGGCTTCGGAGTCCAGGCAACGCTTCTGGACGTTGGACTGCCATACGATTGCCGCTTTCAGATCCACCGCAAAACGTTGAGCCTGCAGAATACCGCCGGTTAAGAAAACGGGCGCAGAATGCGTAATTTCCTGACGCCAGTCCCAATGTTCCGGCAGGGCGACGCGTGCGGCATCGGCCAGATTCTGGTATCTCTTTGCGCACAAGAGGGTTAGGAGCTCTCCCTCTTCTGAACGCAGATTCAGTGCGTGCTGAAATACGCTGTGAACCTTAAGCATTGCTGTTGCTTTGGCCGGAAAGAGATACCCTAGCGAGCACGCAGGAAGCATCGGGATTACCCTTTCAGCCCTTCAATAATGGCATTTGCGTCACTCACCCACCCGAAAATTGCGCCCTGAGCTTTGATCATTTCCAGTGCGTATTTCTGGAATTCCGGGAAGTAGGAGCCCACGCAATCTTCAGGGATGATGCACTCATAGCCGCGGTCATTGGCTTCGCGTACGGTGGTCGTTACACAGACTTCGGTCGTCACGCCACACACAATCAGCGTTTTGATACTGTGGTTTTGTAGAATCAGATGCAGGTCGGTCTGATAAAACGCGCCCTTACCGGGTTTGTCGATGATCGGCTCGCCAGAAATAGGGTAAAGCTCAGGAATGATGTCATGACCTGCTTCGCCACGAACCAGAATACGCCCCATCGGACCTGCTTCACCGATAAAGGTTTTACCGCCGCGCGTAAGCTTGGCCGATGGACAATCACTGAGGTCTGCACGGTGTCCTTCACGTGTATGGATCACCATCAACCCCATGCTGCGCGCTGCTGCCAGAACCTTTTTGCAAGGTTCAATTGCGCTTCGGACTAGCGAGACATCATTACCCAGCGCTTCACCAAAGCCGCCAGCTTCGACAAAGTCGCGCTGCATGTCGATCATAACGAGTGCAGTGGCATTAAGATCAAAAGGTAAAGCAAAAGGTTGAGCGTGAAATGCGGATTGCGTCATGATAAATCTCCTGTTTGAAAATCAACCGTTCCGTTCGTTCTGCTACTGAGTATCCAGGAGAAAAGAGGGGTTAAACAGGAAAAAAGTTTGGCGCATAGCAACGAAAATTTTGCATTCGGACAGGGGGAGGTAAATGACTGTGAAGAGGGTCATAACTTCACGTACAGCAGCAAAAAAATCGATGCTGTACGTTTTTTGAATTAAAAAAATTGTTGAAATAGTGTGAGCAAACACACCTGTTTCAGGGCGGCTACTTTTTAATCCCGTACTGAGCAAACCACGCCAGCATTCTTTGCCAGCCATCTTTTGCCGACTCTTCGTGATAGCTCGCGCGATAGTCCGCGTTAAACGCGTGACCTGCTTCCGGATACACTACGATTTCCGCCTTCGCGTTTGCAGCACGGAGTGCATGGCGCATCGTCTCAATGGTATCAACGGGAATACTGGTATCCTCGCCGCCGTACAAGCCCAGCACAGGGGCGTTTAAATCAATGGCGACATCAACTGGTTGCTTAGGTGAGTTGAGCGTTTTCTCTCCCACCAGTTTCCCGTACCACGCCACGGCTGCTTTAAGCTGTGGATTGTGCGCGGCGTAGAGCCAGCTGATGCGTCCACCCCAGCAGAAACCCGTTACCATCAAACGATGGGGATCGCCGCCATTACGGGCAGCCCAGTTGGCAACATGGTCCAGATCGGCCAACACCTGTGCGTCTGGTACTTTGCTTACCAGATTATTGAACAGCGTCGGGATATCACCGTAATCATTGGGATCGCCCTGGCGGAAATAGAGTTCCGGCGCAACGGCAAGATAACCTTCCTGCGCCAGTCGACGGCACAGATCGCGAATATGTTCGTGGACTCCAAAAATTTCCTGAACCACGATCACGATAGGAAGAGGCCCCTCGGCTGATTTCGGGCGTGCGTGGTAAGCAGGCATATTGTCACCCTGCGAGGGTATAGATGTTTCACCTGCGCTGATGGCATCTTCCGGGGTTGAGATGATTGTTGAAGCATGCGGGGCCGCTGCAGGTGCAAAACGTGTTTTTTCAGTCATGGCATTCTCCGTACCAATGAGTTAACGCAAAGGTAAATATAGACACCAGGGTAACAACTCACAGTGCCCGAAACGGTCTATCTTTTGTGCAACACCTTACGATATAACTTGTTAATGTGATGTAAATCACTATTTTATGGAAATTAACTGCAAGAATTTTCATTCATGGTGATGTCAGTCACGAAATTAAGCCTGGTGCTTCTGTAAAGTACCGTTTTACTTCTTCTGACTAACCGACCCACAGAGGAGTCACCTATGTCTAAGTCTGATGTTTTTCATCTCGGCCTCACTAAAAATGATTTACAAGGGGCCACGCTCGCTATCGTCCCTGGTGACCCTGAGCGTGTGGAAAAGATCGCCGCGCTGATGGATAAGCCGGTTAAGCTGGCATCCCATCGCGAGTTCACCACCTGGCGTGCAGAGCTGGACGGTAAAGCCGTGATCGTATGTTCAACCGGTATTGGCGGCCCATCCACCTCTATCGCAGTGGAAGAGCTGGCACAACTGGGCATTCGCACCTTCCTGCGCATTGGGACGACCGGGGCTATCCAGCCGCACATTAACGTCGGTGACGTACTGGTGACGACGGCATCTGTGCGTCTGGACGGGGCAAGCCTGCACTTTGCACCAATGGAATTCCCGGCTGTTGCTGACTTCGAATGCACAACTGCACTGGTTGATGCAGCGAAAGCGATTGGTGCAACGACCCACATTGGCGTCACCGCCTCTTCTGATACCTTCTACCCAGGCCAGGAGCGTTACGACACCTTCTCTGGCCGTGTGGTGAGCCGTTTCAAAGGCTCAATGGAAGAGTGGCAGTCTATGGGCGTGATGAACTACGAAATGGAATCTGCAACGCTGTTGACGATGTGTGCGAGCCAGGGTCTGCGTGCCGGTATGGTGGCGGGCGTTATCGTCAACCGTACTCAGCAGGAGATCCCGAATGCAGAAACCATGAAACAAACTGAAAGCCATGCAGTGAAAATTGTGGTTGAAGCGGCTCGTCGTCTGATCTAATTCGCATTTCTGAGATAAAAGGCCGACATGTTCGGCCTTTTATTGTCACCCTTAAACCACCTCCTGGGGAGGTGGTGATTGCTCCTGTAAGGCTATAGCCTGAAGAATGCCCATGCCGGAATATCTCTGCTTACTCACCACAA
>NZ_WLVC01000001.1:0-374488 GCF_016859735.1 Lelliottia sp. RWM.1 | reverse complement strand
CAGTACGGTCAGTGATATCCATCAGATTTACGATTTCTGTCATTGGACGGTCGCAGAAAATGGACATCCCTACGACAAGCCAAATCATCGACTCTGACGGTATCGGTCAGCGTGAGGCCTGCTGAATAAGCGCCGGGGGAATGAGGTCGGCGAGACTACGGGCACGCTCTGGAGTGCGTGGCGTTGATAATGCCAAGTGCCTGATAAAGTTCCATTTAAAAAGGGCTCCATAATGAACATGGAACCCTTTTTACACCAGCCACCGGATCGGTCAATCGATCCTTAACTGATCGGCATTAACCTTATGGTTGCCGTTTTTAGTGTTTTCTCCCTCATTCTGTGGGAGAAGGCTGGAGTGAAAGCATCAGCCCACACCAGAACTACACTTACGCGTTTTTCAGCACTTCGCTGACAATCTCTACCGCTTCTTTCTCGATCAGCTTACGGTGCTCATCACCGAGGAAGCTTTCGCAGTAGATTTTGTACGCGTCTTCCGTACCAGACGGACGCGCGGCAAACCAGCCATTCTCGGTCATGACTTTCAGGCCGCCAATGGACGCACCATTACCTGGCGCAGCAGTCAGACGCGCAGTAATCGGATCGCCTGCCAGCGTATTGGCGCTGACCATTTCAGGGGAGAGTTTAGACAGAGCGGCTTTCTGCGCAGATGTCGCTGCCGCCTGAATGCGGTTGTAGCTTGGCGCACCAAAACGTGCGGCCAGCTCATTGTAGTGTTCCTGCGGGTTTTTCCCGGTAACGGCGGTAATTTCAGCCGCCAGCAGACACATAATGATGCCATCTTTGTCAGTCGACCACGGTGTACCGTCGAAGCGCAGGAAAGATGCCCCTGCACTCTCTTCGCCGCCAAAGCCGAAGCTACCGTCATGCAGACCGTCAACAAACCATTTGAAGCCCACCGGGACTTCCACCAGCTTACGGCCAAGTGCATCGACCACACGGTCGATCATCGCAGAAGAGACCAGTGTTTTACCGACAGCGACCTCTTTGCCCCACTGTGGACGATGCTGGAACAGATAGTTGATCGCGACCGCCAGATAGTGGTTCGGGTTCATCAGACCCGCCGGGGTGACGATACCGTGACGGTCGTAATCCGGGTCGTTTGCAAACGCCAGATCGAATTTATCACGCAGCGCCAGCAGACCTGCCATAGCACACTCTGAGGAGCAGTCCATGCGGATTGCGCCGTCTTTATCGAGATGCATAAAGCGGAAGGTTTGATCAACGTGATCGTTCACGATGGTCAGATCCAGTTTGTAGAATTCGGCGATACGTTTCCAGTACTCGATCCCGGAACCGCCAAGTGGATCAACGCCCAGTTTCAGGCCTGCTTTCTGGATCGCAGCGATATCAACGATATCAGCCAACCCTTCGATAAACGGCTGGACCAGATCCAACGCTTTCACGTGACCTGAGGCCATTGCCGCATCCAGAGAGATGCGCTTTACACCTTTCAGATCGTCCGCCAACAGGGCATTAGCGCGGTCTTCTACCACTTTAGTGACGTTGGTATCTGCCGGGCCGCCGTTAGGTGGGTTGTATTTGATACCACCATCATCTGGCGGGTTGTGGGATGGTGTAATAACGATACCATCAGCCAGCGCACCACCTTTTTTGTTGTGCACAAGGATCGCGTTAGAGACCGCAGGCGTCGGGGTAAAACCGTTATTTTCCTGGACAATAACGTCCACGCCGTTAGCGGCCAGCACTTCCAGTACGGAGATGAAAGCTGGCTCAGATAAAGCGTGCGTATCCTTCCCTACATAGCACGGACCCGTCACGCCATTTTTCGCGCGTTCTTCCGCGATGGCCTGGGCAATGGCCAGAATATGCGGTTCGTTAAAGCTATGGCGACCCGCGCTACCGCGGTGGCCAGACGTACCAAACTTCACTGCGTGTTCTGCGTTACCCACAACCGGTTTCAGTACGTAGTACTGCGCGGTCAGTTGGGCGACGTTAATCAAATCGCTTTGTTGTGCAGGTTGGCCTGCACGGTTGTGATTTGCCATTGCCGGGTCCTTCTTATGCAAGGGTTAGATTGTACCGCAAACCTTTTCGATCAATTCCGCCGGGAACTGCATGGACTGCATGATGTGTTCAACCATGCTGCACTTGCGGCCCGTGTTGGTATTGGTAATCACCCAGTATGGCGTACCAGGGACATGTTTAGGTTTGGTTTGATTGCCGTTTTGTAGCAACGTCTGCTCGTCACCCGCAAAATACACGCGCGTACGACCGTGCAGCGACTCGGTCGCTTCAGCAAACGCTTTGTTATCCAGTGAATAGAGTGTAGACAGCACCAACATAAAGCGGTTAACCGCCTTTTTCTGCTCTGCGTATTCATCAGAAAGCAGCAGTTCGCGCATCGCACGCACTTTATCTTTGACCGGCGTTTGTGCCGGTTTAACTTGCGCAGCTACACTCGGCTGAAGCACAACATCTTTAGTAACAGGAGTGACAGGCTGTGAGGCGGCGGAAAATTTCAGCATGCGCCGTAAAATGTCGGACGCGCTCTCCCCGATATGCCGCGTTTGGCTGGCGATATACTGATAGAGCTCATCATCAACTTCGATTGTTTTCATCTTAATCCAGTGCGATATCTTATCTGAATACAAGTCGTTGGGATTATAAAGTCAAATCCCAACAGCGGATAGCGTCAAGCCAGGTTGGCGGCAAAAGTCAGAATAAACTGGATCCTTGCAGCCGGGCGGCAGAATGGTCAACATAATACCCTAACCTGACATACGTAAAAAAAGAACTTTGCCATGAAATTGAATACCCGAGCGCAATCTGCACAATCGCCGAACAATAATTCCCCTATCGTACTGGTTCACGGCCTGTTTGGCAGCCTTGATAATCTGGGTGTACTGGCGCGCGATCTGGTTACCGATCACGACATTTTGCAGGTCGATATGCGAAACCATGGCCTTTCCGGTCGATCGCCGGACATGAACTACACGGCAATGGCACAGGATCTGCTGGAGACACTTGACGTTAATAACCTCGAAAAAGTCACGCTGATTGGGCATTCACTGGGCGGCAAAGCCGTTATGGCGCTGACCGCGCTCGCACCTGAGCGTATCAATGGGCTGATTGTTATTGATGTTGCCCCGGTAGATTACGACGTTCGTCGCCATGATGAAATTTTTGCGGCAATTAATGCCGTGACAGACGCCGGTGTATCTACCCGCCAACAGGCGGCAGCCATTATGCGCGAGCACCTTGATGAAGAGGGTGTTGTGCAATTTTTGCTGAAATCTTTCGTCGAAGGTCAGTGGCGTTTCAACGTTCCGGTGCTGTGGGATCAGTACCGTCATATTGTCGGCTGGGAACCCGTGCCTGCCTGGTCACACCCTGCTCTCTTTATCCGTGGCGGCAATTCACCGTATGTTACTGAAGCGTACCGCGATGCGATTCTGGCGCAGTTCCCTCAGACACGAGCCCACGTGATTGCCGGAGCTGGGCATTGGGTGCACGCAGAAAAACCAGAAGCTGTACTTCGCGCTATCCGCCGTTATCTCGCTGACATTGAAAATTGATTAAAAAGACAGCGACTGGAAGGCTACAGGCTTCCAGTCGTTGGCGTGCCGTTTTCCGTGATGTATGATTGCGCGCTTATCGCCTGGGCATTAGCAGGGCGGCGTGTTTCCCCCGAAGTCTCAAAATCATGGCCAAAGAACAAACGGACCGCACGACAATAGATCTGTTCGCGAATGAGCGTCGCCCGGGACGACCCAAGACCAATCCGCTTTCACGCGACGAACAGCTGCGTATTAATAAACGCAATCAGCTTAAACGCGATAAAAATCGTGGGCTTAAGCGTGTCGAGCTAAAGCTCAATGCTGATGCCGTCGATGCACTTAACGAACTTGCTGATGCACGCAATATCAGCCGTAGTGAGCTGATTGAAGAGATGTTGATCGCGCAACTCGAAAAATCACACAGCAAGGTGTAAGTCGGATAATTCCCTTTCTCACCCTTTTCATGTAGCACAGAGTGCAGTCCTGCGCGATAGCAGTTTCCGCAGGGTTGTCAGTTCTGCTATTATTGCCCCTATCCGTGGACAAATCGCGCCACCATACCATTAAGTTTCAAGAGGTTATTTTACTCATGGCAATCATCGGCATTTTTTTCGGCAGTGACACCGGCAATACCGAAAATATCGCAAAAAATATTCAAAAACAGCTCGGTAAAGATGTTGCCGATGTGCATGACATTGCCAAGAGCAGCAAAGAAGATCTCGAAGGCTATGACATCCTGTTGCTGGGCATTCCAACCTGGTACTACGGTGAAGCACAGTGTGACTGGGACGATTTCTTCCCAACGCTGGAAGAAGTTGACTTCAACGGTAAACTGGTTGCCCTGTTCGGCTGTGGCGATCAGGAAGATTACGCAGAGTACTTCTGTGACGCACTGGGAACAATTCGCGATATCATTGAACCACGCGGCGCGGCGATTGTAGGCCACTGGCCAACAGCGGGTTACCACTTTGAGGCCTCTAAAGGTCTGGCTGATGACGATCACTTTGTCGGTCTGGCCATTGATGAAGATCGCCAACCGGAGCTGACCGCTGAGCGTGTTGAAAAATGGGTGAAACAGATCCGCGAAGAGCTGAATCTGGACGACATCCTTAACGCTTAATGATTGATGCGGCGCAGCATTTGTGTTGCGTCGCAGTATCAGGTCGTACCAATTAAATTAATTGCTACAAACTTTTAACTTTTGCGCTCATACCTGTACAATAACTGTCTGGTAAAGGGGTCGCTTTCTAACAAGTTTGTTGGCGATACCACGTTTTTATAAGCATACTTTGCTTGAGACTTGCAGTTTTCATTTAGGCATGGCAGTTCTATAATGAGACGCATTATCCCAAGTGCATTTTCTGTCACTTCTTCTTTAGAAGTGAATCGTTTAGCAACAGGACAGATTCCGCATGACTGACAACAATACCGCATTAAAGAAGGCTGGCCTGAAAGTTACGCTTCCTCGTTTGAAAATCCTGGAAGTGTTGCAAGGACCGGATAACCATCACGTCAGTGCGGAAGATCTTTACAAACGTCTGATCGACATGGGCGAAGAGATTGGGCTGGCGACCGTATACCGTGTTCTGAACCAGTTTGATGATGCCGGAATTGTCACCCGTCACAACTTCGAAGGCGGTAAATCCGTGTTCGAACTGACGCAACAGCATCATCACGATCACTTGATTTGCCTCGATTGCGGCAAAGTGATTGAGTTTAGCGATGATTCCATCGAAGCGCGTCAGCGTGAAATCGCAGCACGTCATGGCATCCGCCTGACTAACCACAGCCTGTACCTGTATGGTCACTGTGCAGAAGGCGATTGTCGTGAAGACGATCACGCGCACGACGCGAAATAAGCACGCTTTCGTACTCTGAGCCAACCTTACGGTTGGCTTTTTTTTGCCTGAAATATCAATAAAAAAGCCCGGAGATGCATTGCTTACTGTATTGACAGTAAACGAGCGTCTCCGGGCGTGGCAAACAGCTTACTATTTGGTGTTATTGCTACGAATTTCCTGCCAGATTTTGTCGCAACGTTTTGCCACTTCCTGATCGTTACCGGTTTTACGCGCCTGAATACAGGCCTGGTAATCCATCACTCTGACATTTTCCTGCGTCGCGAATTGCTCATGTGCTTTCTCTTTCTTCAGCACAGTCAGTACACTTTGGCAAGCTTCAATTTTTTCCGGCGAGCCTTCAGCCGTATTAATGCAGGCGCTGTAAGCCTCTTTCAGGCGAGAATCTTCTTTCGGGGCCTGAGGTTGCGCACAGGCTGTAAGCCCGGCAGCCATGACGGCAATAAGCACGATTTTTTTCATCATTTCAGTCTCCTTTCCGGCGGGACTCAGCCCGCCGGAGGGTTCATCAGAAAATAGTGAACGGCGCGATAACCATAAATTTCACGTCACGCTCATCCTGGAAGATGTTGCCGTAACCGCCCGCATAGCTCGGGATATCGGAATGGTTGTCATACTGAGTGAAGTGAAGCTTGAACATCGTGCCTTTTGCGCGGCCATCCTGCAGTGTGTAAATCGCATCCAGGCTGTAAGAGGACTCTTTCAGACGGTAGTTAGGGTCGTAGTAAGCATCCGGGGTGGCCATATCGGCAGGCTTCGCATCCCAGGCGTAAGCATAAGATGCACCCACTGCCCAACCCGGGAGGTTCCAGTTCTTCAGGTCATACATCGCGCCGAAGAAGACGGCTTTTTCGCCATCGGCGTTAAAGTCAGAACGGTTATCCCACCAAATATCCAGACGACCGTTTGAAGAGGCATAGGTTGGTGTCATACGTTGCAGGAAGTAGCCTTGCTGGCCTTCAGCTTTCACCCAGGTCCCTTCCAGACGTAAATCAACCTGACCGACTTTGTAGCCAAACGTCAGCGCCTGCAACCATGCTGTGCCATCATAAATATCGTTAACCGTTCCATTGCTGGCTTTGTCACGCGTACCATAGAACTGGTAGCTGGTGCTCAGAGGACCACCAATGATGTCGAATTTGTAGCTGGCTTTCGCAAAATACTGATCGATATACCCTTCAGCCTGACCAAATGCGGCTTCAAGAACCAGATCGTTTTTGAAATCGTACTTCGCACCGAGTGAGTGGAGATATTCTACTTTGGTTTTTCTGTCGTTCTGATAGAACTTGTCCATCTCAATATGCCACGGCGCTTTGTACTCGTTGGTCCACATATAGGAGAAGCTCAACGCGCCCGCATCACCGTAGTCAAAATTAGCTCCGGCTTCTGCGCCCTGATAAGTACCAGGCATAAAGCTCCAGTGCGGTGCTAACAGGGTTTGTCCGGTTGGCTGAATATAACCTGCTCGAGCCCATACAGGACCGTATTTGAATTTTGCAGCCGCTTTATACAGGCTGACCCCGCTTTTATCGCCAGACCAGTCTTCTTTGTACGCTTTATTACTGGAAGAGAAGGCAATTTCGTTCGGGTGGCCGCTATCGCCATTTTCTGCCATTTCAATTGCGGTAAATGCTGCAATATCAAGACCGAACATATCGGCTGCATAACCAGACTGGAAATCCAGGTTGGCGTTCCAGGTGGAGTGAGAAAGGTTGGTTTTATATTTGTCTTCGGTAACATCTTTACGATCACGCTCACGCTGCCAGTAATAGACACCGCCTGTTAACGTGGAATCATCGACAAATCCTGCTGCATGAACTTCAGGGGAGACAACCCAACCAGACATTGCTGTGACACCGGCAATAGCCAGCGCCAGCGCACTACGTTTGCCACTGAACGTACGCATAGATAAATCCTCTTTGACGAATTAAAACGCCTAAACGGCGAAAAATATAAAAGACCTGATGGTCTGGGGTAGTTAGAAATACCCTCGAATTAACTACCGCCTTTAGGTTATTTTTCGCGACGCGAATTATCAATGCTTTTTAGTAGGCAAAAGTCAGGATTATGACGAAGTGCACATAATTGGTAGTGATTTGTAACACTTCCGCCAATTCGAGGTTTTACGCGGAAAATCAGTTAGTTTAAGCAAGGAAGAACTATTTTTGTCGACGATTTCTCTCAGTCCATTGGTGGACAAATACTTCGAACTTTTTTCGAGAAAAATAAGTAGCAGCTCATTGACCTGATATTTTGACATCGCCATGACATACCTTTCATTAACGGTATGATCATAAAATAAAAAAAACGCCGCAGTTAGCGGCGTTGTTTCTCATTGACCTACGAAGCGTTATTATTCGCCTGCTTTGGCCCAGGTATCACGCAAACCCACAGTGCGGTTAAACACGGGCTTTTCCGCCGTACTGTGACGGCTGTCCAGACAGAAATATCCCTCACGTTCAAACTGGAACGCTTTACCGGTTTCAGCCTGTTTCAGAGACGGTTCTGCATAACCCTGCCTGATGACCAGAGAGTCGGGGTTAATAGTCGCCAGGAAATCGTCCGCTGCACCTGGATTTGGTACGCTGAACAGACGATCGTAGAGACGAATTTCAATCGGCAGCGCGTGGGCAGCGCTAACCCAGTGGATCACGCCTTTCACTTTGCGACCATCCGCAGGATCTTTGCTCAGAGTATCCGCATCATAAGTACAGAAAATCGTGGTGATATTGCCTTCCGCGTCTTTTTCAACACGTTCAGCTTTTATCACATACGCATTACGCAGACGAACTTCTTTACCCATCACCAGGCGCTTGTACTGTTTGTTGGCTTCTTCACGGAAGTCAGCACGATCGATCCAGACCTCACCGCTAAACGGCACTTCACGGCTGCCCATCTCTGGTTTGCTCGGATGGTTAGGCATCGTGACGAGTTCACTTTCGCCCTGAGGATAATTTTCGATAACCAGCTTAACGGGGTCAATAACGGCCATCGCGCGCGGTGCATTTTCGTTTAAATCTTCACGAATACAAGATTCCAGAGACGCCATTTCGATGGTGTTATCTTGCTTGGTCACACCGATACGTTTGATGAACTCGCGAATGGATGCAGACGTGTAACCACGACGGCGCAGACCGGAGATGGTCGGCATGCGTGGGTCGTCCCAGCCTTCAACATGTTTGTCAGTCACCAGCAGATTCAGCTTACGCTTGGACATCACGGTGTATTCCAGATTCAGACGAGAGAACTCGTACTGGCGCGGATGCACCGGAATAGTGATGTTATCCAGCACCCAGTCGTACAGACGACGGTTGTCCTGGAATTCCAGCGTACACAGCGAATGCGTGATGCCTTCCAGCGCATCGCTAATGCAGTGGGTAAAGTCATACATCGGGTAGATGCACCACTTATTGCCGGTCTGGTGATGCTCTGCAAACTTGATACGGTACAACACCGGATCGCGCATCACGATGAACGGAGACGCCATATCGATTTTGGCACGCAGACAAGCCTTGCCTTCTTCGAAGCCACCCGCACGCATTTTTTCGAACAGCGCGAGATTCTCTTCAACGCTGCGATCGCGGAATGGGCTGTTTTTTCCCGGCGCAGTCAACGAGCCGCGGTATTCACGGATTTCGTCAGCAGACAGCTCATCAACATAAGCCAAACCTTTGTTAATCAGCTCAACTGCGTAGGCAAAGAGTTGATCAAAATAATCTGAGGAGTAGCAAATATCGCCAGACCAGTTGAAACCGAGCCATTGCACGTCGTTCTTAATTGACTCAACGTATTCGATGTCTTCTTTTACAGGGTTCGTGTCATCGAAACGCAGATTGCACTGACCCTTGTAGTCTTGCGCAATGCCAAAGTTCAGACAGATAGATTTCGCATGGCCAATATGCAGGTAACCATTCGGTTCCGGCGGAAAACGGGTATGGATTGTGGTGTGCTTACCACTGGCCAGATCTTCATCGATGATCTGACGAATAAAGTTACTCGGGCGGGCTTCAGCCTCACTCATCGTAGATTCCTCAAAGCGTAAACAACGTATAACGGCATATGATCTTATAAGCCGGACGTAGTGACAACCTTTAGTTATGCAAAAAACGGCGTTGAGGTGAATATTGGGGGCATTTGCTGCAAAAAAAAGCGGCGGAGGATCTCCCCCGCCGCTTAAGGCACGCACTCTACTCAGGAGCGATTACTTGCCTTTAATCTCATACAGTGGTGTTTGACCCGCAACAACCTGACCTTTTGCCTGCAGAACCAGGCCGCTGAAGTCGTCGATGTTGCTACAAACAACCGGGCTTATCATGGAGCGCGCATTCGCGTTCAGGAAGTCCAGATCCATTTCCAGAATCGGCTGGCCTGCAACCACTTCAGCCCCCTCTTCTACCAGACGGGTAAAGCCTTTACCGTTCAGCGCGACGGTATCGATGCCCATGTGGACGACGATTTCCGCGCCTTTTTCGGTTTCAAGGCAGAACGCGTGGTTGGTGTTGAAGATCTTCACAATCGTACCGGCTGCCGGAGATACCACGGTTTTTTCCGTTGGTTTCACCGCCACACCGTCACCGACAGCTTTGCTGGCGAAGGCTTCGTCAGGAACCTGCTCAATGGCAACCACTTCACCGGTCACTGGGGAAACCAGTGCAGCAATGGTAGTTGCGTTTGGTACAGCCTGAGGTTTTGCTGCTGGAGTTTCAGCCACTGGCGCACTGTCAGTCGAGGACGCGGCTACCGGTCCACGGGCAACCACTTTTTTCATTTCGTCGCCGATAGATTCGGCTTTTGCCCCCACAATCACCTGGATGGTTTGTTTGTTCAGTTTTACCACGCCCGATGCACCCAGACGTTTGCACATAGCATCGCTGACACGCGCAGAGTCGCCCACGGTCAAACGCAGACGGGTAATACAGGCATCAATAGCTTTCAGGTTATCAGTACCGCCGACTGCGGCAATATAGCTGGTTGCCAACTGGGCCAAGCCTTCTTCGGTATTGCTATTTGCTTCACCAGTAACGACATCCTCATTCGTCTCTTCACGGCCCGGCGTTTTCAGATTAAACATACGAATAACCGCGCTGAACAGAAGGAAGTAGACAACAAAGAAGACCAGGCCCATCACTACCAGCATCCAGACGTTCTTACTTGCCGCTGGCAGGTTGTACATCAACACATAGTCAATCGCGCCTGCTGAGAAGGAGAAACCAGCATGGATACCCAGAAGGGTGGCAACAAACAGGCTGATACCGGTCAGCACCGCGTGCATCAGATACAGCAGCGGAGCCAAGAACATGAACAGGAATTCCAGCGGCTCTGTCACACCGGTCAGGAAGGCCGTTACCGCAACGGACAGCAGCATACCGCCAACCATTGGGCGACGCGCTTTCGGCGCAGCCAGGTACATTGCCAGCGCAGCACCCGGCAGACCAAACATCATGATTGGGAAGAAACCAGACATGAACATGCCCGCAGTGCCGTCACCTGCATAGAAACGGTTGATATCACCGTGGAATACTGCGCCAGCAGCGTTAGTGAACTCACCGATCTGGAACCAAGCGATGGTATTCAGCACTTGATGCAGGCCGGTTGGGATCAGCAGACGGTTGATAAAGCCGAAAATACCTGCACCCATTGCGCCGGCAGAAACGATCCACTCGCCGCCCGCATGGATAGCGTGCTGCACTGGCGGCCAAACGTAGCCAAATATGGCGGCCAGTACCAGACAGAAGAAGCCTGTCGCGATCGGCACGAAACGTTTGCCCCCAAAGAAGCTCAGGAAGTCTGGCAGCTTAATGTTCGCCCAGCGGTTATAGACTGCACCACCGACCAGACCAGTAATAATACCTGCCAGTACGCCCATGTTAATTTCCGGGTTAATCGTTACCATCGCTTTCGTTAGGATGAAGTAACCGACTGCCCCAGCCAGGGCTGCTGCACCCGCACTGTCTTTTGACCAGCTTGATGCCACACCGATGGCGAAAATCAGCGCCAGGTTGTCAAAAATCGCACCGCCTGCCTGAGCAATAAACGGTACGTTAAGAAGATCAGGTTGCCCGAATCGCAGCAGCAACGCTGCAACCGGTAGCACGGCGATAGGGAGCTGCAAAGCTCTACCGAGGCGCTGGAAAAAACCTAAAATATTCATCCTATTCCCCCTACGAGACTCCATGAAAGGCTCGTGCTTAATCTGTGTTTTTATTGTGTCATTAACTTATACATACAGTTGATGATTCACTGGCCTTCTGAGTGTGTGAAAAATTAATTCGTATCGCAAATTAAATGCATACTTTTTGTGATTTTTGTCACCAAATATCGTTAATAACCCTCCCTTTCTCTGGCTAACAATGAAAACTTATTTTATCATTCAAAAAATCAAGACGGATTCATGCTGCCCGACGTGATCCAGGTTACGCTTAGTTCAGGTCCAGGCATGTTATCTGCACACTTTTATTACGTTAACTCTAGAGGTGAACAATGAGACTGATTCCCCTGGCTACAGCTGAACAAGTCGGTAAATGGGCTGCTCGTCATATCGTTAACCGCATTAATGCGTTCAAACCCACTGCCGACCGTCCTTTCGTTCTTGGTCTGCCAACAGGTGGTACACCGCTGACAGCCTATAAGGCCCTGGTTGAAATGCACAAAGCGGGCCAGGTTAGCTTCAAACATGTCGTCACCTTCAACATGGACGAATATGTTGGCTTACCAAAGGACCATCCGGAAAGCTATCACAGCTTTATGCACCGTAATTTCTTTGATCACGTTGATATCCCTGCTGAAAATATTAACCTGCTGAATGGAAATGCGCCTGATATTGACGCAGAATGTCGTCAGTATGAAGAAAAAATCCGTTCTTACGGTAAAATCAATTTGTTCATGGGCGGCGTTGGTAACGATGGTCATATCGCCTTTAACGAACCCGCATCTTCTCTGGCGTCTCGTACCCGCATTAAAACGCTGACCCATGACACCCGCGTGGCAAATTCACGTTTCTTTGACGGCGATGTTAACCAGGTTCCAAAATATGCGCTGACCGTCGGCGTGGGCACACTGCTGGATGCCGAAGAAGTGATGATTCTGGTGCTGGGCGGCGTGAAAGCGCAGGCGCTTCAGGCTGCTGTTGAAGGCAACGTGAACCACATGTGGACGATCAGCTGTCTGCAACTGCATCCGAAATCAGTCATCGTGTGTGACGAGCCGTCCACAATGGAACTGAAAGTAAAAACATTGAAATACTTCAATGAATTAGAAGCTGAAAATATCAAAGGTCTTTAAGTAAATTACCGTCTCTTTATAAAGAGACGGTCGCTTTTTTAAACCGGGGGTCGTTATGTACGCTTTAACCCACGGTCGGATTTATACCGGCCATGAAATTCTGGATGACCACGCGATTGTGATCGCGAATGGCCTGATTGAACGTGTTTGCCCGCATGCGGAGTTGCCGCCGGAGATTGAACAACGCTCACTCAATGGAGCAATTATCTCCCCCGGTTTCATCGACGTTCAGTTGAACGGCTGCGGCGGTGTGCAGTTTAATGACACGGCTGAAGCGGTTAGCGTGGAAACGCTGGAAATCATGCAAAAAGCCAATGAGAAATCTGGCTGCACCAGCTATCTTCCTACGCTCATCACCACCAGCGATGAACTGATGAAACAAGGCATCCACGTCATGCGTGAATACCTGGCGAAACATCCTCATCAGGCTCTGGGTCTGCATCTGGAAGGACCCTGGCTGAACATGGTCAAGAAAGGAACACACAATCCAGACTTCGTCCGTAAACCAGATGCAGAACTAGTTGATTTCATGTGTGCTAATGCCGATGTGATTACCAAAGTGACGCTGGCCCCCGAAATGACCGGGACTGACGTTATCAGCAAACTGGCTGCAGCCGGAATTGTGGTTTCAGCAGGCCACTCAAACGCCACGCAGAAAGAGGCGAAAGCAGGTTTCCGCGCTGGCATTACCTTCGCAACCCATCTTTATAATGCCATGCCGTACATTACGGGCCGTGAACCGGGCCTGGTTGGTGCGATTCTGGATGAGCCAGACGTCTACTGCGGTATCATCGCGGATGGATTACATGTGGATTACACCAATATTCGCAATGCTAAGCGTCTGAAAGGCGATAAGTTGTGCCTGGTAACCGATGCCACAGCGCCAGCAGGGGCAAATATTGAGCAGTTCATTTTTGCTGGTAAAACAATATACTACCGCAATGGACTGTGTGTGGATGAAAACGGTACGTTAAGCGGCTCTGCACTGACGATGATCGAAGGGGTTCGTAACCTGGTTGAACATTGCGGCATTGCTCTTGATGAGGCGCTGCGCATGGCAACGCTTTACCCGGCGCGTGCAATCGGTGTTGCAAAACAACTGGGTGGCATTGCACCGGGCATGGTTGCTAACCTGACAGCTTTCACACGCGATTTTAAAATTACTAAGACCATCGTTAATGGTAACGAGGTCGTCACTGAGTAAGTAAAAGTATGACACCTGGCGGACAAGCTCAAATCGGTAATGTCGATCTCGTTAAACAACTTAACAGCGCGGCAGTGTATCGCCTGATTGACCAACATGGGCCAATCTCACGTATTCAAATAGCCGAACAGAGCCAGCTTGCTCCCGCCAGCGTGACAAAAATTACCCGCCAGCTTATTGAGCGCGGCCTGATCAAAGAAGTCGATCAGCAGGCCTCCACAGGGGGTCGCCGCGCTATCTCTATAGTCACTGAAACCCGCAACTTCCAGGCCATTGGCGTACGTCTTGGTCGCCATGACACCACCCTCACGCTCTACGATCTGAGCAGCAAGGCCATCGCTGAAGAGCATTATCCTCTGCCTGAACGCACTCAGGAAACGCTGGAACATGCGCTGCTTAATACCATCGAGAAATTCATCGAAACCTGCCAGCGTAAAATCCGTGAGCTGATTGCTATCTCCGTGATTCTGCCAGGCCTGGTTGACCCTGAAAGCGGCGTTATCCGCTATATGCCGCATATTCAGGTGGAAAACTGGGGATTGGTCGATGCACTGGAAAAGCAATTTAAAGTGACCTGCTTTGTTGGACATGATATTCGCAGTCTGGCACTGGCGGAGCACTATTTTGGTGCGAGCCAGGATTGTGAAGACTCTATTCTGGTGCGTGTTCACCGGGGGACAGGGGCAGGAATCATCTCTAATGGCCGGATTTTTATTGGCCGCAACGGAAATGTCGGCGAGATAGGCCACATTCAGGTTGAGCCACTGGGTGAGCGCTGCCATTGCGGTAATTTTGGCTGTCTTGAAACCATTGCTGCGAATGCCGCCATCGAGCATCGCGTTCGTCACCTGCTGGAGCAGGGTTATCAAAGCCGCGTTACGCTGGATGACTGCAAAATCGGTCCGATTTGCAAAGCTGCAAATAAAGGTGATGCACTAGCCTGTGAAGTCATAGAGCAGGTCGGGCGTCACCTGGGTAAAACCATCGCTATTGCCATCAACCTGTTTAACCCGCAAAAAGTGGTTATCGCAGGCGAAATAGTTGAAGCTGAAAAAGTTTTGTTGCCTGCAATTGAAGGGTGCATCAACACCCAGGCCCTCAAGGCATTTCGCCAGAATTTGCCAGTTGTACGATCAACGCTTGATCACCGTTCCGCTATTGGCGCATTTGCTCTGGTAAAACGCGCCATGCTCAACGGTATTCTGCTGCAACATTTGCTGGAAAGTTGATCGGGTTTTATAGTAACGCCTTCTTTTTTTGATGTCGGAAAGTCCATGACCATTAAGAACGTAATTTGTGATATTGACGGCGTGCTGATGCACGACAACGTTGCTGTGCCGGGTGCTGCTGAGTTTCTTCACCGTGTCATGGACAAAGGAATGCCGCTGGTTCTCCTCACGAACTATCCTTCCCAAACCGGTCAGGACCTGGCAAATCGCTTTGCGACTGCCGGCGTCGACGTGCCGGATAGCGTGTTCTATACCTCCGCAATGGCTACGGCGGATTTCCTGAAGCGTCAGGAAGGAAAAAAAGCTTACGTCGTGGGTGAAGGCGCACTGATCCATGAACTGTATAAAGCCGGATTCACCATTACAGACGTGAACCCAGATTTTGTGATCGTGGGCGAAACACGATCCTTTAACTGGGAGATGATGCATAAAGCAGCGTACTTTGTCGCCAACGGCGCGCGCTTTATTGCAACTAATCCGGATACTCATGGGCGTGGTTTTTACCCGGCGTGTGGTGCGTTGTGTGCCGGTATCGAAAAAATCTCTGGCCGTAAGCCATTCGTCGTCGGAAAACCGAGCCCCTGGATAGTCCGTGCGGCGCTGAATAAGATGCAGGCGCACTCCGAACAAACCGTCATTGTCGGTGACAACCTGCGTACCGATATTCTGGCCGGGTTCCAGGCAGGCCTGGAGACTATCCTTGTACTTTCCGGGGTATCGACTCTGGACGACATTGATTCGATGCCTTTCCGGCCTAGCTGGATTTATCCTTCTGTCGCCGAGATCGACGTTATCTGATTCAAAACCACGCCCCAGGGCGTGGTTTTTCATTTTCCGCTCGGATAAACACAACTCCATCTAACAAAAATTACCATCCATTGAATAATCATCAATAAAACTGTTCACGACATACTCTTTTTTCAACATTCAGCAATCACCATTGCGTTATTTCCTTTTTACCCCGTAAAACCCTTGCGCGCCCTTCCCCTTTGCGGCATTTTCATAAGCAAGCGACATCACACTGCAACAGAGTTAACGGAGAAGGTTATGTGTTCAATTTTTGGCGTACTGGATATTAAAACTGACGCGGGCGAACTGCGTAAAAAAGCACTCGAACTGTCCCGCCTGATGCGCCATCGCGGCCCGGACTGGTCGGGCGTTTACGCCAGCGATAAAGCCATTCTGGCGCACGAACGTCTGTCCATTGTTGACGTCAACGCAGGTGCGCAGCCACTGTATAACGAGAAAAAAACACACGCGCTGGCTGTTAACGGTGAAATTTACAACCATCAGGCACTGCGCGCAGAGTACGGCGATCGCTATGCATTCCAGACAGGTTCTGACTGCGAAGTCATCCTGGCGTTGTACCAGGAGAAAGGGCCAGAGTTCCTGGATGACCTGCAGGGCATGTTTGCTTTCGCTCTGTACGACAGTGAAAAAGATGCCTACCTGATTGGCCGCGACCATATCGGCATTATCCCGCTGTACATGGGCCACGATGAGCACGGCAACTTCTATGTTGCGTCTGAAATGAAAGCCCTGGTTCCGGTTTGCCGCACCATTAAAGAGTTCCCGGCAGGTAGCTACCTGTGGAGCAAAGATGGTGAGATTCGTCAGTACTATCAGCGTGACTGGTTCGACTTTGACGCGGTAAAAGACAACGTGACAGATAAAGCCGAGCTGCGCCAGGCACTGGAAGATTCGGTAAAAAGCCACCTGATGTCAGACGTGCCTTATGGTGTACTGCTCTCCGGCGGCCTGGATTCTTCCGTCATCTCCGCGATCACCAAGAAATATGCCGCACGCCGTGTTGAAGATCAGGAACGCTCTGAAGCCTGGTGGCCGCAGTTGCACTCCTTCGCTGTTGGCCTGGAAGGTGCACCTGACCTGAAAGCCGCGCAGGAAGTGGCAAACCACCTTGGCACAGTACACCATGAGATTCACTTCACTGTGCAGGAAGGCCTGGATGCGATCCGCGATGTTATCTATCACATCGAAACTTATGATGTGACCACCATCCGTGCTTCCACTCCAATGTATCTGATGTCCCGTAAGATCAAAGCGATGGGCATCAAGATGGTGCTGTCAGGCGAAGGGTCTGACGAAGTATTTGGCGGCTACCTTTACTTCCACAAAGCGCCAAACGCCAAAGAATTGCATGAAGAAACTGTGCGCAAACTGCAGGCGCTGCATATGTTTGACTGTGCGCGAGCTAACAAAGCGATGTCCGCCTGGGGTGTGGAAGCCCGCGTTCCGTTCCTGGATAAGAAATTCCTCGACGTGGCTATGCGCATCAGCCCGCAGGATAAAATGTGCGGCAACGGTAAAATGGAAAAACATGTCCTGCGTGAATGTTTTGAATCCTACCTGCCAGCAAGCGTTGCATGGCGTCAGAAAGAGCAGTTCTCTGATGGCGTAGGTTATAGCTGGATCGACACGCTGAAAGAAGTGGCTGCAAAACAGGTTTCTGACCAACAACTGGAAACCGCTAGCTTCCGCTTCCCATATAACACACCGGGATCCAAAGAAGCGTATCTGTACCGCGAAATCTTTGAAGAATTGTTCCCGGTTCCGAGTGCAGCCGAATGTGTGCCGGGTGGCCCATCCGTCGCGTGTTCTTCTGCAAAAGCGATTGAATGGGACGAATCGTTCAAGTCCATGAACGATCCATCAGGACGTGCGGTAGGCGTCCATCAGTCCGCGTACAAATGAACATTCTGATCGTTAACAGGCCCTTCGGGGCCTTTTTTTTACCCCGAACTTAACGGTTCAAAAGCGATTAATAACCGATAATTGCCGAATATTCGGTCACGCTGTTCGCAACCTAACCAAACAGTCACATTCCAGCCATTTTCGATGAAAAAGGTGTTGACGCTTCAAAGCTCAATACGCATAATGCGCCCCGCAACGCCGATAAGGTAACGCGAAAAAAAGATGGCTACGTAGCTCAGTTGGTTAGAGCACATCACTCATAATGATGGGGTCACAGGTTCGAATCCCGTCGTAGCCACCATCTTTTTTGCGGGAGTGGCGAAATTGGTAGACGCACCAGATTTAGGTTCTGGCGCCGCAAGGTGTGCGAGTTCAAGTCTCGCCTCCCGCACCATTCCCAAGTAAGCGTTGCACGGATGGGGTATCGCCAAGCGGTAAGGCACCGGTTTTTGATACCGGCATTCCCTGGTTCGAATCCAGGTACCCCAGCCATTTTTTCTTCGATTTGCGGTTCTCCGCGGTATTGGGGTATCGCCAAGCGGTAAGGCACCGGTTTTTGATACCGGCATTCCCTGGTTCGAATCCAGGTACCCCAGCCATCGAAGAATGCAGTAAAGTTGGCTACGTAGCTCAGTTGGTTAGAGCACATCACTCATAATGATGGGGTCACAGGTTCGAATCCCGTCGTAGCCACCATAATTTGATGTATTGCGGTAAGCGATATATCACAAAAGAAAAATTGGGGTATCGCCAAGCGGTAAGGCTCTGGTTTCTGATACCAGCATTCCGAGGTTCGAATCCTCGTACCCCAGCCAATTTTGAAGTAGTATTACAATCTGTTTGCAGTCCCTGTTGGGGTATCGCCAAGCGGTAAGGCTCTGGTTTCTGATACCAGCATTCCGAGGTTCGAATCCTCGTACCCCAGCCACTTAAAAACAAAAAAGCCCGCTCTGCGGGCTTTTTTGTTTTTGTACATTAATAATGGCATAGCCAGATGCCTCTCCCACAAGGAGAGGCCGCAAAAATTAAAGGCCTAGCGCATATTTCAGTGCCTGCCTTTTCAGCACACCTGCACGCCCAGCAGCCATCAATCCAATATTACGCAGAATACGTACCGGACCTAAGTCATTGCTGAATCCGGCATAAAACAGATCCATCCCAGATTGCATGATGAAATTATCTGCCATCCGACGCGTCTGGTAACGCTTCAGTACCTGGTGGCTCGCCCATGCCTCGCCGTGGCTACGGGCATTACCCAACACATCAAGCAGCGCTTCCACATCACGATACCCCAGGTTAACTCCCTGCCCTGCCAGTGGATGGATGGTATGCGCCGCGTCCCCCACCAGCGCTAACCCTTCACGCACATACTGCAGAGCGTGGCGACGCGTTAAAGGAAATGCTCCCGCAGCGACGGGCGTCACGCGCCCCAGACGGTTCGGAAAATGGTGGATGATTTCGCGCTGAAGTTGCTCCATCGATAACCCCTGCAACTGACGAATATGCGCTGGTGTGTCGTACCACACCAGCGACGCCCAGTTATCGAACAACGGTAAAAAGGCGTGCGGACCGTCGGGGGTGAAATGCTGCCAGGTGCTCTCACCCGGTTCATTTTCACACTGTACGGTGATCAGCATGCACGATTGCTGATACTGCCAGGCATGAACGCCAATCCCCGCCATCTGCCTGACCTGCGAGTTCGCACCATCCGCCCCCACCACCAGCTTCGCAGCCAGCTCATCACCATTATCCAGTGTCAGCAAATACCCGCCCTCATGGTGATACAGAGCCTTGAGTGATGCCGGAACGCACAGTGTTACATCAGGATGGGCTTCCAGCGATTGCCAAAGCGCCTGCTGCAGAACATTGTTTTCCACCATATAGCCAAGACGAGGTAATTTTAGCTCGGCGGCATCGAACACCACGTGCGCGTTTTCCCACTCCCAGGTTTCGAGCCGGCTGTATGGATGAGCACGCATAGCCAGCAACGCATCCCACACTCCAAGCCCACGCAGCAGTTCAACCGATGCCGCACTGATAGCGGATATACGCACATCCGGTTTTGCCATTGCATCAAACACCGCTGGAGCCGCTTGTTCGATTACCGTAACGTCAAATCCTTGCTGCGCCAGTCCGAGCGCCAGTGCGCTGCCGACCATACCGCCGCCAACAACAGCAACCCCGGTTTTTTGGATAGTCATGGTCAATAATCCTTATTGGAGAATCCCTTAAGTTTACCGGATTTTTATCTCTTTGAGGTTGACAACCTTCATACTGGTCACAACCGCACCAAAGCATTACAATACGCGCCCTGCAATCCTGAGCATGAGCAAGTCGATGACAAAAAAACTCCATATTAAAACCTGGGGCTGTCAGATGAACGAATACGATTCATCAAAGATGGCCGATCTGCTGGATGCCACGCACGGGTATCAACTAACCGACAATGCTGACGAAGCCGATGTGTTGTTGTTGAATACCTGTTCAATCCGTGAGAAGGCGCAGGAGAAAGTATTCCATCAGTTAGGTCGCTGGAAGCTAATAAAACGAAAAAGACCTGACGTGATCATCGGTGTCGGCGGTTGCGTAGCCTCACAGGAAGGGAAACTGATTCGAAGCCGCGCTCACTATGTTGATATTATTTTTGGCCCGCAGACACTGCACCGCTTGCCAGAAATGATCAATGCCGTACGCGGTAATCGCAAACCTGTGGTTGACGTCAGTTTCCCTGAGATCGAAAAGTTCGACCGCCTGCCGGAACCGCGTGCCGATGGTCCGGCTGCGTATGTGTCGATCATGGAAGGCTGCAATAAATACTGTACCTATTGCGTCGTGCCTTATACCCGTGGTGAAGAAGTGAGCCGCCCGAGCGATGATATTCTCTTTGAGATCGCCCAGTTGGCTGCTCAAGGCGTACGTGAAGTTAACCTGCTGGGTCAAAACGTCAACGCCTGGCGCGGTGAAAACTATGACGGTAGCACCGGCAGTTTTGCTGAACTACTACGTCTGGTCGCCGCTATTGATGGTATCGACCGTATTCGCTTCACCACCAGCCACCCGATCGAATTTACCGATGACATTATTGATGTTTATCGCGATACGCCGGAACTGGTGAGCTTCCTGCACCTGCCGATTCAGTGCGGATCGGACCGGGTTCTCAACCTGATGGGCCGTCCTCATACGGCGCTGGAATACAAATCAATTATCCGTAAGCTGCGCGAAGCACGTCCGGATATCCAGATAAGCTCTGACTTTATCGTGGGCTTCCCTGGCGAAACGACCGAAGATTTTGAGCGCACCATGAAACTCATCGGCGAAGTGAATTTCGACGTGAGCTACAGCTTCATCTTCTCTGCGCGCCCAGGCACACCTGCGGCCGATATGGTTGACGATGTACCTGATGAAGAGAAAAAGCAGCGTCTCTATATTTTGCAGGAGCGTATTAACCAGCAAGCCACCGCCTGGAGCCGTCGCATGCTCGGTACAACCCAGCGTATTCTTGTCGAAGGTACATCCCGTAAAAGCGTGATGGAACTGTCTGGCCGCACTGAAAATAACCGCGTGGTCAACTTTGAAGGCACACCAGATATGGTCGGTAAATTCGTTGACGTGGAAATTGTTGAAGTTTTGACAAACTCCCTGCGCGCGAAGCTGGTCCGTACCGAAGAAGAGATGGGCCTGCGCGTCGTTGAATCGCCAGAGTCTGTGATTTCACGTACCCGCAAAGAAAACGATTCAGGTGTCGGTATCTACCAGCCTTAATTCGTTCAGGCCTGCCTTTCTGGCAGGCCTTGTATTTCCTCTCTCCGTCCCCAATATCCATTGCAATGCTTGCGCCTTTATTCTATGGCGTGAATAATTTCGTTATGACGACGACTCGTCTGTGGCCGGATGTGCAAGTTGCCCTCCGGCAATACACATATTAAGAGGAACAGTTTGAACATAGACACGCGTGAAATTACCCTTGAGCCAGCAGACAACGCTCGCCTGCTGAGCCTGTGCGGGCCGTTTGATGACAACATCAAACAACTGGAGCGACGTCTGGGTATCGAAATCAATCGTCGCGATAATCATTTCAAACTCACTGGCCGCCCTATTTGCGTTAATGCCGCAGCCGATATTCTGCTCAGCCTGTATGTCGATACCGCCCCGATGCGCGGCCAAACGCAGGATATCGAGCCGGAACAGATCCATCTGGCGATCAAAGAAGCGCGAGTGCTTGAGCAAAGTGCTGACAGCGTGCCGGAGTACGGCAAAGCCATCAACATTAAAACCAAGCGTGGCGTCATCAAACCACGTACGCCAAATCAGGCACAGTACATCGCCAATATCCTCGATCACGACATCACTTTCGGTGTAGGCCCAGCAGGGACCGGGAAAACCTACCTGGCCGTAGCAGCAGCGGTAGATGCGCTGGAGCGACAGGATGTGCGCCGTATTCTGCTGACGCGTCCGGCGGTTGAAGCGGGTGAAAAACTCGGTTTCTTACCAGGCGACCTGAGCCAGAAAGTGGACCCTTATCTGCGCCCACTTTACGACGCACTGTTCGAAATGCTGGGCTTTGAGAAAGTTGAGAAACTCATCGAGCGTAATGTCATCGAAGTCGCACCACTGGCCTATATGCGCGGTCGTACGCTCAATGACGCATTTATCATTCTTGATGAAAGCCAGAACACCACCATCGAGCAGATGAAGATGTTCCTGACACGTATCGGTTTTAACTCGAAAGCCGTTATCACCGGTGACGTCACCCAGATCGACCTGCCGCGCAGCACCAAATCAGGCCTTCGTCATGCGATCGAAGTGCTGGCCGATGTCGATGAAATTAGCTTTAACTTCTTCCACAGCGAAGACGTTGTCCGTCACCCAGTGGTGGCACGTATCGTTAACGCCTATGAAGCATGGGAAGAAGCTGAACAAAAACGTAAAGCAGAACTGGCCGCGGAACGTAAACGCGAAGCCCAGGAGCAGGAGCAAAAATGAGTCAGGTGATCCTCGATTTACAGCTGGCCTGTGAAGACAATTCCGGTTTGCCGGAAGAGAGCCAGTTTCAGAAATGGCTGGATGCGGTTATCCCGCAATTTCAGGAAGAGTCAGAAGTCACGATTCGGCTGGTGGATGAAGCTGAAAGCCACGAGCTTAACCTGACCTACCGCGGGAAAGATAAGCCGACTAACGTGCTCTCGTTCCCGTTTGAAGCACCACCGGGTATTGAGATGCCGTTGCTGGGCGATCTGATCATCTGCCGCCAGGTCGTTGAGCAGGAAGCAAAAGAACAGCAGAAGCCACTTGATGCACATTGGGCGCATATGGTCATACACGGTAGCCTCCATCTTCTGGGTTATGATCATATCGAAGACGACGAAGCAGAAGAGATGGAATCTCTCGAGACAGAGATAATGCTTGCTCTGGGCTATGAGGATCCGTACATTGCCGAGAAAGAATAGTCTGTCTGCTGACTGACTAATATGCTGCCGCGTGAGGACATTCCGCGGCAGTAAACGTTGAACAACCATGAGAACCCTTAACAAACGCCATGAGCGACGACAATTCACACAGTAGCGACACGACAAACAGTAAAAAGGGATTTTTCTCCCTTATCCTGAGCCAGCTTTTCCACGGTGAGCCCAAAAACCGCGATGAATTGCTGGAGCTGATTCGTGATTCCGGGCAAAACGATCTTATCGACGAAGATACACGTGAAATGCTCGAAGGCGTCATGGACATCGCAGACCAGCGAGTACGCGATATCATGATTCCCCGCTCGCAGATGATCACTCTGAAACGCAACCAGACGCTGGACGAATGCCTCGATGTTATCATCGAATCGGCTCACTCCCGTTTTCCGGTCATCAGCGAAGACAAAGATCACATTGAAGGGATTTTGATGGCCAAAGATCTGCTGCCGTTTATGCGCAGCGATGCCGAAGCCTTCAGCATGGAAAAAGTGTTACGCCAGGCGGTTGTGGTTCCGGAAAGTAAGCGTGTTGACCGCATGCTGAAAGAGTTCCGTTCTCAGCGCTATCATATGGCAATTGTTATTGATGAATTTGGCGGTGTTTCGGGTCTTGTCACCATCGAAGATATTCTTGAGCTGATCGTAGGTGAAATCGAAGACGAGTATGACGAAGAAGAAGATATCGACTTCCGTCAGTTAAGCCGTCACACCTGGACTATCCGCGCACTGGCCTCGATTGAAGACTTCAACGATGCCTTCGGTACTCACTTCAGCGATGAAGAGGTGGATACCATTGGGGGTCTGGTGATGCAGGCGTTTGGCCATCTGCCGGCTCGCGGCGAATCTGTTGACATTGATGGTTACCAATTCAAAGTCGCTATGGCTGACAGCCGACGTATTATTCAGGTTCACGTCAAAATGCCGGACGACTCCCCGGTTCCGAAACTGGAAGATTAATGTAAATGGCATTTGCCTCATTACTTGAACGCCAGCGCGTCCGTTTGCTGCTGGCGCTGTTACTTGGAGCCAGCGGTACGCTGGCTTTTTCTCCTTACGATATCTGGCCTGCGGCCATTATCTCTCTGATGGGGCTGCAAGGCCTGACCCTCAATCGTCGTCCATTACAGGCTGCAGCCATCGGTTATTTCTGGGGCCTGGGTCTGTTTGGGTCCGGTATTAACTGGGTTTATGTCAGTATCGCGCAGTTTGGCGGGATGCCAGGGCCCGTTAACGTTTTTCTGGTCGTTTTGCTGGCGGCTTATCTTTCGCTCTACACCGGTTTATTTGCGGGTATTCTTTCGCGCCTGTGGCCAAAAACCACCTGGCTGCGTGTCGCCATTGCCGCACCCGTGGTGTGGCAAATCACCGAGTTTCTGCGCGGTTGGGTTCTGACCGGCTTCCCGTGGCTGCAGTTCGGCTATAGCCAGATTGATGGTCCGTTGAAAGGTCTCGCACCAGTTATGGGCGTTGAGACAATTAACTTCCTCCTGATGGTGGTCAGTGGTTTGCTGGTGCTGGCGATGATCACACGCAACTGGCGACCACTGGTGACAGCAATCGTGCTCTTCACCCTTCCTTTCCCGCTTCGTTATATTCAGTGGTACACCCTTGAGCCTGAGCGTGCGATGCAAGTATCCATGGTGCAAGGCGACATACCGCAGGCGATGAAATGGGATGAGAAGCAACTGCTGAACACGCTCAAAATCTATGCCGACGCTACCAAGCAGGTGATGGGGAAATCACAGTTGATCATCTGGCCAGAATCCGCGATCCCTGACCTGGAAATTAACCAGCAACCTTTCCTGAACATGATGGATGATTTGCTGCGCGCCCGTGGCAGCACGCTGATAACCGGAATTGTCGATGCGCGCCTGAACCAGCAAAACAGGTATGACACGTACAACACGATCATTACGCTTGGTAAGGATAATCCGTACAGCTACAACTCCACTGACCGCTACAACAAAAACCATCTTGTCCCGTTTGGCGAGTTTGTTCCGCTGGAATCGATTCTGCGCCCGCTCGCGCCGTTCTTTGACTTGCCGATGTCATCATTTAGCCGTGGTCCGTATGTTCAGCCACAGTTGCATGCGCATGGTTTTGCACTGACCGCCGCCATTTGCTACGAAATTATCCTCGGTGAACAGGTGCGCGATAATTTCCGTCCGGATACCGATTATCTGCTGACCATCTCCAATGATGCATGGTTCGGTAAATCCATTGGCCCGTGGCAGCATTTCCAGATGGCACGCATGCGCTCCCTGGAATTAGCACGCCCGTTACTGCGCAGTACCAACAATGGTATTACCGCCGTGATTGGTCCGCAGGGTGAAATTCAGGCCATGATCCCGCAGTTCACCCGCGATGTACTGACTGCTAAAGTTACACCGACAACAGGCCTGACACCGTATGCCCGCACCGGTAACTGGCCATTGTGGATCCTGACGGCACTGTTTGGCTTTGGCGCAGTGCTAATGAGCCTTCGTCAGCGTCGTAAGTAACCTTCTCCCCCCTTCCCCTCTCTCAACCGGGAGAGGGGATCCTACGCGCCCTCTTTCACCATCCAGCCCCACCTTTTCCCCTCTTCCTTTTAAGAACAGGTTCAGGGGAAAGAGCATTTCTGGCACGCCTATTGCTTTGTTAATTCACGCAAACGTAATTTGGCTTAACGTGAAACTTTGTCGCACCAGCACAGGTCATCGACAGCACCACAAGAGTGCAACGAAAGATTTTTGCCTCTAAATGGTGCGGCGCGCTTCGCAAAAATAAACAATAACGCAGCAAAATATTTACATTAAGCCAAACTAAATGTTAACAAACATGCATAACACTGCACTCGTTTTGAGCGAGCTATAACAACATCACACTGGGTCTCTATGCGTCTCTGGCGCAGATGAAAAAAGGAGTTGGGTATGCAATTACGTAAACTGGCCACAGCAATGCTGGTGATGGGAATGTCCGCAAGCGTCGTTCACGCTGAGGACGCCGCACCCGCTGCCGGGCAAAGCACTCTCGACAAGATTGCTAAAAACGGCGTGATCGTGGTCGGCCACCGTGAGTCTTCTGTGCCGTTCTCGTACTACGACAACACACAGAAAGTCGTCGGCTATTCTCAGGACTACTCCAACGCAATCGTCGAAGCGGTCAAGAAAAAGCTGAACAAGCCTGATATTCAGGTAAAACTGATCCCAATTACCTCTCAAAATCGTATTCCGCTGCTGCAAAACGGTACATTCGATTTTGAGTGCGGTTCGACCACCAATAACCTTGAGCGCCAGAAACAGGCTGCCTTCTCCGACACTATCTTTGTTGTAGGCACGCGCCTGCTGACGAAGAAAGGCGGCGAAATTAAAGATTTTGCTGACCTGAAAGGCAAAGCGGTTGTGGTGACGTCCGGTACAACCTCTGAAGTTCTGCTGCACAAGCTGAACGACGAGAAGAAAATGGATATGCGCATCATCAGCGCGAAAGACCATGGTGACTCTTTCCGTACGCTGGAAAGCGGGCGTGCTGTCGCGTTCATGATGGATGACGCTCTGTTGGCTGGCGAACGTGCGAAAGCGAAGAAACCAGATAATTGGGAAATCGTCGGCACTGCGCAATCAAAAGAAGCCTACGGTTGCATGCTGCGCAAAGACGATCCGGAGTTTAAGAAACTGATCGATGACACCATTGCTCAGACGCAAACGTCTGGTGAAGCGGAAAAATGGTTCGATAAATGGTTCAAGAACCCGATTCCACCTAAAAACCTCAACATGAACTTCGAACTGTCTGACGACATGAAAGCGCTGTTCAAAACACCAAACGACAAGGCTCTTAACTAATTAGAACGACAAGGGCGGGATCTCCTGCCCTCTCGATTGTCGGGAAGCATGGACAGACTATACGCTGAGTGGTCGTTCCCCACTCAGCGCAAACATTGAGCTTCTCACCAATCTTCGAGGGTAGCGCTGCTACCCTTTTTTTTCTGGAGTTTATTATGTCAATCGACTGGAACTGGGGCATTTTTCTGCAACAAGCCCCGTTCGGCAACACCACTTATCTCGGCTGGCTATGGAGTGGCTTTCAGGTCACCGTTGCACTATCCATAACGGCCTGGATACTCGCATTTCTTGTCGGCTCTCTGTTCGGTATTCTGCGTACCGTCCCAAACCGTTTTCTTTCAACCCTTGGCACGCTCTATGTGGAATTGTTCCGTAACGTTCCATTAATTGTGCAGTTTTTCACCTGGTATCTGGTCGTTCCCGAACTGTTACCGGAAAATATCGGCATGTGGTTTAAGTCAGAACTGGACCCTAACATTCAGTTCTTTGTCTCCTCAATGCTGTGTCTGGGGCTGTTTACCGCTGCTCGTGTCTGCGAGCAGGTGCGCGCCGCCATCCAGTCTCTGCCTCGCGGTCAAAAAAATGCAGCGCTGGCCATGGGCCTGACATTACCGCAAGCCTATCGTTATGTGCTGCTGCCTAATGCCTACCGCGTCATCGTTCCACCGATGACCTCGGAGATGATGAACCTGGTCAAAAACTCGGCCATCGCCTCCACCATTGGCCTGGTTGATATGGCGGCACAGGCCGGTAAGCTGCTTGATTATTCTGCCCATGCATGGGAATCCTTTACTGCTATTACGCTCGCATATGTCCTGATTAACGCTGTCATCATGCTGGTGATGAACCTGGTTGAACGCAAAATTCGCCTGCCGGGCAATCTGGGAGGCAAATAATGTACGATTATGACTGGAGTTCCATTATCCCGTCGATGCCATATCTGCTGGATGGTCTGGTGATTACATTAAAAATCACCATCATCGCCATCATCATTGGTATCGTCTGGGGCACAATACTGGCCGTAATGCGCCTGTCGAGCTTTAAGCCTTTCGCCTGGTTTGCGACGGCATACGTGAACGTATTCCGCTCTATTCCTCTGGTAATGGTGTTGCTGTGGTTTTACTTGATCGTGCCGGGTCTGTTGCAAAACGTACTGGGGCTTTCGCCGAAAACCGATATTCGCCTCATCTCTGCCATGGTTGCGTTCTCGATGTTTGAGGCGGCTTACTATTCAGAAATTATTCGTGCCGGTATTCAGAGTATTTCCCGCGGACAATCCAGTGCTGCACTGGCTTTGGGAATGACACACTGGCAGTCAATGAAGCTCATTATTCTGCCGCAGGCGTTTCGCGCCATGGTTCCGCTCCTGCTCACCCAGGGCATCGTTCTGTTCCAGGATACCTCGCTGGTCTATGTCCTCAGCCTGGCAGACTTCTTCCGTACCGCCTCCACTATCGGTGAGCGTGATGGTACGCAGGTCGAGATGATCCTCTTTGCAGGCGGGGTCTATTTTGCAATTAGTTTAAGCGCGTCGCTGTTGGTCAGTTGGCTGAAGAAAAGGACTGTGTAATGATTTCCCTGAAAAATGTTTCTAAATGGTATGGGCACTTTCAGGTGCTGACCGACTGCTCCACCGAAGTCAAAAAAGGTGAGGTTGTGGTGGTGTGCGGGCCATCAGGCTCCGGTAAATCCACGCTGATCAAAACGGTCAATGGCCTGGAGCCTGTGCAACAAGGTGAGATCTTCGTTAACGACACCAAAGTTAACGATAAAAAAACCAATCTTGCCAAACTACGTTCGCACGTTGGGATGGTATTCCAGCATTTTGAGCTGTTCCCACACTTGTCGATCATCGAGAACCTGACGCTGGCACAAGTCAAAGTGCTCAAACGCGACAAAACAGCTGCACGTGAAAAAGGGCTGAAATTGCTGGATCGAGTCGGGCTCTCTGCGCATGCTAATAAGTTTCCTGCGCAGCTCTCTGGTGGCCAACAACAACGTGTCGCAATCGCTCGCGCTCTGTGCATGGATCCTGTTGCGATGTTGTTCGATGAACCAACGTCTGCACTTGATCCAGAAATGATCAACGAGGTTCTGGATGTTATGGTCGAGCTGGCACATGAAGGGATGACCATGATGGTTGTTACCCACGAAATGGGCTTTGCCCGTAAAGTGGCAAACCGGGTGATCTTTATGGATGAAGGTAAAATCGTCGAAGACTCACCGAAAGAAGAGTTCTTTGCCAACCCTAAATCCGACCGCGCAAAAGACTTCCTCGCTAAAATCCTGCATTAATGTTTCCAGTGCGCAATCAATAGATTGCGCACTGCTTCACGCTTTGGATCTCTTTTCCTCGTCGCCTCCACGTTGCAGCATTAACCTTGTCACAAAATAACGCTAAGAATGGAGAACTCTATGGCACAGCCGATCATCCTCGATTGCGATCCGGGTCATGATGACGCGATCGCACTTGTCCTTGCTCTCGCCTCCCCTGAACTGGAACTCAAGGCCGTCACCTCTTCGGCCGGAAACCAGACACCAGAAAAAACCCTGCGTAATGTTCTGCGAATGCTGACGTTATTAAAACGTACAGATATTCCCGTCGCTGGCGGTGCGGTGAAGCCGCTCATGCGCGAGTTGATCATCGCTGACAACGTTCACGGTGAGAGCGGGCTGGATGGCCCTGCGCTACCCGAACCGGGTTTCGCGCCGCAAAGCTGCACCGCCGTTGAACTGATGGCGAAGGTACTGCGCGAGAGCGCTGAGCCCGTCACACTGGTGGCAACCGGTCCGCAGACCAACGTGGCACTGCTGCTTAACAGCCACCCGGAACTGCACAGCAAAATCGCCCGTATCGTCATTATGGGTGGCGCAATGAATCTGGGAAACTGGACGCCAGCTGCTGAATTCAACATATTTGTCGACCCGGAAGCCGCCGAGATTGTCTTCCAGTCAGGTTTGCCCGTTGTGATGGCTGGATTAGACGTTACCCACCGTGCGCAGATTATGGCGTCAGACATTGAGCGCTTTCGCGCGATTGACAACCCCATCGCAATTACCGTCGCAGAATTGCTCGACTTCTTTATGGAGTATCACAAGGCCGAAAAATGGGGCTTCCACGGTGCGCCACTGCACGACCCTTGCACGATTGCCTGGCTGTTGAAACCGGAATTATTTACGACAGTGGACCGATGGGTCGGCGTGGAGACACAAGGGAAATACACGCAGGGCATGACAGTGGTGGATTATTACTTCCTGACCGGTAATGAACCAAACACGACATTGATGGTGGATATCGACCGGCAGGGATTTGTGGATCTTCTGGCTGAACGGTTGGCGTTTTATCACTGAAAAATCAGTGCGGCCTGATGCCCTCTCCCCATGGGAGAGGGGACAAACACTCAAAACGGCATCCTGGTTGCCGTTTTACTTTTATCTACGGCTCAAATGGCCGACGCTGGAACTGGTCGTGCCCACATTTCGGGCACAGCGGTAAGACATCCGGCGTATAAACTGCAATGTGATGATGACATTTCTCGCAGACCAGATTACCCAGTCCCACTACTTCACCGCTGTGATAAACCCCATGATGGTTGAGATCCTGAAACACTTCACGCCATTCCAGCTGTGTTTTATCGGTGATATCCGCCAGCTCTTGCCACAGACTCTCTTTGATCACTCGCATAAACACGCTATCGGTAATGTCATCCTGGCTCTCTTCGTAGCTTCGCGCAAATTCCTCAAGGTCTCGGCGCACGGCGCGCGTCACCTCTTCAACCTCTGTACGCGTTAACTCCCCCGTCTGCATGACCTTCGATCGTGCCTGTTCAACCAGCGCATCGATGTCCCGTTCGCCGTTACGCAGGCGTTCCGTGAGCGTGGCGACCAGTTCGCGGTAAAATTGAGCAACCTTGTTCATCTTTTTGCCTCCAGGGTGAGTAACTGTTTCTAATGATAGACCTTATTTCAGCGCCGCTTTGTCAGGTGAGCCACAGACCCTGTAAATTCCTGCAAAGCGCATTTGTGTGAAAGGCTGTTTTGGCGCGGGCGTTTGGGCTATGCTATGCGGATCTGAGATACCACATCCATTGGCTACATTTGTAGCTGTATTGAAAACAGGACCACTGGCTGCCATGCAAGAGCAATACCGCCCGGAAGAGATAGAATCAAAAGTCCAGCAACACTGGGACGAGAAGCGTACCTTTGAAGTTACCGAAGACGAGAGCAAAGAGAAGTATTACTGCCTGTCGATGCTTCCCTATCCTTCTGGTCGACTACACATGGGCCACGTGCGTAACTACACCATCGGCGATGTGATTGCGCGCTACCAGCGCATGCTGGGCAAAAACGTTCTACAGCCTATCGGCTGGGACGCATTTGGTCTGCCTGCGGAAGGCGCAGCGGTAAAAAACAATACCGCACCTGCCCCGTGGACTTACGACAACATCGCGTACATGAAAAACCAGCTCAAAATGCTGGGCTTTGGTTATGACTGGAGCCGCGAGCTGGCGACCTGCACGCCTGAATACTACCGCTGGGAACAGAAGTTCTTCACCGAGCTGTACAAAAAAGGCCTCGTCTACAAAAAGACCTCTGCGGTTAACTGGTGTCCAAATGACCAGACGGTTCTTGCGAACGAACAGGTCATTGATGGCTGTTGCTGGCGATGCGACACCAAAGTCGAGCGCAAAGAGATCCCTCAGTGGTTTATCAAAATCACTGCCTATGCGGACGAACTACTGAACGATCTGGATAACCTGGATCACTGGCCAGATACCGTTAAAACCATGCAGCGCAACTGGATTGGTCGTTCTGAAGGTGTAGAAATTACCTTCAACGTTGAGAACTACGATCAAACGCTGACGGTTTACACAACCCGTCCGGACACCTTCATGGGGGCGACCTACCTGGCCGTTGCCGCAGGTCACCCGCTGGCGCAAAAAGCGGCTGCGAACAATCCGGCACTGGCCACCTTTATCAACGAATGCCGTAACACCAAAGTGGCCGAAGCCGACATGGCGACCATGGAGAAAAAAGGCGTCGATACCGGATTTAAAGCGATTCACCCACTGACGGGCGAAGCGATTCCCGTCTGGGCAGCCAACTTTGTGCTGATGGAATACGGTACAGGTGCGGTAATGGCCGTTCCGGGTCACGATCAGCGTGATTATGAATTTGCCTCAAAATACGGTCTGAACATCAAACCGGTTATTCTGGCTGCCGATGGTTCTGAACCAGATCTGTCCGAGCAAGCGCTGACCGAAAAAGGTACGCTGTTCAACTCCGGTGAATTCAGCGGTCTGAGCTTCGAAGATGGCTTCAACGCTATTGCCGACAAACTGGCCTCACTCGGCGTAGGCGAACGTAAAGTCAATTACCGTCTGCGCGACTGGGGGGTTTCCCGTCAGCGCTACTGGGGTGCACCAATCCCAATGGTTACGCTGGAAGACGGTACGGTATTGCCTACGCCAGAAGATCAACTGCCGGTGATCCTGCCGGAAGACGTCGTGATGGACGGTATCACCAGCCCAATTAAAGCCGATCCAGAGTGGGCAAAAACGACCGTTAACGGTCAACCTGCGCTGCGTGAAACTGACACCTTCGACACCTTTATGGAATCCTCCTGGTACTACGCGCGCTATACTTGCCCGCAATATCAGGAAGGTATGCTGGATTCAGATGCCGCGAACTACTGGTTGCCGGTTGACATCTACATCGGCGGTATCGAACACGCCATCATGCACCTGCTCTACTTCCGCTTCTTCCACAAACTGATGCGTGATGCAGGCCTCGTGAACTCTGACGAACCTGCAAAACAGTTGCTGTGTCAGGGTATGGTTCTGGCGGATGCATTTTACTATGTCGGCGCGAACGGCGAGCGTAATTGGGTTTCACCGAAAGAAGCGATTGTTGAGCGTGATGAAAAAGGTCGCATCGTGAAAGCGAGCGACGCTGCAGGTCACGAGCTGGTGTATACCGGCATGAGCAAGATGTCCAAGTCCAAAAACAACGGCATCGACCCGCAGGAAATGGTTGAGCGCTATGGCGCAGATACCGTGCGTCTGTTCATGATGTTCGCGTCACCAGCGGATATGACGCTGGAGTGGCAGGAATCCGGCGTTGAAGGGGCTAACCGCTTCCTGAAGCGTGTCTGGAAACTGGTTTACGAACACACCTCTCAGGGTGATGCGCCAGCGCTGAATGTCGATGCACTGAGCGAAGATCAACAAGCTCTGCGTCGTGATGTTCATAAAACGATTGCAAAAGTGACCGATGATATTGGTCGTCGTCAGACCTTCAATACCGCAATTGCGGCTATTATGGAACTGATGAACAAACTGGCGAAAGCACCACAAGAAGGCGAACAGGATCGTGCGTTAATGCGTGAGGCGCTGTTGGCCGTAGTACGTATGCTGAACCCGTTCACGCCACACGCAAGCTTTACCCTGTGGCAAGAGCTGAAAGGCGAAGGCGATATCGACAACGCTCCATGGCCAGTCGCCGATGAATCTGCGATGGTGGAAAACACCACGCTGGTTGTGGTGCAGGTAAACGGCAAAGTGCGCGGTAAAATCACCGTTGCAGTCGATGCTACTGAAGAACAGGTTCGCGAGCGCGCAGGCCAGGAGCATCTGGTTGCGAAATATCTTGAGGGCGTTACCGTACGTAAAGTGATCTACGTACCAGGTAAATTGCTGAATCTGGTCGTTGGCTAAGCGCGGGAGGAAACGTGCGACAACTGGCAACATTACTCTTATCTCTGTCGGTGCTCGTCACCGCAGGTTGTGGCTGGCACTTGCGCAATACCACGGCAGTGCCTGTTCAGATGAAAACGATGATCTTCGATTCCGGGGATCCGAATGGCCCATTGAGTCGGGCGATTCGTAACCAGCTGCGCCTGAATGGTGTTGAGCTTGTGGAAAAAGGATCGTTACGTAAGGACATACCGTCGTTCCGCGTCCTGAATGCAGCACTGAACAGAGACACCGCGTCCATCTTCCAGGACGGGCGTACGGCGGAGTATCAGCTGGTTATGTCGGTGAGCGCTGCCGTATTAATTCCAGGTAAAGATATTTACCCAATCAGTACGAAAGTCTACCGTTCGTTCTTTGATAACCCGCAAACTGCGCTGGCAAAAGATGCTGAGCAGACCATTATCATCAACGAAATGTACGACAAAGCGGCGGAGCAGTTGATTCGTCAATTGCCAAGTATCCAGGCGACTTCCAAAGAAGCTGCCACAGTAGCGCAACCTGAGGAGATCTCTTCTCCGGTTCCTACGTCTATGGGTAACTGATGCTCAAGTTGTATCCTGAACAACTCCGCGCGCAGCTCACTGAAGGGCTGCGCGCGGCGTATCTGTTACTCGGAAACGATCCGTTATTACTTCAGGAAAGCCTTGACGCCATTCGAGATGTGGCAGCAACGCAAGGCTTTGATGAACACCACACTTTCCAGATTGATAACAGCACCGACTGGCAGTCTCTTTTTTCACTCTGCCAGGCCATGAGTCTGTTTGCATCGCGGCAAACTATCCAGATTCTTCTGCCGGATAATGGGCCTAACGCGGCGATCAACGAACAACTGACAACGCTCGTCAGTCTGTTGCACAGTGACCTTTTGCTTATTGTGCGCGGAAATAAGCTCACAAAAGCGCAAGAAAATGCTGCGTGGTTTACCCAGCTCTCTCCTCATTCTGTTCTGGTTACCTGCCAAACACCTGAGCAGGCGCATTTACCCAAATGGGTCGCGGCAAGAGCAAAACAACAAAAACTGCAACTGGATGATGCGGCCAATCAGCTGCTTTGCTACTGCTATGAGGGTAACTTACTGGCGCTCTCGCAAGCACTGGAAAGGCTTTCGCTGTTGTGGCCAGATGGAAAGTTGACATTACCGCGCGTTGAGCAAGCCGTTAATGATGCTGCTCACTTCACCCCATTCCACTGGGTTGATGCATTACTTTCAGCGAAGAGCAAACGTGCTCTGCATATTTTGCAGCAACTGCGTCTTGAGGGGAGTGAGCCGGTTATTTTGCTTCGCACATTGCAACGTGAACTGTTGCTGCTGAACAATCTTAAGCGCCAGTCTGCACAGACGCCTCTGCGTACGTTGTTTGATAAACACCGCGTTTGGCAAAATCGTCGGGCGATGACCACCGAAGCGATAAATCGCCTGAGCACCGAACAGCTTCGCCAGGCCGTTCAATTATTGATGCGTGCCGAGTTGACCCTAAAGCAAGACTACGGCCAATCGATCTGGGGCGAACTGGAAAGTCTGTCCTTACTGCTCTGCCACAAGGCGCTGGCAGACGTTTTTATCGATGGATAATATGAGCTCTTTACAGGCACTCTTCGGCGGCACGTTTGACCCCGTGCATTATGGGCATCTGAAACCGGTTGAAATACTGGCCAATCTTATTGGCCTGCAACGCGTGATTATCATGCCCAACAATGTCCCACCGCACCGCCCTCAACCCGAAGCCACCAGTGAGCAACGTAAATGTATGCTGGAACTGGCCATAGCAGACAAACCTCTGTTTACACTTGATGAGCGGGAACTGCGCAGGGACACGCCCTCCTGGACGTCGCAAACATTGCAAGAATGGCGCGCAGAACAAGGGCCGGAAAAGCCGCTGGCGTTTATCATTGGTCAGGACTCGCTGCTTAGTTTCCCCAGTTGGCATCAGTATGAAACGATTCTGGAAAACAGCCATCTTCTGGTTTGTCGTCGTCCTGGCTATCCACTGACGATGAAAGAAGCGCAGCATCAGCAATGGCTGGATGCGCATCTCACGGATGACATTGAAGATTTGCATGCACTGCCTGCAGGAAAGATTTATCTGGCAGAAACACCGTGGTTTGATATTTCTGCGACGCTAATTCGCGAACGTCTGCAACACGATTTACCTTGCGACGACCTGCTTCCACTGTCGGTTCTGGAGTATATCCACCATCACGGGCTGTATCAGAAAAGCGCAGAAACATCAGCATAACCCGCGAAAACGCGTGTTATTTACTATCCTGCCTTGACAGGTCAAGCCATGCTGATATCCTCCGCTGCCAGACTTTCCCGCCACTCATTGCTTTACAGAAATTGTTTTACAAAAATGGCGATGCAATCTCAGGCGGAGGGTGGGATGATACCCGCCTTCAAAAGCCCGGGCGGTGACATTTGTCCCGACACGGGCGTCAGTTCAGGTATACTGTCTGGCCACGAATTCATAGTTGTACAATCTCATTCACCCAGGGGGAAAACTTGCAGGGTAAAGCACTCCAGGATTTTGTTATCGACAAAATTGATGACCTGAAAGGTCAGGACATTATCGCTATCGACGTTCACGGTAAATCCAGTATCACCGACTGCATGATTATTTGCACAGGTACATCTACTCGTCATGTTGTTTCGATTGCTGATCACGTTGCTCAGGAATCGCGTGCAGCAGGCCTGCTGCCACTTGGCGTAGAAGGTGAAGCGACCGCAGACTGGGTAGTTGTCGACCTCGGAGATGTTATTGTCCACGTTATGCAGGAAGAGAGCCGTCGCCTGTATGAGCTGGAAAAACTCTGGGGTTAATGCGTGAAGTTGCAGCTAGTAGCCGTCGGCACAAAAATGCCGGACTGGGTACAAACGGGTTTTACTGAATATCTGCGTCGTTTCCCAAAAGACATGCCGTTTGAACTGGTGGAGATCCCAGCAGGAAAACGCGGCAAGAACGCTGATATCAAACGTATTCTCGATAAAGAGGGTGAACTGATGCTGGCTGCCGCAGGCAAGAACCGCATCGTCACTCTTGATATTCCAGGTAAACCCTGGGATACGCCGCAACTGGCGCTCGAACTGGAGCGCTGGAAGCAGGATGGTCGTGACGTCAGTCTGTTGATTGGCGGGCCAGAAGGGTTATCCCCCGCCTGCAAAGCGGCAGCAGAACAAAGTTGGTCCCTCTCCGCACTAACGCTACCCCACCCGCTTGTTCGGGTTCTGGTAGCGGAAAGCCTGTATCGTGCGTGGAGCATTACTACCAACCACCCTTATCACCGCGAGTAATGACTGACCAGGGTAGATTAAGCAGCGGATGAAACTACAGAATTCTTTTCGCGACTATACGGCTGAGTCCGCGCTGTTTGTGCGCCGGGCGCTGGTCGCCTTTACGGGGATTTTGCTGCTTACTGGCGTGCTGATCGCCAACCTTTATAATCTGCAAATTGTCCGTTTTACCGATTACCAGACGCGCTCAAACGAAAACCGTATCAAACTGGTTCCCATTGCACCCAGCCGTGGCATTATTTACGATCGTAACGGCACTCCGCTGGCGTTAAACCGCACCATCTACCAAATCGAGATGATGCCGGAGAAGGTCGATAACGTTCAAGATACGCTGGATGCACTCAAAAGCGTGGTCGACCTCAATGACGACGATATCGCAGCCTTTAAAAAGGAGCGCGCACGTTCGCACCGCTTCACCTCCATTCCGGTAAAAACCAACCTGACGGAAGTTCAGGTTGCCCGTTTTGCCGTGAACCAATATCGCTTCCCCGGCGTAGAAGTTAAAGGCTATAAGCGTCGCTATTATCCCTACGGTTCAGCACTGACGCACGTTATCGGCTACGTATCCAAAATAAACGATAAAGATGTCGACAGACTCGATAAAGATGGCAAGCTGGCGAACTACGCCGCGACGCATGATATCGGTAAACTCGGCATTGAACGCTTTTACGAAGATGTTCTGCACGGGCAGACGGGCTATGAAGAGGTTGAAGTTAACAACCGAGGCCGTGTTATCCGTCAGCTAAAAGAAGTGCCTCCGCAGGCCGGTCATGATGTCTATCTGACACTTGACCTTAAACTTCAGCAGTACATCGAAACGTTACTGGCAGGCAGTCGTGCCGCCGTTGTGGTTACTGACCCTCGCTCGGGCGGTATTTTGGCGTTGGTCTCAATGCCAAGCTACGATCCAAACCTGTTCGTCGATGGGATCTCCAGCAAAGATTATTCTGGCCTGCTAAACGACCCGAACACCCCTCTGGTAAACCGTGCGACGCAGGGGGTTTATCCTCCAGCATCAACGGTAAAACCCTATGTCGCAGTATCCGCACTTAGCGCGGGCGTGATCAACCGCAATACCAGCCTGTTTGACCCAGGCTGGTGGCAGTTACCAGGCTCAGATAAACGTTATCGCGACTGGAAAAAATGGGGCCACGGCCATCTGAACGTCACGAAGTCACTGGAAGAGTCAGCGGATACCTTCTTCTATCAGGTGGCTTACGACATGGGAATCGACCGCCTGTCACAGTGGATGAGCAAATTCGGCTACGGCCATTATACTGGCGTCGATTTGTCTGAAGAGCGTTCAGGTAACATGCCAACCCGTGAATGGAAACTAAAACGCTTTAAAAAACCATGGTATCAGGGTGACACCATCCCGGTCGGTATTGGCCAGGGCTACTGGACAGCTACCCCGTTGCAAATGAATAAAGCAATGATGATTCTCATCAACGATGGCGTTGTGAAAGTGCCCCATCTGTTGATGAGCACAGTAGAAGACGGTAAAAAAGTCCCCTGGTCACAGCCGCACGAAGCTCCAGTAGGTGATATTCATTCAGGGTACTGGGAAATCGCCAAAGACGGTATGTACGGTGTGGCAAATCGCCCGAACGGCACTGCCCATAAATACTTTGCAGGCGCACCTTATAAAGTAGCGGCGAAGTCAGGTACTGCGCAGGTATTTGGTCTTAAAGCGAATGAAACCTACAACGCGCACCGCATCGCTGAACGTTTGCGCGACCATAAGCTCATGACAGCGTTTGCCCCTTACGATAACCCGCAGGTTGCGGTGGCGATGATTCTGGAAAATGGCGGCGCAGGTCCGGCCGTAGGTACGATCATGCGCCAAATCCTGGACCATATTATGCTGGGTGATAACAACACCGAACTGCCGGCTGAAAATCCGGTATCCGCTGCGGCGGAGGACCAATAACCATGACAGATAATCCGAATAAAAAATCGTTGTGGGATAAAATCCACATCGATCCAGCGATGCTACTGATCCTGCTAGCCCTGCTGGTATACAGTGCATTAGTGATCTGGAGCGCCAGCGGCCAGGATATCGGCATGATGGAACGCAAAATCGGCCAAATCGCGATGGGCCTGGTCATTATGGTCGTGATGGCACAAATCCCGCCTCGCGTTTATGAAGGCTGGGCACCATATCTGTACATTTTTTGTATTGTGTTACTGGTGGCCGTAGATGCCTTTGGTGCAATATCAAAAGGCGCACAGCGTTGGCTGGATCTGGGGATTGTGCGTTTCCAGCCGTCGGAAATCGCCAAAATTGCTGTACCACTGATGGTCGCCCGCTTTATTAACCGTGATGTCTGCCCGCCATCGCTCAAAAATACGGCTATAGCACTGGTACTGATCTTCCTGCCAACATTGCTGGTCGCGGCACAGCCTGACCTCGGTACGTCTATCCTTATTGCGTTGTCCGGTCTGTTTGTTCTGTTCTTATCCGGATTGAGTTGGCGTTTGATTGGGATTGCAGTGGTATTGATAGCCGCCTTTATTCCAATTCTCTGGTTCTTCCTGATGCATGATTACCAGCGTCAGCGCGTCATGATGCTGTTAGATCCTGAAACCGACCCACTCGGAGCAGGCTATCATATAATTCAGTCGAAGATTGCCATTGGCTCTGGTGGCTTGCGCGGCAAAGGCTGGCTCCACGGTACGCAATCGCAGCTGGAATTTTTACCTGAGCGCCACACTGACTTTATCTTTGCGGTACTGGCGGAAGAACTGGGACTGGTTGGTATTTTAATCCTGCTGGCACTCTATGTGCTGCTCATCATGCGCGGGTTATGGATTGCGGCTCGTGCGCAAACCACCTTTGGCCGCGTCATGGCGGGTGGATTGATGTTGATTTTATTCGTTTATGTCTTCGTAAATATTGGTATGGTGAGTGGTATTCTGCCTGTTGTAGGCGTACCGCTGCCACTGGTCAGTTACGGAGGCTCGGCACTGATCGTGTTGATGGCCGGGTTTGGTATCGTGATGTCGATCCATACCCACAGAAAAATGTTGTCCAAGAGCGTATAAAAATAAGGGGATCGCAATGCGTAAGCAGTGGCTGGGTATCTGCATCGCAGCAAGTTTGCTGGCAGCCTGTTCAAGTGATGATGGTCAGCAGCAGGCGACCATCGCGCCGCCGCAGCCTGCGGTCTGTAATGGCCCGATCGTTGAAATCAGCGGCGCTGACCCAACGTTTGAACCGCTGAATGCAACGGCGAATCAGGACTATCAGCGTGATGGCAAAAGCTACAAAATCGTTCAGGATCCATCCCGTTTCAGTCAGGCCGGTTTTACCGCCATCTATGATGCGGAACCCGGTAGCAATCTAACGGCATCTGGCGAGGCGTTCGACCCTATGCAGATCACCGCCGCACACGCTACGCTGCCGATCCCAAGCTATGCCCGTGTCACTAACCTGGCAAACGGCCGTATGATCGTCGTGCGTATTAACGATCGCGGCCCTTATGGTAATGACCGTGTGATCTCGTTGTCGCGTGCAGCCGCTGACCGCCTGAATACCTCAAATAATACCAAAGTACGGATCGACCCTATCATTGTGGCCCAGGATGGTTCGCTGTCTGGCCCGGGTATGGCCTGTACGACCGTGGCAAAACAGACCTATGCCCTGCCCTCTCGCCCGGATTTAAGTGGCGGGATGGGAGCCGCCTCTTCACCAGCAGAGGCTGTTCAGCCTCAGGGTGAGGTGCGCGCTATCAGTAACGATACGTTGCAGAGCGACGACGCAACAGGTGCGCCGGTAAAAAGCAGTGGCTTTTTAGGTGCGCCAACCACCTTAGCGGCGGGCGTACTGGAAGGCAGCGAGCCCCCCCCAGCACCTGCTGTTACAACACCCGCGACACAGACTGCACCCGTGACTGCACCAGCAACCACGCAAAGCGCAGCAGTATCCGCTCCCGCGGCAACCAGTAGTGTCAATGGTGGCTTTGTTGTTCAGGTGGGTGCTGTTAGCGATCATACCCGTGCGCAGCAGTACCAACAGCAGTTGAGCCAGCGATTTGGGGTCCCAGGCCGCGTGGAGCAAAACGGTGCGGTATGGCGTATCCAGATGGGGCCATTCGCCAGCAAACCTCAAGCCACAGCGCTACAACAACGCCTGCAAAATGAAGCTCAACTGCAGTCATTTATTGCTGTTGCAAAGTAAATAATCGGCGGTATCCGAATTGTCAATTTGTGTAACCAACATTCACAAAGTCATGCCGAAAGTCGGATGCCTGCCTGTATAGCATTTGCTATAGTAAGGCACTTTTTTTAATTCCATCACGGATGTCGTAGTTCTGACCATGAAGACCACTTTTTCTGCTCGTTTTGTGCAGCGCATGGCGCTGACCACGGCCCTTTGCGCAGTTGCATTCTCTGCTGCTCACGCCGATGACCTGAATATCAAGACCATGATCCCTGGCGTTCCGCAAATCGACGCGGAGTCCTACGTCCTGATCGATTACAACTCTGGCAAAGTGTTGGCAGAACAGAATGCTGACGCCCGCCGTGATCCCGCCAGCCTGACTAAGATGATGACCAGTTATGTTATCGGCCAGGCAATGAAAGCAGGTAAATTTAAAGAAAGCGACCTGGTCACGATCGGTAATGATGCATGGGCTACCGGTAACCCGGTCTTTAAGGGTTCATCGCTGATGTTCCTGAAACCAGGCATGCAGGTTCCCGTTTCTCAGCTTATTCGTGGCATTAACCTGCAATCCGGTAACGACGCTTGCGTCGCCATGGCTGATTTCGCAGCGGGCAGCCAGGATGCATTCGTAGGCCTGATGAACAGCTATGTTACCGCCCTCGGTCTGAAGAATAGTCACTTCCAGACCGTTCACGGCCTCGATGCTGATGGGCAGTATAGCTCCGCACGCGATATGGCGCTGATTGGTCAAGCGCTGATCCGCGATGTGCCTAACGAATATTCTATCTACAAAGAAAAAGAGTTCACTTTCAACGGTATCCGCCAAACCAACCGTAATGGGTTGCTGTGGGATAACAGCCTGAATGTTGACGGTATTAAGACGGGTCACACGGACAAAGCAGGTTACAACCTGGTTGCGTCAGCGACGGAAGGTCAGATGCGTCTGATCTCAGCCGTTATGGGTGGTCGCACCTTTAAAGGTCGTGAAACTGAGAGTAAAAAACTGCTGACCTGGGGCTTCCGTTTCTTCGAAACCGTGAACCCACTGAAAGCCGGTAAAGAGTTTGCATCCGAGCCTGTGTGGTTTGGCGATAATGACCGTGCTTCGCTGGGCGTGGACAAGGATCTGTACCTGACTATCCCACGTGGCCGTATGAAAGATTTGAAGGCCAGCTACGTGCTGAACACAACTGAACTGCATGCACCACTGCAGAAAAATCAGGTTGTGGGTACGATTAACTTCCAGCTGGATGGTAAAACCATCGATCAACGCCCATTAGTGGTCCTGCAAGAAATCCCGGAAGGCAATTTCTTCGGCAAAATCATTGATTACATTAAATTGATGTTCCATCACTGGTTTGGCTAAAAATTGAACACTTGAAAGTGTGATTTTGATCCCCATATACTAAGTAACCTGATAACTCCCACACGCAGTGGGAGTTATTCTTTTTAGATGCAATGCCGGAGCTGACATGAAAACCAAACTTAACGAACTGCTTGAATTCCCTACGCCATTTACTTACAAAGTAATGGGGCAGGCGTTGCCTGAGCTGGTTGATCAGGTGGTTGAAGTGGTACAGCGCCATGCGCCAGGTGACTACTCTCCGACAGTGAAACCAAGCAGCAAAGGCAACTATCACTCTGTCTCAATCACTATCACCGCTACTCATATTGAGCAGGTTGAGACGCTGTACGAAGAACTTGGCAACATAGATATTGTTCGTATGGTACTGTAGTCCCTCTGCGGTTGCCCGGTTTGCCGGGTAACCCATCTCCTCGCTGTGATATACTCCTCGTCACCTTTTATACCTTCTCTTCGGAGACGTTGTTTTGTACCAGGATAAAATTCTTGTCCGCCATCTAGGGCTACAACCTTACGAGCCTGTCTCCCAGGCGATGCACGACTTTACTGACTCACGCGATGACACAACACCCGATGAGATCTGGCTGGTTGAACACCTGCCCGTGTTTACTCAGGGGCAAGCTGGCAAAGCTGAACATTTGTTGATGACGGGTGATATCCCGGTAATACAAAGCGATCGCGGCGGGCAAGTCACTTATCATGGTCCTGGTCAGCAGGTCATGTATGTATTGCTTAACCTTAAGCGCAGAAAACTGGGCGTACGTGAGTTGGTCACAGTCCTGGAACAGACCGTTGTTAACACACTTGCTGAATATGGTATTGATGCCCATCCACGTGCTGACGCACCCGGCGTCTACGTCGGTGAGATGAAGATCTGCTCACTGGGACTGCGTATCCGTAAAGGCTGCTCATTTCACGGACTTGCCCTGAATATAAATATGGATCTCGCCCCCTTTTTGCGCATCAATCCATGTGGCTATGCAGGAATGGAAATGACGCAAATGCGCCAGTGGGTCGAAACGGCTACTCCTGATATTATTCGTCCTGTGCTTTTGAACAACTTGTTAGCACTACTTAACAATCCTCCCCACGAATATATCCCTGCTTAATATATTATACATTATGGCTCGATTATTTGACGAGCCACCGCTTATTTACCGTTTTTACGCTTTACAATATTCCGCAGATTCTATATTTTCGAAGCGCCTAAACACGCCTGCATATTAGCGTTACATATTATTCATCCCCCTGACCGTGCTTCCTGCGGGACTCGTGTAACTTGCGTGATTATCACACAACTGTCTGTTTTTGATAAACAAGTGATACCTACAAAACACTTTACGAATATCTACAAGCACAATAAATAAATTCAACTATCATTCATATTGTGAATGAATACGGAGTGAAAGCGTGGAGTATAATAATTTACCAGCCAAACGCCTGAATGAACCTGGCGGCGAAGATAAGCCGCAAATTTTTCGGACTTTACGTAATATTGACCTCAATTTGCTGACTATTTTTGAGGCAGTATATGTCCATAAGGGTATCGTTAACGCTGCGAAAATTCTTAATCTCACGCCTTCTGCTATTAGTCAGTCAATTCAAAAATTGCGTGCCATATTTCCCGATCCGTTATTTATTCGTAAAGGCCAGGGCGTCACGCCTACTGCCTATGCGACCCACCTTCACGAGTACATTAGCCAGGGGCTAGAATCTATTCTGGGGGCTCTGGACTTAACCGGGAGTTACGACAAGCAAAGAACCATCACCATAGGAACATCGCCCTCTGTTGGTGTACTTGTTCTGCCAGCCATTTACCAGGCTGTGAAGCAGCATGCTCCTCAGCTGTTGCTTCGCAACATTCCCGTAAGCGATGCCGAAACGCAACTTGCACAATTCCAGACCGACCTGATTATCGATAGCAACCATTTTGGCGCCAGAGCATTAGGGCAAAATGTACTCTATGCAGACCACCTTTTGCTGGTGTGTCGTAAGCAGCACCCGGCTCTCAGTCAGCCTTTAACGGTGGATAATCTTCGCAGCTATGAACATTCATCTTTTATGGCCGAAGGGCAACGCCTGAACCCTCTTCGACAGCGAGTTGATGAAATCTTCCCTGAGCGTCAGGTTAGCTTCAGCAGTTACAATATGTTTACTATTGCGTCTATGATTGGTAGCAGTGACATGCTGTGTGTTATGCCATCGCGCTTGTACAATCTGCTTCGCCAGTGCTGGCCACTTGAAAGCATTCCTTTTGACCCGCTGAACACCGAATCTATTGAAATATCTCTTCATTACAACAAACTCAGCCTGCGCGATCCGGTCCTCGAAAACGTCATCAACATCATTCGCCAGGCCTTCTGACCTGGGTGTTCAACATAAGCCCCTGCCTTATGCAGGGCAAAAGGCACAAACCAACAACTATTTTACAAATTGGCGACCTGACAGGCTGCTTTATCGACCGTTTCAATGATATACTGCCTGTCGTTAGTTCAAAAATAGTTGATAAATACAACATTCCCTTGAATTGAAACGCTTTCCTTCGATATTCGCAACTGGAACACGCATGCTATGAGTAAACCCATTGTGATGGAACGCGGTGTTAAATACCGCGATGCCGATAAAATGGCCCTTATCCCGGTTAAAAACGTGGCTACAGAGCGCGAAGCGCTGTTAAGAAAACCGGAATGGATGAAAATCAAACTACCGGCAGACTCTTCGCGTATCCAGGGGATCAAAGCGGCGATGCGCAAAAATGGTCTTCATTCTGTCTGTGAAGAAGCCTCTTGCCCCAATCTTGCTGAATGTTTCAACCACGGCACAGCCACATTTATGATTTTGGGTGCAATCTGTACCCGTCGCTGTCCGTTCTGTGATGTTGCTCATGGCCGCCCTGTTGCGCCAGATGCTAACGAACCACAAAAACTGGCTCAAACTATTGCCGATATGGCACTGCGCTATGTGGTCATTACATCCGTTGACCGTGATGACCTGCGTGATGGCGGTGCTCAGCACTTCGCTGACTGCATCTCCGCCATTAGAGAAAAGAGCCCGAGCATTAAAATTGAAACGCTGGTTCCTGACTTCCGTGGCCGTATGGATCGTGCGCTGGAAATTCTGACTGCCACGCCGCCAGATGTGTTTAACCACAACCTGGAGAACGTGCCACGCATTTACCGTCAGGTTCGCCCTGGAGCTGATTATAACTGGTCACTTAAGCTGCTGGAGCGTTTTAAAGAAGCGCATCCGCATATCCCGACTAAATCAGGTTTGATGGTTGGGTTAGGTGAAACAAATGCCGAGATCGTAGAAGTCATGCGCGATCTGCGTCGTCATGGCGTAACGATGCTGACATTAGGTCAGTATCTGCAGCCGAGCCGCCATCACCTGCCTGTACAACGTTACGTCAGCCCGGATGAATTCGACGAAATGAAAGCCGAAGCAATGGCGATGGGCTTTACCCACGCAGCGTGCGGTCCATTTGTTCGTTCGTCATATCACGCTGACATGCAGGCGAAAGGCGAAGAAGTAAAATAACACAGTAATATTTATTTACAGTTCCGAGATAAAAAAACCGGCCATTTAAGCCGGTTTTTTTTCGCAAGCCCACAGGCAATGCTATTACTCTTTGTGAGAAAGCTTCTCAGCAGGGACATCATCTTCGGCGCTTTTCTTCGCTGCCGCGTCATCGTCATTCATCGCTTTTTTGAAGCCTTTAATTGCAGCACCCAGGTCGCCACCCAATGTGCGTAACTTCTTGGTACCAAACAGCAGGACAACCAGTGCGGCAACCACCAGCAGTTTGGTAATACTAATCTCACCCATAGATACCTTCTTCACATAAAACAGGCTGCATTCAGCACCCAAAACCTGATCTTATTAACGGTCATTTGACGCGCGCACACAATAGCAATCTGTAACAAGGTGAATCAAGCATTGTTGAAAAAAACATCACAATAATTGCGGTGGCGCAAACCGGCGATTACGAAGAACCGGTAACTGCTGGCGCGCCTGTGCAACCCGCTTCGTATCAATCTCAGCGAGCAACAGTGCAGGACCTTCAGCAGCAGCGGCTACGGTGACACCGAATGGATCCACAACCCGGCTTTGGCCGATATTTTTATTACCGCATTCTCCCGCAGCCACGACATAACACGTGGTATCAAGTGCGCGCGCAGCAAGCAAAGTTGCCCAGTGATGCTCCTTGAGCGGACCTTTAACCCATGCCGCAGGTAAAACCAGCACATCAGCACCTTTTAAGGCTAAATTCAGTGCCAGCTCAGGGAAACGTACATCATAGCAAGTCATCAACCCAATACGGACACCTGTAACATCGATCAATTCCGGAACCCGCTTTCCCGGATCGACCAATCTTGATTCCTGAAGATTGAAGGCATCATAGAGATGCAACTTGGCGTATTGCGCGATAACGACACCATCACGTATTGCCACCAGCGTATTGACCGCACGTCCCGGCGCAGAAGGAATATGGATAGTCAGGATGGTCGTCATGGTTTTGCCGGTACTGGCCTCCAGCAGTGATTGTAAAAACCCCCCTTCCAGAGGCTGAGCCGACTTTACTGATAAATCTGGGTCATCGTCAGCTCGTGCCAGCAGAGCTTCGGGCAGCACCAGCATAGAGGCCCCTTTTCGCCACGCTTGTGCCATCAAATCGATGCATATCTGCGCGTTCTCTTCCCAGACAGGAGTCACCGCAAACTGCCCTACCGCAACATACATATTTGTCCCCTCAGCGAAAACAGCGTTACACTCGATGTCCTTACACATCAAATAGCAGGTATTTACAGTGTTTCAACTACTTTTAGCCGTTTTTATTGGTGGTGGCACGGGTAGCGTTGCGCGGTGGTTCTTAAGCATGCGGTTTAATCCCATGCATCAGGCGATTCCAATGGGGACTCTGGCGGCAAACCTTATTGGTGCATTTATTATTGGTATGGGGCTCGCCTGGTTTAACCGGATGACAAATATCGATCCGGTATGGAAGTTGCTGCTCACAACCGGCTTCTGCGGCGGCCTGACGACTTTCTCGACATTCTCGGCGGAAGTGGTGTTCCTTTTTCAGGAAGGCCGCGTGACATGGGCACTAACCAACATTGCCATCAATCTGTTCGGCTCATTTGCGATGACGGCGATCGCATTTTGGCTTTTTTCTTCTGCCAGCCCACAATAACAACAAAACGTTAATGTTGGCTTAATTTTTCTCTGTCACTCTGGCTGCAAGACTGAATGAGGGTGATGGTATGAAAGAGAGTTTGATGAGTGCGGGGATGGTGTTGCTGAGCGTTCTTATCATAGCCAGTTTTCTGAAAATGTATCTGATTGGCTGATTTATAACGAAAAAAAACCCGCTCAATGAGCGGGTTTTGAAATTCTTGCTGACGCGTCTGAATTACAGAGCGATTACGTTAGCAGCAGAAGGGCCTTTGGCACCGTTAGTGATTTCAAACTCAACACGCTGACCTTCAGCCAGGGTTTTGAAACCATTAGTCTGGATTGCAGAGAAGTGTACGAACACGTCTTTGCTGCCATCTTCCGGAGTAATGAAACCGAATCCTTTGGACTCATTAAACCACTTAACGTTACCTTTAATCTTAGACATCAAAATTACCTTTACATGAAAAAACGACACAAATGCTGTGTCGGTATCAGTACAACAATTGTGGGACGTTTTGTCCAGTGGATCTTTGATAAAAAGTGACAAAAGTCGCGTTAATTTTTCTTGCTGGCTTTTTATCCTTTTGGATTCAAAGCCAGTCTCTTTTTCCGCCAGAACACCGCATTTTTTCAGTTAAAACTGGAACCGCATCCAGGCAAAGTAAACGTTTCCGTTATTGTATGTCCCCGGAATGTACGTCATCTGGAATGTTGCCGGGCCATAACCAACAGAAGCCAACGGCAACAGGACCGGAATAGGGATATATTTCCAGTTATCTCGAGCGGTAAAACCCGCAGTATACCCCAGGCCCAGGCGGAAGTTGTCATCAGCCAGTGGACGCCAGGTTTTCTCCCAGCCGTAACCGCCGATCGGCTCCCACTTGTTGAAAGAGTCTTTAAACGCCATCAGATACAAGCCGTGCCAGTTGCCCTGCTCATCCCACCGGGACTGACCAAAACCAGCCCCCCATGGACGTTCGTTGTATTTATCTGTTTTTTCTTTGTCGTAAGCAAAACGTGCGTGCCACGTTATTGCCGGAATATAGAGATCGTAATGCTCTGGCTCCTTCCAGGTTTGCGCAACGTTATCCGTAAAGGTTGAGAACCACCCTTTGTCCGTCGCGTTTTCGCCTGCCGTTGCCACAGAGGAAAACGTTAACTGCCCAAAAATAAACAATAAAATCAGGAAAAATTTATTTCGTACGATCACAATGCAATTACCATTTTTAGTATTCGAGGCAAAGTTTACCACAGAATAGTTGAATGGATACTTAACAGCATCGCCGTCATTCCTAATTAACCACGATAAATCTGGGAATATTCTGAGAAATGAATACCTGCATGCCAAAATAATAGCATGCAGGATGTACCTTTAACGCTGATGTAACAACTTATAGAGTGCAGGAATAACCAGCATGGACAGCAACGGCGCAGTCACCATGCCTCCGATCATAGGTGCAGCAATGCGTTGCATCACCTCTGATCCACTGCCGCCTCCCCACATAATGGGCAGCAATCCTGCCATGATGGTCGCAACGGTCATCACTTTCGGCCTGACTCTCAGCACCGCGCCTTCGTGGATAGCCCGCATCAGCATCGCATTTCCTCCCTCAGGTTCGCGGCTATGATATTTATCCAGGGCATGATTTAAATAGAGAACCATTATTACGCCAAACTCGGCGGCGACACCGGAGAGGGCTATAAAGCCAACCGCCCCCGCCACGGAAAGGTTATATTCAAGCAACCATAGCAACCATACTCCACCAATGAGCGCGAAGGGTAATGTCCCCATTATTATCAGGACATCTGAAATACGTTTAAAGGTGAGCCATAGAAGTATAAATATAATCATTAGCGTTACCGGCAGGACTATTTGCAGCTTAGCCGTTGCACGCTCAAGATATTCAAATTGCCCTGACCAGGAGAGGGAAACCCCTTGCGGCAACACCACATGCTCCGCCACTCGCTTCTGCATCTCATCAACGGCAGACTTCAAATCTCGCCCACGCAGGTCGACATAAATCCAGTTTGAAAGCCGCGCGTTCTCGCTTTTAAGCATCGGCGGCCCCTCGGTCACAACAATATCCGCCAACTCGCCCAGCGCCACCTGGCTACCATTCGCGGTCACCACCGGCAGTACCCGTAACTTATCGATATTATCGCGCAAATCACGTGGGTAACGCAGGTTGACAGGGTAGCGCTCCCGCCCCTGAATCACCTCACCGATGTTATCGCCTCCCACCAGCGTAGAGACCATACTTTGCAGTTCGTCGACCGAAACGCCATAACGCGCCGCTTTCTGCCTGTCGATACGAATATCCACATAGCGGCCACCCGCCAGCCGCTCTGCAAGTGCTGATGTTACCCCTGGGACCTGTTTCACCACATGCTCAATTTGCTGTGCAACACGCTCAATGTCAGCAATATTATTGCCGTTCACCTTAATCCCTACCGGGCTTTTTATCCCCGTCGCCAGCATATCCAGCCGGTTACGGATCGGCGGAACCCACACGTTGGCAATCCCCGGAACTGACACCGTTTTATCCAGCTCTTCCACCAGTTTTTGCGTCGTCATGCCAGGCCGCCACTGGTCACGCGGTTTAAAGTGAATCGTCGTCTCCAGCATCGTGAGCGGCGCAGGATCGGTCGCCGTGTCTGCCCTTCCCACTTTACCAAACACACTCGCCACTTCTGGTACGCTTTTGATCAACCGATCTGTCTGCTGGAGTAGTCTTGATGCTTCACGGGCGGAAATCCCCGGCAGCGTTGATGGCATATACAGTAAATCGCCCTCATCCAGCGGCGGCATAAACTCACTGCCCAGGCGGCTTAATGGCCAGAACGTAACGAGCAGTAACACAAATGCAAGCGCCAGCGTGGTTTTTGGGAAAGAAAGCACCCGATCCAGAATCGGCTCATACAGACGGATCAACACCCGATTAACAGGATTTGCCTTTTCATCCGGAATGTTCCCGCGAATAAAATATCCCATCAAAACCGGAACCAAAGTAATCCCCAGCCCCGCTGCCACCGCCATTGACCAGGTTTTGGTAAACGCCAGCGGCGAGAACATGCGCCCTTCCTGCGCCTCAAGGGAAAACACAGGAATGAACGACAGCGTAATAATCAGCAGGCTGCAAAAAAGTGCAGGCCCCACTTCCACCGCCGCGCGTTCAGCCAGATGCCAGTAATCCGCTGACGATGGCGTTTTATCGGGATGATCATGCCGCCACTGCTCCAGTACCTTATGCATATTTTCAATCATCACAATCGCGGCATCCACCATTGCCCCAATGGCAATCGCGATTCCGCCAAGCGACATGATGTTGGCGTTGATGCCCTGATAATGCATCACCACAAACGCTCCCAAAATCCCGAGTGGGAGCGAAACAATGGCCACCAGCGCAGAACGGAAGTGGAACAAGAAAAGCGCACAAACCACGACGACGACAGCAAACTCCTCCAGGAGTTTATGGGTCAGCGTCTTGACCGACTCTTCGATGAGCGTTGAGCGATCATAGACCGGGACAATCTCCACCCCTTGCGACAAGGCTTTTTGCAGTTCGCGCAGCTTATCTTTCACGGCATGGATCGTCTCCAGCGCATTCTGCCCGTAGCGCATCACCACGACACCGCCTGCCACTTCACCCTCGCCATTCAGCTCAGCCACACCGCGACGGATTTCAGGACCAAAGCCGATGGTCGCCACATCTTTTAAGAGAATCGGCACACCATCACGGCTGGTGATCACCACATTGCGGAAATCGTCCAGTGAACGTAAATAGCCGGTGGTGCGCACCATATACTCCGCTTCGCCCATTTCCAGCAATGCACCGCCACTCTCCTTATTGGCCGCCTGAACGGCACTGGATAACTGGCTATGGGTTATATTCAGTGCGCGCATCTTCGCAGGGTCCGCCACAATCTGGTACTGACGAACCATTCCGCCAACGCTGGCCACTTCCGAAACGTTGGGAACCGTCTTCAGTTCAAACTTCAGCGTCCAGTCCTGCAACGCCCGTAAATCTGCCAGGCTATGTTTGCCGCTTCGGTCGATCAACGCATATTCGTAGATCCAGCCGACGCCCGTGGCGTCCGGCCCCAGCGACACTTTTACACCCGCCGGAAATTGCGACTGCACCTGGCTTAAATACTCCAATACTCTGGCGCGCGCCCAGTAGAGATCTGTGCCATCTTCAAACAGCACATAGACATAGGCATCACCAAACATCGAAAAGCCACGTACCGTTTTGGCGCCAGGAACAGAGAGCATCGAGGTGGTGAGCGGCCAGGTTACTTGATCTTCAATCACCTGTGGCGCTTTGCCTGGGTAGCTCGCTTTGACGATAACCTGCACGTCCGATAAGTCCGGCAGTGCGTCCAGTGGAGCACGCTGTACTGCCCACATCCCCCAGCCCGCCATAACGACTGCGGCGAGGATCACCAGCAGCCGGTTACGTAATGAGGCCCGAATAATCGCCGCAATCATTGCGCCACCTCCGGTATCACGCTACGGAGGCTGGCCTCAGAGTCAATCAGGAACTGCCCAGAGGTAACCACGCTATCCCCCACGTTTAACCCCGAGCGAATTTCCGTCCATCCCTGAGCCGTGATCCCCGTAGTCACCTCTATGGGTCGGAAGTAGCCATCCCCCGTGGCAAGCAACAACCGGGTTGACTCACCACTGTTAATGACCGCCTCTTCCGGCACAGCCAGCACCGGAGCGTGCTGCACCACCTCACTTCGTGACACGTTGAGATACATGCCCGGTTTGAGCTTCTGCCCGGAATTATCCAGCACGATACGGGCTTTCAGTGTTCGCGTGATGGTTTCCATCTGCGGCAGCAATTCACTGACCGTGCCGTGGAATTGCTCTCCCGGCCAGCTCTCCGTTGTCGCCACCATTTTGCTGCCCACGGTAAGGGACTGCGCCTGCGTTTGCGGGTAGTCGATCACCAGCCATACCGGATCGCGCTGGGCTATCTCAAAAAGCGGTGTCATGGCGGCAATTTGTGCGCCTTCCCGCACATCGAGTTTCACGACATAACCCGCTTTTGTTGCCCGAAGGGTTAGCGTGGTCTGGGGTTTTCCACTTCGTTCCAGCGCGCGAATCACCTCTTCAGGCATAAACTGCAATGCCAGTCGTTCGCGGGCTGCACGAGTCAGACCAGGGTCACCAAGCTTGCGCACGGCCAGATATTCCTGCTGCGCAGTCGTCCATTGCGGAAGCCAGAGCTGCGCCAAAGGTTCACCCGCTTTCACCTGTTGCTGCGGCGCACTGACAAACAACCGTGACACCACACCGTTTGCTGGTGCAGACACCACCGTCACACTGCGTTCATCGGTTGTTACTGTGGCAAACGCCGAGAAGGGTGAAACTAACTGCCGCATTTGTGCGTTGGCCGTTTTCATGCCGAGGTTTTGTTGCTGCTGCGTGCTAATTCCCACACGGGCAGCCCCTTTCTCCTCATCGGCATAGCGTGGAACCAGCTCCATATCCATAAAAGGTGATTTACCGGGTTTATCAAAACGCTGGCCAGGCATCATCGGGTCGTACCAGTAAAGCACTTTGCGCTCAGCGGATTGAGAAGACGTCGCTGGTTGATGAGTCTGCTTTTGCCCTGCGTAGTAACCGCCACTGGCCGCCAGCAGGACAGCGATCGCGATCGCCGTTAAGGTTGTTTTTTTCATCGAGCCAGCTCCTGCGGGATCAGCCATTGGATCGCGGCCCAGGTGCGCGCCATTTCGCGCTCAGCCTGATTGGCCGCCAGTTCGGTATCCAGCACGCTGCGGCGTGCCTCCAGCAGCCCCGGAAGATCGGTCTGTCCCGAGCGATACTGCGCCGTCATCACATCCAGACGCTGGCGCTGTAACGGCAATATCTCCTGGCGTTGTCTCTGCCACAGCGTTTGCGCCGCCTGGTACTGCGCAACCAGTGACTGAACCTGCGCAACGTGCTCACGTTTGATCAGCGTGAGCTGGTCGACGGCCTGCATTGAGCGGGAAACATCTGCGGCATAATCTTTATCCTGGCGTTTAGACTGGAAAATAGGCAGGTCAACGCTGAACATCACCCCCGCCATATCGTCATATCCTTCAGCCCGGTGAGCGTAGAACACCTCAACGTCGACATCAGGAATAGCGGCAACTGCGGACTGAGCAGAACGGGCTTTCGCGGTTTCCGCCTCGCGCCGGGCAGCTTCGACTTCCGGATGCTGAATGATGGCCTCCTCAAGCATTTTTTCATCCGCAGGCAAACGCTGATAGCGTGGGAGAGGTCCGCTCACCGCTGAGATTGATTGCCCCGTCAGTTGCAACAAACGACTTTGCGCCAGTTGAACATCACGAAGGGCAAGCGTCTCTTTATCGCGCATGGCGCTCAGTGTCATCTGCAATGCCAGAACACTATCAGGGGTTGAACTTCCTGCCCCTACGCTGGCTTTTTGCACACCTCCCTGGCGCTCTGTCTCGCTCACCAACGCTTTAGCCATTTTCAGCCCCTGCTGCGCCAGAGCCAGATCCAGCCATGCCTGTGCGGTATCACGTTGAAGGGCCGCACGAATGGCTTCAGATTTTGCCAGGACGCCCCTGGCCTGCGCCTGAAATGTTTGCGCCTTACGCTCCCGCTTTTCCGAACTGACGTAGCTTTGCATGATGCCTATTTTTTGCATCGTCATGCCTTCACGCGTCAGTCTGCGGTCGTTACTGCCCTGTACGGGGACGTTTTCAATACCAAATTTCAGTTTGGGATCGGGAAGCTGGGTGGCAGAATCGGCCATTGCATCCAGCGCCTGTGCTTCGTTACGACTGGCAGATAGTTCAGCAGAATAACGCTGGGCTTCGGTCAGGGTTTGTTCGAGCGTCCACGGCTCCGCCTGTACGGCAGAGCTCAGCAGCCCGAACAACACCCCACCGAGCCACAGGCTCAGTGTGTGTTGTTTCATGGAAACCTCGCTTAGCGCAGTGGCGTCAGCGAGACGATGTGAAAACCGTCACCCGACCGTTCAAGCGTGAAGGTCACCTTGTCTCCCGGTTTTGCGCCATTCAGCGCCGCATTCGCAGACAAGGTAAAAGGCATCGTCATGGCCGGCCATTTCAGTTCTGGAATGGCATCGTGCTGGAGCATGACAGACTGTTCGGAAAGAGACTGAACAACGCCTTGTCCCTGCCAACGCTGGACAGACGGTACGGATACCTCGTTTGCCTGAGCGGCAAGAGGTGAAAAGGACAGCGATGCGCCAAGCAGCGCGGAAAAGAATAATGCACGCATGATAAAGCTCCTGTTAAACGTAAATTAAAATAAATTCAACGAATTAACAGGTTTTTACTCTCTAAACCGGCAAAAACGGATCGTTGCCGGCGGCCCTGCTGCGGGAGGGGTAACAGACCATACTGAATGACGAACTGAGGTGCATTCTGGCGTATTGAGGGAAAGGCTCATCGCCGCAGGAAGTGCGACCAGATGCGGCTGTGCCGGATCTTTTTGTGCCTGCTCTGGCACGCAATGTTTTTCACACAGCGCGGAGGCATCGACAGCGTTATGAGGGCTGGGTTTTGCCACCATATCCATATGCTGGATAGCGGCGACGTCTCCCCGAAGGTTCATTGAGCAATCGTGAGAAGCGACAGCAACCTGGCTCTGGATCAACAACCAGCCAAACGCAATCAAAAACATCAGCAGATGTTTTTTGAGAAAGCGCAGACGATAGGTCCAGTTGGCGTGCATATCAGCGTCATCAGAGTGAACGAAAGTGGCTCGAGTATAGGCAGGGAGTGAAATGAATGAAAAGTGCTTTTAAATAGTTTTACTTTCTTAATCAATTGCCTGATGAAACACACCCAACTATCTAACATTTCAGTTTCAATTTAATGACATACAATCATGATTAAGATGGTCAATCGCGTCATGACATAAATGACGCAGCAATGGCAAAATATCGTCGATATCTTCTTTAGTAGTCTGTTTATTGATTTTAATCAGCAATGACAGACCATTATTTCGGCACATTTCTTCCTTCTTTTTTTATTGACTATTTGTGCTCTCGGGCAGCAAGGATACAGGGGAAACCATGCTTACGTTTATCGAGCTCCTTATCGGAGTCGTCGTCATCGTCGGTGTCGCGCGCTACATCATCAAAGGCTACTCAGCAACCGGCGTCTTATTCGTTGGCGGTCTGACGCTACTCATAATCAGCGCATTGATGGGCCATAAGGTCTTACCGGCCAGTGAGACCACGACGGGGTACACCGCAACCGACATCGTGGAATACATCAAGATCCTGCTGATGAGCCGCGGCGGTGATCTCGGCATGATGATCATGATGCTGTGTGGTTTTGCCGCCTACATGACCCATATCGGTGCAAATGATATGGTCGTAAAGCTCGCCTCTAAACCACTGCAGTACATTAACTCTCCTTACCTGCTGATGATTGCGGCTTATTTCGTTGCCTGCCTGATGTCACTAGCCGTCTCCTCCGCGACGGGGCTTGGCGTATTGTTAATGGCGACCCTGTTCCCGGTGATGGTCAACGTAGGAATTAGCCGTGGTGCAGCCGCCGCCATTTGTGCCTCTCCGGCAGCCATTATTCTTTCGCCAACATCAGGCGACGTGGTCCTCGCCGCTAAAGCCGCTGAAATGTCGCTGATCGACTTTGCCTTTAAAACCACGCTGCCAATTTCCATTGCCGCCATTATCGGCATGGCAGTTGCGCACTTTTTCTGGCAGCGCTATCTCGACAAAAAAGAGAACATCAGCCACGAGATGCTGGATGTGAGCGAAATCACCACCACTGCACCGTCGTTCTACGCCATCCTGCCCTTTACTCCGATCATCGGGGTGCTGATTTTTGACGGGAAATGGGGCCCTCAGCTACATATCATCACCATTCTGGTCATCTGTATGCTGCTGGCTGCGGTTCTGGAATTCGTGCGTGGCTTTAATACACAGAAGGTTTTCTCGGGTCTGGAAGTGGCCTATCGTGGTATGGCGGACGCCTTTGCGGGCGTGGTCATGCTGCTGGTCGCCGCGGGCGTCTTTGCTCAGGGGCTTAGCACAATTGGCTTTATCCAGAGTCTGATCTCCATCGCCACGTCGTTTGGTTCAGCCAGTATCATCCTGATGCTGGTGCTGGTCATTCTGACCATGCTAGCGGCAATGACGACCGGCTCCGGTAACGCCCCGTTCTACGCCTTTGTCGAAATGATCCCTAAACTGGCGCACTCTTCCGGCATTAACCCGGCTTATCTCTCTATCCCGATGTTGCAGGCGTCAAACCTGGGACGCACCATTTCCCCGGTTTCCGGCGTAGTGGTAGCCGTTGCCGGGATGGCAAAAATCTCGCCATTTGAAGTGGTAAAACGCACATCGGTTCCGGTCCTTGTTGGTCTGATCATCGTGATCATCGCGACTGAAATTCTGGTTCCAGGAACGGCCGTCAGCTAACGGTTCTCTGCACACAAAAAGCGCCTACGGGCGCTTTTTGTGCTTTAATCGTTCCCGTAAATCACTCTCTCTTAATTAATCAGGAATTCAAATGTTCAGAAAGGATGTCGTTATCCCGTCTGGCGCGATGGCGCTTGCACTCTGCGTTTTCTCCGCACAGGCAGAACCGCTTAAGGCCACTCAGTATGCGGATTTCGACCGCTATGTATTGGCGCTTTCCTGGCAAACCGGGTTCTGTCAGAGCATGCACGATCGCAATCGTAATGAGCCTGACGAGTGTCGACTGCAAAAAGAGAGTGCGACCAAAACGGATTTCCTCACGGTTCACGGCTTGTGGCCTGGTCTACCAAAATCGATTGCCGCTCGTGGAGTCGATGAACGTCGCTGGATGCGTTTTGGTTGTGCCACGCGCCCGATCCCCAACATGCCAGAGGTGAAAGGTAGCCGGAAATGTTCGGCGGCTGAAACGGGTTTGTCACTGGAAACGGCGGCAAAGCTCAGCAACGTGATGCCCGGCGCGGGCGGTAACGCCTGTCTTGAACGGTATGAATATGCCAAGCATGGGGTCTGCTTTGGCTTCGATCCTGACGCCTATTTCGGCACAATGGTGCGCATGAATCAGGATGTGAGGAGCAGTGCCCTGGGACACTTTTTAGCGGAAAACTACGGTAAAACGGTGTCTCGCCGCGATTTCAATGATGCCGTAGCCAAAAGCTGGGGCAAAGCCAGCGTTAACGCGGTGAAACTCAGTTGTGACGGGAACCCGGCTTATCTGACGGAAATGCAAATTTCCCTTAACGCCGCGACCATCAACGCGCCACTCTCCTCCGCGTCCTTCGCCCCACAGCCACACCCGGGTAACTGCGGAAAACAGTTTGTGATCGATAAAGTGGGTTACTAAGCCCCAGGACGCACCAGGTCAAAGCGGTGCTCATCGCTGATGCCGTAATACGCCGATGGTCCACCTGCGCGCAGGATGGGCCGCGCTTTCGCGGTCTGGTAGATACCGTCCTCCAGTAACGACTCGGCAATATGAATGCCGACAACTTCCCCTAACACCAGCCAGGTATCAATCGCCGTTCCGTCTGCGCCGGTTAGCTGAATACACTGCGACAAACGACATTCAAAATTCACCGGGCTTTCTGCCACTCGGGACGCGCTCACCAGATGACTCGCCGCTGGCGTCAGCCCGGCAAAGGCAAACTCATTCTCCCCATGCGGTAACATCGCTGATGTTTGGTTCATGGCTTCGGCGAGATCTCGTGTTGCAAGGTTCCAGACAAACTCACCCGTCTCGACAATATTTCGCACACTGTCCTTCCAGCCGTTGCTGGAAAAACCAATGATTGGCGGGCGGTAGTTAAAGCAGTTAAAAAAGCTATAGGGGGCGAGATTCGCCTGACCGGCGTTATCACGTGAAGAGATCCAGCCAATTGGCCGTGGGCCGATAATGGCATTTAACGGGTCATGCGGCAGGCCGTGTCCCTGAGAAGGTTGATAAAAGTACATATTGCTCTCTCAATGGTGGGGCAGCCACGAAATACGCTTCGCTCATTGCCCTGATTCAGGACGATCAGCGTAACGCAATCCGCCCCAGATTAAGACTGAATAAATTTCAGCAAATCGTCATTAATCTGCTGTTTTTCGGTGGTGCAGATCCCGTGCGAACCGCCGGGATACACTTTCAGTTGGGCATCAGGCAGGATCTCCGCCGCCACTTTCCCGCAGGTTTCGAATGGCACGATTTGATCGTCATCGCCATGGATCACCAGCGTCGGAATGGTCATCTTTTTCAGATCTTCGCGCAGGTCAGTTTCTGAGAAGGCTTTTATGCAGTCGTACATTGCCTTAATCGAGCCCTGAAGCCCCTGCTCAACAAAACTTTCCCGAACCGCTTTTGACTCTTTCGCACCAGGGCGGTTATAGCCATAAAATGCAGCGGTAAGTTCATAGAAGAATGCAGCCCGGTCATTAACCACCCCATCCCGAATACCATCAAACACCTCTTTAGGAACCCCGTTCGGGTTGAAATCGGTTTTGATCATAATCGGTGTCACCGCACCTATCAGTACCGCTTTTGCTACCCGAGCAGTACCGTGGCGACCAATATATCGCGCTACTTCTCCCCCGCCCGTCGAATGGCCGACGTGAACGGCATCTTTCAGATTCAGATGTGCTGTCAACGCAGCAAGATCGTCAGCGTACTGATCCATGTTATGCCCGTCCCACGGCTGTGCCGAACGGCCATGACCCCGGCGATCGTGCGCAATTACGCGAAATCCTTTTGACCCCAGATATAACATTTGATCTTCAAAAGCATCTGCCGTCAGTGGCCAGCCATGGCTAAAGACAATCGGCTGCCCACTTCCCCAGTCCTTAAAGTGCAAATAACTGCCATCTTTCAAGGTAAGTTTGTCGTAATCGCTCATGAGATCTCCTCAACGGAACACAGAATGCGGATAGTCACCCCGGAAAGGGCGCTTAAAAAGGATAATGCAAATTTGCGAGGGATCACGTTTTTCGCCAAAAATTCATATGCACCATGAATGTGATGTGCATCACTTCAAACTTGCGCGCACAGACAGTATCATCGGAAGAGTTAAAACCCTCGCTGCCAGACGGCGAGGGTTTTCTTTTGGATTGGTTTCTGCGGTACACGCAGCATTAACGACATGGAGTAATAAATGTCCAGACCCACAATTATCATTAATGAACTCGACGCAGAACGTATTGACAGGCTCCTGGAAAAACCAGAATTCGCCTCACTGCCGATTGCCGACGCGCTGAATGCCGAACTGGATCGGGCACAGATGTGTACACCCGAGTCCATGCCGCATGATGTGGTGACGATGAACAGCCAGGTCAAATTCCGCGACCTCACAACCGGTGAGGAACGTACCCGCACGCTGGTGTATCCCGCGCAAATGACGGACAGCAGCACACAGCTTTCGGTTCTTGCACCGGTTGGTGCGGCACTGATTGGCCTGCGTACCGGCGATACTATCCACTGGGAATTGCCTGGCGGCGTTTCTACACACCTGGAAGTGCTGGAACTGCTCTACCAGCCAGAAGCAGCGGGCGATTACCTGCGTTAACCCCACCTAAACACGCGCTCACTGCGCTGCACAGAGGATGCAAAGGCATCCTCTTTCTGTAATTTCACACATTCTTACTATTTATCACAAAAACACCTTAATCCAGGCTTAATCCGTTTCAGTGCCGCGGGGACGGTCATGGGTGAAGTGCTGGGCATCACCATTGCATTTCTTATTTTTATGGCGATCATCGTCACGGCAGTGCTTTATCTTGAGCGCTACTGGTAACGCCTCCACTCTACAGCCCCACTCAAAGAAAACCTCCTCAGCATTAAAAAGTGCCAGACAGATATCAGAAACGCATACTATTTTGTGCTTGAATGGTTTTAGCGTTTATAAACAAGGAGAAACGGGTATGTATAAGAGAATCATTATGCCGGTTGATGTTTTCGAAATGGAACTAAGCGATAAAGCCGTACGTCACGCAGAATTCCTCGCGCAACAGGAGGGCATTATTCACCTCATGCACGTCTTGCCAGGTTCGGCCAGCCTGAGCCTGCACCGTTTTGCCGCCGATGTGCGTCGCTTTGAGGAGCATTTGCAGCACGAAGCAGAAACCCGTCTGCAAACGATGGTAGGCCATTTCAGCATCGATCCATCACGTATAAAAACGCACGTTCGCTTTGGCAGCGTGCGTGATGCCGTCAATGAACTGGCGGAAGAAATAAAAGCTGACGTAGTTGTTATCGGCTCACGTAATCCGTCTATCACCACGCATCTGCTGGGGTCAAATGCCTCAAGCGTGATCCGCCACACGCACATTCCGGTGATGGTCGTCCGATAACAAAAAAAGGCCACCTTTCGGTGGCCTTCTGATTTTGCAGGTGTCGCCTTACTTTCTTTTCTTATGCTGTTTTCGTACGAATCAGATAATCAAACGAGCTTAAAGAGGCTTTCGCGCCTTCGCCTGTCGCGATGATAATCTGTTTGTACGGTACGGTCGTACAGTCGCCCGCCGCAAATATGCCTTTTACGCTGGTTTCGCACTTCGCATCAATCATGATTTCGCCCATGCGGTTGCGCTCAATTGCGCCTTCCAGCCATGTGGTATTCGGCAGCAGACCAATCTGAACGAAAATGCCCGACAACGGCACACTGTGAACATCGCCACTCACGCGGTCACGGTATTCCAGCCCGGTCACTTTGCTGCCATCGCCCTTCACTTCCGTCGTCTGTGCATTCAGCACGATATCGACGTTCTTCAGGCTACGGACTTTATCCTGAAGGACCTGGTCTGCTTTCATTTCAGGTGCGAACTCCAGCAGGGTAACGTGTTCAACAATCCCCGCCAGATCAATCGCGGCTTCCACACCGGAGTTCCCGCCACCGATAACCGCAACACGTTTACCTTTAAACAATGGGCCATCACAGTGCGGACAGTACGTTACCCCTTTGGTACGGTACTGATCTTCACCTGGCACGTTCATGTTGCGCCATTTAGCGCCAGTTGCAATGATAATGCTGCGTGCTTTCAACACTGCGCCAGACGCGGTTTCAATCTGGTGTAAGCCACCTTCAACGGCTGCCGGAACCAGTTTGCTGGCACTCTGGCTGTCGATCACATCGACGTCGTAATCGCTCACGTGGGCTTTCAGAGCACCGGCAAGTTTCTGGCCTTCGGTTTTTGGTACAGAAATGTAGTTTTCAATATCAACGGTATCGAGGACCTGACCACCAAAACGCTCGCCCATCAGGCCGGTACGGATACCTTTACGCGCAGAGTAAACGGCTGCCGCCGCACCCGCAGGGCCGGAGCCGACAATCAACACATCGTAGGCATCGCGCTTATTCAGCTCTTCTGCCGCCCGTTTTTCCGCACCGGTATCCACTTTGGCGACAATCTCTGTCAGCGTCATACGGCCCTGACCAAACTCCTGACCGTTCATGAAGACCGCCGGAACGCCCATCACGTTGCGATCGGTAATTTCGTTCTGGAACACACCGCCATCGATCGCGGTATGTTTGATGCGCGGGTTCAGAACCGACATCAGGTTCAATGCCTGTACCACGTCCGGACAGTTGTGACAGGAGAGCGAGTAATAGGTTTCGAACTCAAAATCACCGTCAATATTGCGGATCTGTTCCAGCAACGCTTGCGCTTCTTTTGACGGATGCCCGCCCGTCCATAGCAGTGCCAGAACCAGGGAGGTAAATTCGTGTCCTAACGGAGAACCGGCAAAGCGTGGTCCTTGGTCAGAACCAGGGTTCGTAATCAGGAATGACGGCTTACGTACTGCCAGGCTGTTATCTTCTTTAAACGTCACCTTTGGCGACAGTTCTGCGATTTCCGCCAGCAGTTCCTTGATTTCTGCCGATTTAGCGCTGTCATCCAGCGTGGCAATCAGCTCAACAGGTTTGGTCAGTTTCTCAAGGTATGCCTTGAGCTGGGTTTTCATATTTGTGTCGAGCATTATTCTTCCCTCTCTAAAAACGTCATCATGCAAGCTGCCTTATTCAGGCTGCCGGAATGCAACTTGCATCATGGTGCTGGAAATAAACGGGTGCGGCGCACCCGTTTAAGGATTAATTCGCAAGCATTTCGCATTACAGGAAGGTTGCAACCTGTAGCGTAAAGGCGACTTAAATTTAGATTTTGCCTACCAGGTCTAAAGATGGAGCCAGAGTGGCCTCACCTTCTTTCCATTTAGCCGGGCACACTTCACCTGGGTGGGAAGCAACATACTGAGCCGCTTTGATTTTGCGCAGCAGGTCAGATGCATCACGGCCGATACCTTCAGCGGTAACTTCGATAGCCTGGATAATACCCTGCGGGTCAACAACGAAGGTTGCACGATCGGCCAGACCTTCATCTTCACGCATGTTGTCGAAGTTACGGGTCAGGGCGCCAGTCGGGTCACCGATCATCGCGTATTTGATTTTAGCGATAGTTTCAGAGCTGCTGTGCCATGCTTTATGGGTGAAGTGGGTATCAGTAGAAACAGAGTAAACGTCTACACCCAGTTTCTGCAGTTCGTCGTAATGGTCTGCTACATCACCCAGTTCAGTCGGGCATACGAAGGTGAAATCTGCCGGATAGAAGAAGAACACACTCCAGCGGCCTTCAGTATCTTTCTCGGTAACTTCTACGAATTCACCGTTTTTGAACGCCTGGTTTTTGAAAGGTTTAATTTTAGTGTTAATCAAAGACATCTGTACTTCCTCCGTGTTTTCGTTGAGATGTAAGGTAACCCGCTTTTTTCATCAGGGCTAATGCGTACGCTTTATCAAATCAATCAGTCAAACCTAACAACACGCCTGACCCCGTTAACATCCGCTGAAAGTAAAAAGGCCGCCTCAATGGGCGGCCCTGATACCTGAATTACCCACTGGTATTTCAGTGCCAGCCAAAGCTGGCGTTGCGTTGCGCTCTACATACCCTATATCAAGGCCGTAACAGCCATGTGATTACACCATCGGTCTGGACGTTGAGCAATGCACCGCAGAGGCATTCTTATCTATGGCTGCGATAGGTTTTGCCAAAGAAAGCATCATGTTTGCAGCAAGTAAGCCCAATATAAATAACAGAATGCATCGCGTTATCATGCGGCTGATAAATTCAAAAACATGATAGGTATCACTCTAAACATAAATAACAGTTGTCATTCAAGATGAGACCATCCAGTTTTTAGCATAAAAATAACTTAAAGATAAATTCAGGCGTATTTTAATAATCTGCAATCATGATATATTAAGCAAATATTAAAAAAGAATTAAGTCGATTAACGCAAAAGATTGCGAATAGTTAACCGTCTTCTATAGTTAATGTGTATACATTGACGGGCGTAAACCGCACTCTCAGGATGGACCATGGCCAATCTCTACGATCTTAAAAAATTCGACCTTAATCTTCTGGTCATCTTTGAGTGTATTTATCAGCACCTGAGTATTAGTAAGGCTGCGGAAACACTTTACATTACCCCTTCAGCGGTCAGCCAGTCACTGCAACGGCTGCGTAATCAACTTAACGACCCGCTGTTTATCCGTTCGGGTAAGGGGATCACGCCCACCACCGTAGGGGTCAATCTCCACCATCATCTGGAACAAAACTTAAATCAGATTGAGCAAACCATTAACATCATGCATAGTTCTGAGCTCAAGAAGAACTTTGTTATCTTCTGTCCTCAGGTTATTGCGCCCGGCGCGCTTCTTTCACTGGTTAACTTCCTGATTTCAGAGCACCATTACAAAATCGAACTGCGCGATATGCTGCTTTCACCGGAGTCAGCCGAAGATTTACTCGCCTACCGCAAAGCCGATTTGGTGTTCACTTTTTCACCTGTTAATAACCGCTCCGTTATCTGCTCACGTTTTCGCGTCATCCCGATGATACTTATCTGCAATAAAGATCACCCGCGTCTCGGCGATAAGGCCACCCGGGAAGAGCTGATGAACGAGAATTTCACGCTTTTTCACAGCAATGAGCATGGTGTAAAAGAGTTTCAGGCTCAGGCTGAATCTATATTTCCGGACAGAAACATTGTATTCAGCTCCGACTCTTTCATTTCGATAATCAATATTATCAGCACATCAGATCTGATTGGTTATATTCCTGAAATTGCCTATGAAAGCTATAAAACATCAATGAATGTAAAACGAGTAGAGATACCTTTCGAACTCCCTGTCGCTGAGGTCTATATGCTCTACAATAGAGCATCGCTTAATAGCGCCGTCTTCTCACAAATCATCGAACAAATTCCTCTGGAGTGAGAGGCTATGTTACTTAAATGTCCGAACAAAACATTTAAGTAACATGATTTACGTCATCCTTTTTAGCCATTTAATTCTTTAATCACCCGGTATTTCCTTTACTATCTGCGGCTACATTTCCATTGACGAGACCTGTCCGGTATTCATTACCCAGGAAGTAATTGATCGTGTCAATATATAAATATCCGCTTGCACAGAATGTGCTTGAAGCCGCCGTAGAACGAATTGAATGGGCGCTTGAAAACATTCCTCACGTTTGTGTCTCTTTTTCCGGAGGAAAAGACTCAACCATCATGTTGCATCTCACTGCACAACATGCGAGGAAACAGAACAAAAAAATTAGCGTGTTGTTTATCGACTGGGAGGCACAATTTTCCTGCACCATTGAGCATGTGCAAAATATGCGTGCATTATACCGCGATGTTATCGATCGTTTTTTCTGGGTTGCACTTCCCCTGACTACGCAAAACGCACTCTCACAGTTTCAGCCCGAATGGCAATGTTGGGAGCCAGGTGTTCATTGGGTACGTCAGCCCCCTGAAGACGCCATTACTGACCCCGAATATTTCGATTTTTATCAGCAGGGCATGACCTTTGAAGCCTTCGTCCGCTCATTTTCCGATTGGTTTTCGCAACAACGCCCCTCCACGGTCATGATCGGCATTCGCGCTGACGAGTCCTACAACCGTTTTCTGACTATCGCCAACGCGCGTAAACGGCGTTTTGCCGATGATAAACCCTGGACCAGCGTCGCACCCGGTGGGCACGCCTGGTATATCTACCCTCTTTACGACTGGAAAACAGCCGACATCTGGACCTGGTTTGCCAAAACAGGATGTTGCTATAACCCGCTATATAACCTGATGTTTCAGGCCGGCGTTCCGCCTCGTTATATGCGGATCTGCGAACCCTTTGGGCCTGAGCAACGTCAGGGGTTGTGGCTCTATCATGTTCTTGAACCTGAGCGCTGGGCAGCCATGTGTGAGCGTGTCAGTGGCGTGCGAAGTGGTGGCATCTACGCGGGTCACGACAACCATTTTTATGGCCACCGTAAAATTATCAAACCGGATCATCTTCGCTGGTACGAATACGCCATGCTGTTGCTCGATAGCATGCCGCAAACCACAGCTGAACATTATCGCAATAAAATTGCCGTTTATTTGCACTGGTATCAAAAGAGAGGAATGGATGATATTCCCGATACCCAGGAAGGTGACATAGGTTCAAAAGATATCCCTTCATGGCGACGTATTTGTAAGGTTCTGCTCAATAACGATTACTGGTGTCGGGCACTCTCCTTCAGCCCAAATAAGCCAAATCACTATCAACGCTACAATGCACGGATGAAAAACAAACGCAAGGAATGGGGAATTTTATGCAACAACGATTGATCAAAGAGATGGAAAGCTATCTTCAGTCACTCTCTGAAGCTGAACGGATTGATGCGATAAATACCTTTCGTCACACGATCCATAGGCTTAGCCCGTTCAGGGAACAGCCTATCGATTGCGTGCTATGGATCAAACACGATGATATTTATGCCAATGACTACAACCCCAATAACGTTGCCCCACCGGAAAAACGGCTGCTCAGCCAATCTCTGGAGATAGATGGTTTCACACAACCGATTGTGGTGACGGAGAGCGAACCGCAACATTACGAAATCGTCGATGGTTTTCACCGCCATGAGATCGGTAAAAGCCGGGCCGCGTTAAAACGCCAGTTGAAAGGCTACTTACCTGTTACCTGCCTGCGCAAAGAACGGCAGGAGAAGGTTGATCGCATGGCCGCCACGATCCGCCATAACCGTGCCCGAGGACGCCATCAAATTAACGCCATGTCTGAGATTGTGCGCGAACTGGCATTACTGGGCTGGAGTGAAGTGAAAATTGGTAAAGAACTTGGCATGGACAGCGATGAAGTATTGCGCCTGAAACAAATCAACGGCCTGCTGGAGCTGTTTGCAGACCGTCGATATTCAGAAGCCTGGACGGTGAAGTAATCAGAGCGTATTAAGACGTTCTGCAGCAGCCAGTAGCGTCGATTCCTGCTTCGCAAAACAGAGTCGAATCAGTTTATGCGGAAATGGATCGGCGCAAAAAACAGAGAGCGGGATTGCCGCAACACCGACTTCTTTCGTCAACCACTGACAAAAACTCACATCATCCAGATCGGAAATAGCACTGTAATCCGCCAGCAGGAAATAGGTCCCTTCACAGGGTAAAATCTCCAGACGGCTCTGGCTCAGCGCATTCACAAACAGATCGCGACGTGCACGGTAAAATTCAGGTAACTGTCGATAATGCTCCGGCTCTGCGCGCAACATGTCGGCAATAGCCAGCTGTGCTGGCGTGTTCACCGCAAAAGTCAGGTACTGGTGTACTTTACGCAACTCAGTGCTGATGGCCGCCGGAGCCACACAGTACCCCACCTTCCAGCCGGTCATATGGTAGGTTTTACCGAACGAAGAGACAGCAATCGATCGCTCACGTAATTGAGGATGCGCCAGCACGCTGGCGTGCCCTTCCTCTGCAAAACAGATGTGCTCGTACACTTCATCGCTCAGTACATAGATCTCATGTTCGGCAATGGCCTGCCACAGGGCGGAAAAATCATCTTTACGCCATACGGTGGCTGACGGGTTATGTGGCGTATTGAGGATCACCAGACGGGTTTTATCGCTCAGCAAGGCGGAAAATGCCTGCCAGTCTGGACGAAAATGCGGTGGCTGAAGCGCCACACGTTTCACCACCCCACCGGAAAGTTCTATTGCCGGTGCGTAACTATCGTAGCTTGGGTCGAAACAGATCACTTCATCGCCCGTTCGCACCAGTGCGGTGATGGCCGCATAGAGCGCCTCGGTAGCCCCCGCCGTGACCGTGATTTCGCTATTGGCATCCGGCTTGTAGCCGTACAACTCTGCTGTTTTATCGGAAATCGCATCCCGGAGCGCCTGAGCCCCCGTCATCGGCGCATACTGGTTCGCCCCCTGCGTCACATGGTGAGCCAGACGTTCCTGCAAATAGGTCGGGCCGTCAAAATCCGGGAATCCCTGGGACAGGTTAATAGCGTTGTGCTGCTGAGCCAGAGCGCTCATTTGCGTAAAGATCGTTGTGCCAAGATTGGGAAGTTTGCTCTGAGGAATCAATGCGTTATTGCTCATTGTGTTGTGCCTGCATGTAATACTTATGTTGCTGCCACTATAACACGATGTTAGTCTTTGGCAATCAAGACGCTTAGACGTCTATACGATATAAATATTCCTGGCCGACAGAGGGTAAACGGAAAATGACAGACAACCTGCAACTTACACAACTGGCCGACGCCTGCCGCTGGATTGGCGCAAAAGGGTGGGCCCCTGCAACAGGCGGCAATATGTCGGTACGCCAGGACGAAACGCTCTGCTGGCTGAGTGAATCAGGCAAAGATAAAGGCAGCCTCACGACGGAAGACTTCCTGCAAGTGGAGATCGCCACGAATCGCGCGCCATCGGGTCGTAAACCGTCTGCCGAAACGGGTCTACATACGCTGATTTACCGCCTGTTCCCACAGGCCAACGCGGTGTTACACGTGCACACGGTGAATGCCACGGTGTTGTCGCGCCTGATCAAAGGCCCTGCACTCCAGCTCAGCGGTTTTGAAATGCAGAAATCCCTCTCCGGGCAGACGACGCACCGGGACACCGTCACCATCCCGGTTTTCGATAACGACCAGGATATTGACGCCCTCGCTTCGCGAATCGCCCATTACGCCGAGGAACAAGCGCTTAATTATGGTTTTCTTCTGCGCGGTCATGGCTTAACCTGCTGGGGACGTGACGTGGCAGAAGCCCGACGTCATCTGGAGGGATTAGAATTCCTATTTGAATGCGAAATGCGTTTACGACAACTGGAGAGAGTATGATTCGCGCGATTGTGACGGATATTGAAGGGACCACCAGCGATATCCGTTTTGTCCATGATGTTTTGTTCCCTTATGCGCGTGAGCGACTGGCGGCCTTCGTGACCGCTCAGCAGTACGCCGAACCGGTCAAATCGATTCTGGACAACCTGCGTGATGAAATCAGCAATCCGCATGCCAGCGCCAGCGAACTTACCGACGCTCTGTTTACGTTCATGGATGAAGACCGCAAATCGACGGCACTGAAAGCCTTGCAGGGCATTATCTGGCACGACGGATACGTGAACGGCGATTTTACCGGCCATCTCTACCCGGACGTCCTGCCTGCGCTGGAAAAATGGAAAGCACAAGGCATTGATCTCTATGTTTATTCCTCTGGCTCCGTTGCTGCGCAAAAACTGTTATTTGGCTACAGCGACGAAGGTGATATTACTCATCTGTTCAGCGGCTATTTTGATACCCATGTGGGTGCGAAGCGCGAAACACAGTCGTACAGCACCATCGCCACGCAGATTGGCGTGTCCCCGGCGCAGATCCTGTTCCTGTCCGATATTCATCAGGAGCTGGATGCAGCCGCGCAGGCCGGTTTCCGTACGTTGCAGTTGATCCGTGGTGATGACGATGGCGCGAGTCAGCATCATCAGGTGCACCAGTTTGACGAGATTAATCCGGAGCAGATCCCTTCATGAGCGCATTGACCATTTATTCCGATAAAGATGCCAGCAAACCACAGTGGCACAGCACCAACACCGCCGACATCGCCCAACAACTCAACGCCAAAGGTGTGCGTTTTGAGCGCTGGGCTGCCGATCGCGATTTAGGCCGTGACCCCGCCCCTGAAACGGTGATCGACGCCTATCAGCACGCCATTGACAAACTGGTCGCCGAGAAGGGCTATCAGAGCTGGGATGTCATCAGCCTGCGGGCCGATAACCCGCAAAAAGAGGCGCTGCGTGCCAAGTTTTTGAACGAGCATACACACGGCGAAGATGAAGTGCGTTTCTTTGTCGAAGGCGCCGGGCTGTTTTGCCTGCACATCGGTGACCAGGTTTACCAGGTGCTGTGTGAGAAAAACGATCTGATCTCAGTTCCCGCAGGCACACCACACTGGTTTGATATGGGTTCAGAGCCGAACTTTACCGCAATCCGTATTTTCGATAACCCAGAAGGGTGGATTGCACAGTTTACCGGAAGCAATATATCCCAAGGATATCCGACACTACTATAATAAAGGCTATTATAGTAATTAAATAGAAAGATTAAGAAACTGTCTTAACAACAGCCTCTTAATCTTTTTCACTACAAAATTAATTAATACTCAACCTCTCAGCATACTATAAATATACTCATTATCACGAAAACAATTAGGCATGTAAGTTATTCCTATCATTACCTTTGAATCGTCAATGTTATTCAAGGAGTTTTGAGCATGGAATATCGGCTGTAAGATACTTAGCCTTATATACCAATACGATATCATTTCAGAAGATGATTTAAACCACTGAGAAGAAAAATCACTCATTTCACCTATGAGTTTTGTTATTTCAAGTTCCCTAACATTGCTTGTACAACACTCTATATAATACATTGTGATTGCAAAATCAATCTCACAAACCTTTATACCATGAATAAAATCTTGATTGTTTTTATTAACAAACAACCATTCCCCCCATATTTCATGAGCTATTCTCCAGCATGATTTTCTAAATAAATCAGTGGCGTGCAAGGATAATACTCTCATACACTCTGAAACTGCCTTACGGCTAGCATTATCAGCAGTAGAATCTGATAAAGATAAGGATATCGAATCAAAATATAACTTAATCAAAAGCTCAGACTCTTTAGATGCCAAGGCCTTACCTAAAAATTGTTGTAGGTATGGGTATCTCAATGGATATGTATTGAAGATTTTCATGATATGTCTTGTCAATTCAAAATCATTGAAAATATTCAACAACAAATAAACCATACTTTTCCCATCAAAAGTTTTTTGATTATTTCCATTAAATGGAAAAATAGAGGATATTGTATAAAAATTGATACAATTCGAATTGGTTGAAAGCGCCAACTCTAGTGCAACATCTGCCCCAAAATACTCAAAAACACCCCATAAAACTGGAACGTCTTTTTTTGTATCTAAAAGTTCAATCAACTCCAAACGAGAATAATAAAAAAGAAAATCGACTGCATTTTTGATATATGGGCTTAAAAACGCCTTGTAAATATGTGAGCTACGATAAAATTCATTATAAATAGAATACCAGTTATTATCTATAACAATATTTTTTACCGATTCCATCTTTTCTTTATTATGAAAATCAGTAGCACAATTATAGTCAATAGAAGTCGATGATGAGTTTATTATTTCTCTTGCTGTAGAATAGAATAATTTTGGAATGTTATAAATATTACAATTATTCCAAAACGAATCTGAACCTATGCCTATATCAATTATAAAATACAGAGCAATAACATCAAACTTATCTTTTATATTTTTTTTAGATGGGAAATTTTCAATCCATTCTAAAAAAAGTAATGCATTTTTCGGATAAACAGTAGGCCCTGTTCTATTCAACCGGATCAAATCTGACAACCCGAGAATATTCTCTCCGCTAGTGAATATATAATCCATACAGTTATAGTCTTTTTTGACAGCAAGAACAACTTCTATAAAAAATGATACCCATTGGTCTTCTAGTAAACTTTCATTTTCTTCCATAAGTACTCCAAACTAAGCAATCAGGATGCTGAATCGCACGCCATAACTCTTCAAATGCATCAGCTATTAATTGAGCATCACTTACTTTTTGTAGTATATGATGCTCCTTACCAATACTATTTATCGATGTACCGATAGACCATGCAACTGGTTCATTGTCTGTATATGGAAAAATCAAAAAACGATCATGAAAACCCCATCCGTAGTTAGCGAATGGTTTCCTTACTTCAATATTTAAACCTAATAATGTTTGAGCTGGTAATGTTGACAAGCGTGCAAAAGAATCATTATCATATTTTGCATCGCTAACCTCTCCAACATTATCTATAAATAATCCAGATTGATATTTTGAAGATGTAATAGCTCTCATTTTAGAATTCATGCAAGTGTTATAAAAAAGCGTTTCCAATAAATCATTCCCATTGAGATATGGATCCCATAACCAAATTCCATTTTCCCCATAACTATTTATCAAACTACGAATATCATTTAAAGCTCGAGATCTTTCAGTCTCTTTAAACTTACCTTTAGCATTATATTGGATAAACTTTTTCTCATGCAGTAATTGCTCTCTTTCGCTACGATATATTCGTATTGATGACCATTTTTTAGCATGATTTTCTCTACCTCCAATTATACTATTATGTGGACTATAGAGTGGTATCTTATCGAAACTGGCATCTTTTAAAGGAATTATTCTTGATCTATCATTAATTGCTCTCATACTTAAACTAATAGTTCTAATAAATGATGAAGGATGAGTAGCGTAAAGAAGAACTTTATGAAGAGGATCCCATATTGTCATTTCATAAGGACTATCATACTTACTTGGATAAAATATCTCATTTTGTTGAGAATTAAGCATTGTTGAGTAATATGAATCAATATTAGAATCTTGATCTATATTTTTAAAGCTAACAAATATTTCCCTCTTTAAAGATTCTGGATGCCAAATGATCTTACAATGTAAATCCTCATTATTAGATAAAAGCTGCACATTTGTTCTAATAATGTTTACTGGAATCTGTACTAACACCCCACCTAGTTTGTCTGAAACTGAAGCAATTTTTAATGGTATTAACGCATATATCTTTGAGGATAACTCTTGTAGAAGCGATGGGTTATCTAATAAGAAAGAAAGTTCATGTTTATTCTTATCCTCAAATTCAATCAAATAAGATCCTCCGAAAAAATTATTTTTTAATAGATTATTAATAACGTTGCTATTAAAAGTATCTGATGGAATAAATTTATAAGGATTGAATTTATAATCACAGGTTAAAATGGATTCCTTGCAACTATTCCATATTCTATTATTAATTAATTTTTCAAAAGTAACTTTTATACTTTCAAGTGAAATATAATATCTTTTTATTCCAAAATACCATTTTTTTAACGAAGGTATATTTAAATCATTTCTCCTATTTAAGTATCTTTCCTTTTCAAATTCAGGTCCGGCAACATTCTCATATACAAGGTGAGTTATTACATTAATAACCTTTCTATCATCTCTATTTAAGGCGAATATCTCAGTTACTTCAATACAGTTATAAAACCCTAACACCCCTTTTTCAGTTAACTTTTCAAGATCAGCAAGAAAATTATTGAATGTATCCATACTATTACCTTAAATATTAGAATACATATGAAGTAATAAATACCGTATGTATCAGTACATCTATTATCACATTATATTCAATTAATTGTAGCCAGTATTTTTTCAGGCTCCAATCCTACCAACCTCGCCAGATACACAAACTCTACCACATCCAATCTACGCTCACCGTTTTCCACTTTAGCGATGAATGACTGCGGCTTGCCCAACGCTTCCGCAAGCTGCGCCTGAGTAATCCCTTTCTCTTTACGAGATTTCTTCAAAGCATTGATAACACGCTGGTATTCATCTGAGTAAACTGAGGCCATTGTTCCGATTCCATAAAATATCCTGAAATCGAATATCCTCTCATTGCCTTTTTATCCCAAAACAGGATAATAAAACACGTAACAACCACTCATACGGAGGATACAATGCATTATCAAAACTGGCACTCAGCCGATATTATTGCAGCTCTAAAAAAGCATGGAACAAGCCTCGCAGCACTGTCTCGTAAGTCTGGGCTTTCATCATCCACACTCGCAAACGCACTCTCCCGTCCCTGGCCGAAAGGTGAATTACTCATCGCTCAGGCGCTAAACATTCCACCGGATGTGATATGGCCGGAAAGATATTTTAATGAAAAGGGAGAACCGATATTTCGTCAGATGAGAACGACAAGGAAAAGAAACGTATCTTTGACATGATCAACGAGTTTCCCCCATCCCTCTCCCTCAAGGGAGAGGGGGTCAAGAAGCCCTACCGTTTCAGCCCCTTCACATACGCCACCAGTTGATTCAGCACAATTCCCCAGCCTTCATGAAACCCCATTTTCTCATGCTGCTCACGGATTTCCGCTGTCGGATGGCGCGCTATCGCTGTATAACGGGTTTTGCCCTCCCCCGCATCGTCCAGCAACAGAATGGCCGTCATAAACGGCTTCTCAGTCGGTTTCCAGCCTTCGGTGTAGCCATCGGTAAACACCCGCTTTTTGCCCGGATCAATTTCCAGGAACACGCCTTTGTTGTCCATCCGCTGGCCATCCACCTCAAATACGGTGTTAAAGCGCCCGCCCACGCGTAAATCAAGGTCACATTCGGTCACTTTATGGGGAACAGGAATGAAGAAGTTTTTGATGTGCTCTGGCGTGGTCCAGCAGAGCCACAGCAGGTCGCGTGGTGCATCCACCACGCGTTCCAGTTTTAGGTCTGTGTTGGGATCAAGCTTCACGATTCTGTCCTCTAAGGGGAGCCCCTTATAGGATAGCCAGGCTCAGGAGAATTTCCCTTTTTCCACCTCTTGCGGCGTGACCACGCCGGTATCCAGCACCCAGCCGCTGATCAGCGCCGCTGGCGTAACATCAAATGCCGGGTTGTAGACCTGCGCATCCTCTGGAGCCCACTGCACCGAACCAAAGCTTCCGGACACACCTGTCACTTCGCTGGCGGCACGTTGTTCAATGGGGATCGCATCGCCGTTCGGGCAGTTTGGATCAAGCGTGGTTTGTGGGGCTGCCACATAAAACGGAATGCCGTGGAATTTCGCCAGTACCGCCAGAGAATATGTCCCGATTTTGTTCGCCACATCCCCGTTCGCGGCAATGCGGTCTGCCCCGACCCACACGGCATCCACCTGCCCTTTTGCCATCAGGCTGGCGGCCATCGAATCAGTAATCAGCTGATACGGCACGCCCAGCTCCCCCAGTTCCCATGCGGTCAGCCTGCCGCCCTGCAATAATGGACGCGTTTCATCCACCCAGACGTTGCTGACGTGGCCTTCCTGGTGCGCACGCGCAATGACACCCAACGCCGTCCCCACTCCGGCTGTCGCCAGGCCGCCCGTATTACAATGCGTGAGCAGTCGGCTGCCCGGTTTGACCAGCGCGCTACCCGCTTGCGCAATCGCATTGCAGAGCTGTTTATCTTCATCAATCAGATGCAGCGCCTCCGCCACCAGTGCCGGGACAAAATCTTCCTGCCACAGCGCCTGCTTCATGCGGTCGAGATTGTTCATCAGGTTCACTGCTGTCGGGCGAGAGGCCCGCAGGGTATCCAGCGCCAGCGCCAGTTCGTCACGGTTTTTGCCGTTTTCTGCCAGCAACGCCAAAAGCAGGCTGGCGGAAAGCCCAATCAGCGGTGCACCACGCACGCGCAGAGCATGAATATGTGCCACCAGCGCCTCGACCGTGGAGGCATCCAGCCAGCGTTTCTCCTGCGGAAGTGCCTGCTGATCGAGAATAAAGAGCTGATTATCCGCCACCCGCAGGCTGGTCGTCTGTAATGTCTGCATGTCGTTAATTCTCTGTTGCGTTGATGTATCACATTGTGTCAGGATGAAATCCAGATGTATAGACGTCTAAATGTCTTTATTACTAAAATCAGTGAGGAACAGGCAATGTCGCAATACCGTACCTTTACCGCCCAGGATGCAGTGGAGTATGCAAAGCAGTTTGGCGGACTCGATAACCCATTATCGCTGGTAGAGGCGCAGGAAGTTGGCGACGGCAACCTCAATCTGGTCTTTAAAATTTTCGACGCCGAGGGAGTAAGCCGCATCGTCGTCAAGCAGGCCCTGCCCTATGTTCGCTGCGTAGGTGAATCCTGGCCACTCACGCTGGATCGCGCCCGTCTGGAGGCGCAGACACTGGTGGAACACTATCAACATAGCCCGCAGCACACCGTTAAAATCCATCATTTCGACCCGGAGCTGGCGGTGATGGTGATGGAAGATCTCTCCAGCCATAAAATCTGGCGCGGTGAGCTGGTTCAAGGCATTTACTACCCGCAGGCCGCTCGCCAGTTAGGGGAATATCTTGCTCACACGCTGTTCCACACCAGCGACTTTTATCTGCATCCGCATGATAAAAAAGCGCAGGTGGCAAAATTCATTAACCCCGAAATGTGTGAGATCACCGAAGATCTGTTCTTCAACGATCCCTACCAGATCCACGAACGTAATAACTATCCTGCGGCACTGGAACACGACGTTGCCGCCCTGCGCGACGACGCTCAACTGAAAATTGCCGTCGCTGCCCTTAAACACCGCTTCTTCTCTCAGGCTGAAGCATTGCTTCACGGCGATATTCACAGCGGTTCGATTTTTGTCGCTGACGGTAGCCTGAAAGCGATTGACGCCGAATTTGGCTATTACGGCCCGATTGGCTTTGACATCGGTACAGCAATTGGCAACCTGCTGCTGAACTTCTGTGGCCTGCCGGGGCATCTGGGTATTCGCGATGCCGCGGCTGCCCGCGAACAGCGTCTGAGCGATATTCAGGAACTGTGGAACACCTTCGCTGAACGCTTCCAGACACTGGCGAGCGAGAAAACGCGTGATGCCGCCCTGAACGTACCGGGTTATGCCTCCACGTTCCTGAAAAAGGTCTGGCAGGATGCGATTGGCTTCTGCGGTACAGAGCTGATTCGACGCAGTGTCGGCCTGTCTCACGTGGCCGACATTGACACCATTCAGGATGAAGCCATGCGCCACGAATGCCTGCGCCACGCGATTACACTCGGTAAGGCACTGATTGTGATTGCCGAGCGAATCGATAGCGCAGAAGAGCTGGTGGCGCGGATACGTCAGTACAGTTGATATTCTCCTTCTCCCTGTGGGAGAGGGCCGGGTGAGGGCGTCAAACCGCACTCACCCCAAATACTCAATCACCGACAGTCCACCGTTGTAATCCGTGCTGTAGATTATTCCCTGCGCATCCACAAACACATCACATGACTGGATCACCTGAGGGCGATTTGGACGTGTATCCATCATTTTTTCCGGTGCTGCAGGGACTAACGCCCCCGTTTCGACGGGCCGATACGGATTGGAAATGTCGTATGCACGCACACCGGCGTTCTGGTAAGTGGCAAAAATCAGCGTTGAACTGATGAAACTGCCAGGCCGATTTTCATGCAGGTTATGCGGACCAAAGTGCGCCCCTTTCGCCACATAATCCCTTTCATCCGGCTGCGGGAAGGTGGAAATGCTCACCGGATTCGACGGCTCACGAATATCAAACACCCAGATCAGCTTCTCGCCATCCTCCTGGTTATCGAGCACCGCCTCGTCCAGCACCACCAGCAGATCGCGGTCCGGTAGCGGCAACGCAGTATGCGTGCCCCCACCAAATGGCGGGCTCCAGTTACGATGGCTGATCAGTTTAGGTTGTGTACGATCTTTCACGTCCAGCAGCGTCAGTCCGCCATCACGCCAGCTTCCATAGGCGGTGTCACCCGCGATGATTGCATGGTGAAGCGCATAACGTTTACCTTCCGGCCAGCATGGCTGTTCCCCTTCGGCCTGGTTCATCCCTGGTAGCCACCAGCGCCCCGCCACTTCGGGTTTATGTGGATCGGCAAGATCGATGGTCAGGAAGATATAATCCGTAAATCCGTCGAGCAGTGCCGAGACGTATGCCCAACGCCCACCCACATACCAGATCCGGTGGATACCAATCCCGTTCAATGACAGGAAGCTGATTTCGCGCGGCTTATCCGGGGTAGAAATATCGAAAATGCGCAGCCCTGCACTCCAGCCTTTGTCCTGCACATCGCTGACCGTTTCACCGACCTGTCGGGTGTAATAGACCTTCTCATCGGCAAAGCGGGCATCGGCAAACAGGTCACGGGCGTTAATCACCAGCAGCAGATCGTCATGCGCCTGGAGATGCACATTCCATGTCCCCGGTGGGGCAGGAACATATCCTGCCGCCTTCGGATTTTTCGGGTCGCGAACATCCACAATCGAAAAACCCTGCGACACCATATGGCCGATATACGCAAAGCCGCGATGCACCATCAACTGTACGCCGTCCGGGCGACCGCCCTGGTCGCTATGACCAATCAGCCGCATATTGCGGCTGTATTCAGGCGTGGGTAATCCACTCATTTATTTTTCGTTTCCAGAGTGGCAAACCACGGGGCGATAAAGTCTTCAGTCTGGCCCCAGCCAGGGATAATTTTGCCCAGTGACGCCACGTTCACCGCGCCCGGTTGCGCAGTCAGCAGCGCCTGCGGAATAGCCGCAGCTTTGAAATCATAGGTCGCAGGTGTCGCTTCCCCGGCAATCTTGTTTGCAATCAGACGCACATTAGTTGCGCCAATCAGTTTTGGATCGACGGCCACGCTCACTTTCCACGGGCTGCCCTGCTCACGCATCAGTTGCAGATCCTGGTTGGAGATATCAATGCTGTAGAGTTTGATTTCAGTACGACCGTTCTCTTTCAGCGCCTTATACGCTCCCTGACTAAACGCATCCCAGGTTCCCCAGATCGCATCGATTTTTCCTTTCGGGTACTTCGCCAGAATAGCGCCCACTTTGTTCGCGGTATCGCCCTGCACGTCAGAAGAGACAGCGCCAATGGACTCCAGCTCTTTGATGTCCGGGTACTGTTTTTGCAGCGCCTGGTACGCAGCCTGGCGACGCTCCATCGGCGGGAAGCCCGCAACCCAGAGCTTGACGATATTGGCTTTACCGTTGAAATCTTTCGCCAGTTGACCGAAGGAAAGGTTGGTGAGAGACGCATCATCTTGCTGAGTAACGGTTACGCCCGGAATATCACCGTTTACCGCCGTATCAAACACCGACACTTTGATCCCGGCATCCACGGCTTTTTTCACCAGTGCGGTGGCATACGGATCACGCCCCTGAGAGAGGATAATCCCGTCGTATTTCTGGCTGATCGCCTGGTTGACGAAATCCTGGAATTTGGCATCGTCACCGTTGCTTAAAAAGGTGCTGACTTTAAAACCGAGTTTCTTTCCTTCCTGAATCGCGCCTGCGACAAACTGGGTGGTGTTGTCGTCTGAACCGAGGTTACGGATCACCGCAATGCGGATCGGACCGTCGTGATTAGCAATCGCTGCCGGAACCGGCGCAGGTGTCGCCGCAAAACCTGGCAGAGAAGTCAGTAACCCCAGCGCCACTAAAGAGAGTGCGATTTTTTTCATTCTGTTATCCCGTTGTGTTGTTATGTATTGCTAACGTTTTTGTATGTAAGTAATCGCCAGCGCCACTGCGAGCACCAGCCCTTTTATAATGTCCATGGCGTAATACGGTACGGAAAGCATCACCAGGCCGTTAGAGAGCACGCCGAGGATCACCGCCCCTACCAGCGTACCCAGCGCGTTAGGCTTGCCCGAACCTGCCAGCGAAAAACCTATCCACGCCGCCGCGACCGCATCCATCAGATATCCGCCGCCCGCATTCACCTGCGAAGAGCCGATACGCGAGGCCAGCAAAATGCCACCTAATCCCGCCAGAAGAGAAGCGATCACATACGCCGCCACTTTATAACGCGTGGTACGAATGCCGGATAAACGTGCCGCTTCAGGATTCCCGCCAATCGCGTACATACGACGCCCGTGAGTGGTCAGCGACAAGCCCAGTTGCGCCAGAATGGTGACCACCAGCATGATAATCACAATGGTCGGAACCTGGCCCAGCGCACTGAAGGCGGCCGGGATCGTCCCTTCGGCCATGTCACCGCTCGGCAGCACCATGTTCTCCGTAATCGATCCGCCATAGCTGTAGGTCATTGCCACTCCCTGAATCACAAACAGGCTGGCCAGGGTAGCGAGCATGTCCGGAATTCGCAGGATCACAATCAGAAACGCATTGAACAGACCGACCAGCGTACAGAGTGCGAGCGTAATCAGAATCGACTCCGTCGCACCAAAGCCGTGCCAGACAAATAATGAAATCACCAGCGCATTGGCAAGCGATGCGGTTGATCCAACAGAAAGGTCGAACCCGCCTATGGTCAGGGAAATCGACACACCAATGGCAATCACCGTTACAATGGCGATCGAGCGCAGAATATTGATAATATTGTTCGGATCGAGGAAGTTATCTGATGCCGCGCCAAACACGGCGATCAGCGCCACAACGGTCAGCAACATGCCCCATTTGTAGAGAAAATCGAAAATTTGCTGACGGCCCGACACCGTCGCATTCACTGAAAGGGCCTTGCTCACGACGCCGTTCCTCCGGTTGAATAATAAAGTAATGTCTCTTCACGGGCCTCGGCCCCGGCGATCTCCGCCACAATACGCCCGTCCCACAGCACGCAGATGCGGTCGCACAATCCCACCAGTTCAGCAAACTCACCAGAGGCGTAAATCACCCCTTTCCCTTCCCGTGCCAGGCCATCAATCAACTGGAACAGGTCCGTTTTGGCTTTCACGTCCACACCTTTGGTTGGCTCGTCAAAAATGAGCACACTGGCCTCATTGCGTAGCCATTTACCGATGGCCACTTTTTGCTGGTTTCCTCCCGAAAGGCGACGCAGCACTTGTCCTGGCCCACGCGTACGTACCCCCACGCGAGCAATGACCTCTTCTGCCCATCGCCACGCCTGACGATGCCCGAACAGGCTCCAACGGGAGAATGAGTTATCCGCACTGACAGAAAGATTCATGCTGACCGGCTCATCGATAAAAATGCCCTCTTTGCGACGCTCTTCCGGAACCAGCGCCAGACCACGCAGGACAGAATCGGCCGGATCGCGCGGTTGCCAGGGTTGATGATTCAGCTCGCCATGTTCAACGCGGCTTTTAGTCGCGCCGAATAGCGCCTTGCAGAGTTCCGTTTTCCCTGCCCCCGCCAGCCCTGCGATCCCCAGGATTTCCCCTTTACGCAGATGCAATGAGATATTTTTCAGCAGCGCTTCATCGTGCAGGCCTTCCACCCGCAACAGCGTCTCTTCGCTGTGTGGTGGACGTGCTGGCGGATAGATGTCGCTCAGCTCATGGCCGAGCATTTTCTCCACAATGGCTTCGCCGCTTAGCGCTGCCATCGGGCCAGATTCAATCAGCTTGCCGTCGCGCAGCACCGTTAAGGTGTCGCAAATGGCTTTCAGCTCGTGAATACGGTGGGAGATAAACACCACACCAATACCCTGCTGTTGCAGGCGTTTCACGACCACAAACAGACGTTCGCTTTCATGCGCGTCCAGCGGAGCGGTGGGTTCATCGAGAATCAGAAAACGGCAGTGATGTGACAGCGCCCGCGCCAGCAAAATTTGCTGCTTTTCAGCAAGCGAGCAGTTGTCGATTGAGCGGCGCACGTCCATCCCGATATCCAGCTGCGCTAGTGCCTGCCTCGCCTGCTGGCGAATAGCGCGCCAGTTGTAGCGATGCCCCGGCTGTGCCAGTTGATCGAGCATGATATTTTCGGCGATGCTCAAACCCGGAATCAGCGCCACGTCCACTTCCTGCTGCACAAGGTGGATCCCCAGCAGCTTCGCATCCAGCGGTTCACGAATGGCAACCGGCTGGTTGTTGATACAGATCTCGCCTTCATAGTGATCGTGCGTACCGCACAACACCGCCATCAGCGTTGATTTCCCCGCACCATTCGCACCGGTTAACGCATGCACGGAACCGCCCATCAGCGTGAAATCCACACGTGACAGCGCCTGAAACCCTGAAAAAGCCAGGCTGATACCGCGCATCTCAAGGCGACTGGAAACCATCCGCGTAAAATCCTTCATTAATTTTTTGATTTATGGAATTTTTCACAGCTCCGGTTGACTGACAACGACGGAAAAGGCATAAGATAAAGCTAAATATTATTAGCCATCCGGATGTCTAGACATAACATCGGGTTAGCGCTTCCTAAAAAAGGACAACACAATGAGCAACACCGACATCCGCGTCGTACCCGGCCCGGCGAATTACTTCTCTCATCCCGGCAGCCTTGCTCGCCTGAATGACTTCTTCACGCCGGAACAGCTGGCGCACGCGGTGTGGATTTATGGCGAACGTGCAATTGCAGGCGCGCGCCCTTTCCTGCCGGACAGTTTTCATACGCCAGGCGCAAAACATTTACTGTTTACAGGCCACTGTAGCGAACGTGACGTAACCGGACTGGTAAAGGCATCCGGCAACGACGCTCGCGTGGTGATCGGCGTGGGCGGCGGGGCGCTACTCGATACCGTCAAAGCGGTGGCGCGTCGTCTGGGTGTTCCGGTTGTCGCTATTCCAACCATTGCCGCCACCTGTGCAGCCTGGACGCCGTTATCCGTCTGGTATAACGATGCCGGACAAGCGTTGCAGTTCGAAATTTTCGACGATGCCAATTTCCTGGTGCTGGTTGAGCCGCAGATCATCCTTAATGCCCCGGCGGAATACCTGCTGGCAGGCATCGGCGACACTCTGGCGAAATGGTACGAAGCAGTGGTTCTTGCCCCTCAGCCTGAAAACCTGCCACTGACCGTACGCCTCGGGATCAACGGCGCACTGGCGATCCGCGATGTCCTGCTGGAGCGCAGTGAAGAGGCGCTGGCCGACCAGCAACGCGGTGAAATCACACAAGCATTTCGTGATGTGGTAGATGCGATTATTGCCGGTGGCGGTATGGTCGGCGGTCTGGGAGAACGCTATACGCGCGTGGCAGCCGCCCATGCGGTACATAACGGCTTAACCGTCCTGCCACAGACCGAAAAATACCTGCACGGTACGAAAGTGGCTTACGGCATTCTGGTACAAAGTGCCCTGCTTGGTCAGGATGACGTGCTGGCCCAGTTGGTTGCGGCTTATCAGCGCTTTAACCTGCCGACCACGCTGCATGAGCTGGATATCGATATCAACAATCGCGATGAACTGGACAAGGTGATTACCCACACGCTGCGTCCGGTGGAGTCTATCCACTATTTACCGGTTGCTCTGACCCCCGATGTTCTGCGCGCCGCGTTTGAAAAGGTGGAAGCCTTCAGCCGCTAATGACGTTGACGGTCTATACCTAATGATGATTCTCACCACTCTCGCAACGAGGTCATCATGCAGATCGATTTAACAGGTAAAAAGGCGCTGGTCACCGGCGCCAGCCGTGGGTTGGGTCGCGCGATTGCGCTCTCTCTGGCACAAGCCGGAGCCGATGTCGTGATTACGTATGAAAAATCGGCCGAAAAAGCCCAGGCCGTCGCCGATGAAATCTCCGCACTGGGGCGGCACAGCGAAGCGATTCAGGCGGACAGCGCCAATGCGCAGGCCATACAGGATGCCGTCACGCATGCAGCAAGATCCCTTGGCGGGTTAGATATTTTGGTCAATAACGCCGGAATAGCCCGTGGTGGCCCGCTGGAGTCCATGACTCTGGCCGACATTGATGCCCTGATCAACGTCAATATTCGCGGCGTGGTTGTTGCAACCCAGGCAGCACTGGTTCATCTCTCTGATGGTGGACGGATTATCAATATTGGCAGTTGCCTGGCGAACCGCGTTGCCCAGCCAGGTATCTCGGTCTATTCGATGACCAAATCTGCGCTCAACTCTCTCACCCGTGGTCTGGCTCGCGATCTGGGGTCGCGCGGCATTACCGTCAACCTTGTACATCCCGGCCCAACCAACAGTGATATGAACCCGGAGGACGGCGAACAGGCAGATTCTCAGCGTCAGCTCATTGCCATAGGGCATTACGGCCAGCCGGAAGATGTGGCTGCCGCCGTGACGTTTCTGGCAAGCCCCGCCGCCGGGCAGATCTCCGGCACAGGCCTGGACGTGGATGGCGGTCTGAACGCCTGAACGCATTTTTGCTGTATGCCTCTGTCGCCCGGCAGAGGCCTTTTCGAGCCGCCTTGACGGTTCGCGTTTTGCTGCTTTCTCCCGCTGATGGTCTGGAGGATATTAACGTCGCACACGATAGTTTGGATGACGCCGATTCCCGTCCACAAAAACGCCCCGTGAAAAACTCGCGGCAATCTACGGTTGCAGGCAGGAACAGATCAGCCTCTATTTACCGAAAGAGGGTTAACAGCACTTCGCGCCACCCTTGCCGCCGTAGCGGGCGTCCTGGCGATCGCGGAAGAATTCTTCGTAGGTCATTGGCGTCTGGTCAGGATGATTAACGCGCATGTGCTCGACATAGTTATCGTAATCCGGTACGCCGATCATCATTTTGGCGGCCTGACCTAAGTATTTACCTGCTTTGGAGAGGGTGTCGAACATCGTTTTTTCTCGTCGTTGTCCCCTCTCCCCTATGGGGAGAGGGGTAAAGTAAGGGGTTAATGCGCCCCTTTCGCCTGGGTCACAATCTCTTCCAGGTTTTCAGGCATCGGCTCATATGGCGTCTCTTTCGCTGTCGGTTTGTCTTCTTTCAGCGCCGCCAGTGCGGTTTTCACAGAGTACAACGCCAGCACCACAACCACCACCATAAAGAAGATCGTCAGACCGGCATCCAGACGGTTGTTAAACACCAGTTGAGTCAACTGTGACTCGGTGTACTGCGCCGGGATTTTCCCACTGTCGATCATTGCCTGGAACTTATTGGCAATCGCCAGGAAACCCACTTTGTTATCCGGGCTGAAGGCTTTCTGCCAGCCCGCCGTCAGAGTACAAATCAGCAACCAGGCTGTCGGCACAAGTGCGACCCACGCATAACGCTGGCGCTTCATCTTGAACAGCACAACGGCACACAGCATCAGCGCCATGCCTGCCAGCATCTGGTTAGCAATACCGAACAGCGGCCACAGGGTGTTAATTCCGCCCAGCGGATCCACCACCCCCTGATGCAGGAAATATCCCCACGCCAGGACACACAACGCTGTCGCCAACAGGTTTGCAGGCAATGAATCGGTGCGTTTCAGCCCTGGGGAGATAACCCCCAACAGATCCTGCAACATAAAGCGTGCCGCGCGGGTTCCGGCGTCCACCGCCGTCAGAATAAACAGCGCTTCAAACAGAATGGCAAAGTGATACCAGAATGACACATCCATTAAGCCGCCAAGCGCCCCGTGCAGAATGTACGCCATCCCAACGGCCAGCGTCGGCGCACCGCCTGCACGAGAGATAATCGACTGCTCACCCACTTCATTGGCGATATGCGTCAGTGTTTCCGGCGTGATGGCAAAGCCCCAGCCACTCACCACCTGTGCCGCTGATGCCACCACGTCAACCGTTCCGGCAGGTGCGAGCACCGCCATCGGGCTGTTCATCGCAAAATACACACCCGGATCGATAATACAGGCCGAAACCAGCGCCATGATCGCCACGAAGGATTCCATCAGCATCCCGCCGTAACCGATAAAGCAGGCCTGATTCTCATTCGCCAGCATTTTCGGCGTCGTACCTGACGCAATCAGGGCATGGAAGCCTGATACCGCGCCACAGGCGATGGTGATAAACAGGAATGGGAACAGGCTCCCGGTCCATACCGGACCCGTACCATCAATAAATTTGGTTAGCGCAGGCATGGTCAGCGTCGGACGCATGATCAGAATGCCAATCGCCAGGCCCACGATAGTGCCGATTTTCAGGAAGGTGGAGAGATAATCGCGCGGGGCAAGCAGCAGCCATACCGGCAGAACAGACGCTACAAAACCGTAACCCACCAGCATCCAGGTCAGTTGTACGCCGGTAAAGTCAAAGTACGGGGCCCACGTCGGGCTTTCCGCCACCCAGCCTCCAGAGATAATGGCGAACACGAGGAAGACCAGACCAATCACGGAGACTTCGCCGATACGCCCAGGGCGCAGATAGCGAATATAGATCCCCATGAACAACGCCAGGGGAATGGTAAAGGCGACGGTGTAGGTTCCCCACGGACTGTGGGTCAACGCTTTCACTACGATCATGGCCAGTACCGCCAGAATAATCACCATGATCATAAAGGTCGCGACCAGGGCAATCACCCCGGCCGTCGGCCCCATCTCTTCTTTTACCAGCTCACCCAATGAGCGGCCATCGCGACGCGTGGAGACGAACAGCACCATAAAGTCCTGTACCGCTCCTGCCAGCACCACGCCAGCAAGGATCCAAATCATCCCTGGCAGATAGCCCATTTGCGCCGCCAGTACGGGGCCTACCAGCGGGCCTGCCCCTGCGATTGCCGCGAAATGGTGGCCAAACAGCACTTTTTTGTCGGTTGGTACGTAGTCCAGACCATCGTTATGACGAACGGCAGGTGTCATGCGCGTCCCGTCTACCGCGAGGACATTCTTTGCGATATAGAGACCATAAAAACGATACGCGATCAGATAAATGCAGACGGCGGCGACGACGATCCATAGCGCATTGATCTGTTCACCACGATTGAGGGCGATGTAGCCCAGAGCAAATGCCCCCACAACGGAGAGCACTGCCCATTTAAGGTATTTCCCTGAGTTGTTCATAGTTGTTATCCGTTGTCGTGAAACAATGAGATGTTACATTTTGTTTCTAGATCAACGCGTAAAATTTAACAACTTTGAAACGCAATAATGCGTGGTCAAACCAGATATTTACATCACAGTGTTAAGCCGATCACTTTCAGCGTGAAAGACTTATCCCAGTACCATCGTACTCAGGCGACACGTACAGCAGCGGCGTCCCTGCTCGTCGAAGACCACAATTTCCCAGCTCTGGCTCTGTCGCCCCAGATGCAGAGGCTGACATACACCGCGCACCTTGCCCTGGGACACGGCACGATGATGGGTGGCATTAAGCTCAGTGCCCACCACATTTTGCCCGTCGCGGGTCATCAGAAATCCGGCCATTGACCCCAGCGTTTCTGCCAGCGCTGCCGAAGCCCCACCGTGCAGCAGGCCAAACGGCTGATGAGTACGCTCATCTACCGGCATCTCTGCTTCCAGCGTGTCATCGCCCAGGCGGGTATAGATAATCCCCAGATGCGCCACCATCGTGTTCAGGCTGGTGGCATTCAGCTCATCAAGGGATAAGTGACGTTTCCAGATCATCTACGCCCCCAGCGTGGAGCCGCCGTCCACCACAATATCCTGCAAGGTGATATGGCTGGCATGGTCAGATGCCAGGAACAGAACAGTACTGGCAATCTCCTGCGGACGGGCAATTTTACCGAGCGGAATACCGAGTTTAAATTGCTCGCCAAACCCCAGAATTCGCTGCTGTTCAGCATCATCGCTCACCCACAGGGTGCGCTGCATATCGGTATCGGTCGATCCCGGGGATACCAGGTTACAACGCACACCATCGCGTGCCAACTCCAGCCCAACCGTCAACGCAAGGCTTTTCAGCGCCGCTTTCGACGCGCCATAGGCGCTCATACCCAAGCGCGGCGTATGAGCGGCGTCGGAGGCAACGGTGACAATCCCCCCACCCTGCTGACGACGGAACTGGCCCATCGTCTGCTGGAACAGGTTAAACGCCCCCCCCACATTAACGGCGAAGGTCTGCTGCCAGTCATCCTGCGAAAGCTGATCGGTTGCCCCCATGCGCAAAATACCGGCGGCATTCACCAGCACGTCCAGGCGATCAACGGTGGCAAGCACGCGCCCGCAGACGTCACTCACCTGCGTGGGATCCGCGACGTTCATCGTTTCGGTGGTAAAAGGATACTCCGCCAGCGGAAACGCCAGATCGAACCCCGTCACCTGTGCCCCGGCCTCGGCAAAGGCCAACGCGGTGGCGTAGCCAATCCCTTTGCCCGCCCCCGTCACCCAGACAGTTTTGCCGGTAAAATCGAATCCGGCCATCACTTCACCTCGCGGGAGAGCAACGCCCACCAGGCATCAAGGGTTGGGTTTTTCGCCAGCATGACGAAATCAATATCGCCATGCACTTTTCGCCAGCGGGCAGCCAGAGCCATCATGCGCACCGAGTCCAGACCATAGTCGATCAGGTTTTCATCATCCAAAGGCTCATCGGACTCATCCAGCAGCGGCAGCACGACCGCACGCAGCGCCTCTTTCGAGGCCGGAACCGAAGGTAACAGCTCCTCTGTCATCACCACACGACCAGAACGTCCCGCCACGTAGTTAAGCGACATCAGGTGCTCGTCACGGGTGAAATCTGCCAGCGCATCGGCAATAAAGAACGGTTTGATATCGCGCATAAAGGCATCTGTTGCCGTGGTCATACAACCAATGTGGGCGTACACGCCAGTGATCAACAACTGGTTGCGGCCTGTCTCTTTAAGCATCAGCTCCAGCGGCGAACGGTGGAACGCGCTATAGCGCCATTTCACCAGCACCGTGTCAGCTTCATCTGGCGTCAGTTCGGCAACAATGCGTTGCTGCTCTGGCGAGCGGGTGAGCCCCGGCCCCCACATATCGTTCAGCAGGGCGCGATCTTCATCGCTCTGCTCTTTTGGCTGTGCGGTGTAATAAACCGGAATATTGTGCTCTTTGCAGTACTCGCGAATTTTCGCGATGTTTGCAACCACTTGCGCCATCATTGGGCTGTTTTCGCCCCAGAAATTCAGGAAGTATTCCTGCATATCATGGATCAGCAGCGCCGCGCGCTCTGGTTCAAATGCCCAGTTCACTTTATTGTCCGGCAGATCGGCAGCCGTCGGCAGTGCGTAACCGGTTAATTTTGGAATTGCCATCGTCTTGTTCCTCAGCCCTGGGCGCGTTCAGCGAGCCACAGGCGCAACTGTTTCTTGTCTACTTTCCCTACCGGGGTCAACGGCAGCGCGTCCACGCTCTCTACGCGGTCCGGCAGTTTGAACTCCGCAACGCCCTGTTCACGCAGGAACCGGCGAACCTCAACGGCACGCAGCGGCTGTTTCACCACCAGATAAGCGCAGCTTTTTTCACCCAGCAGGTTATCTTCCATGCTCACCAGCGCGGCATGGATCACCGACGAATGGCGCAGCAGCAGGTTTTCGATCTCCTCGGCGGCAATTTTCTCGCCCCCCCGATTGATCTGATCTTTTTCGCGCCCCTGTACGGTGATGTAGCCCTGCTCGTCGATGGCGATCAGATCGCCAGAGCAGTAAAAACCCTCGGCATCAAAGGCGCTGGCGTTATGTTCCGGGCTGTTGAAGTAGCCCCGGAAGGTATACGGCCCGCGCGTCATCAGCCGTCCAACTTCACCGCGCGGCAGCGGGTTACCGTTCTCATCAGCCACCCACACCTCATCATCCGGGCACATCGGACGACCCTGAGTGTTCATGATGCGCTCTGGCGTATCATCCAGTGCCGTGTAGTTGACCAGCCCTTCGGCCATGCCAAACACCTGCTGTAACTGGCAGCCAATCTCCGCCGGAATACGCGCGGCAAGCGTTGCCGACAAACGAGCCCCCCCCACCTGCAGCAGTTTGAGCGACTGAAGCTGTGCGTTGCCCGCCCCTTCTGCAATCGCCTGTAGCCACAGGCTAACTGCCGGAGGAACCAGCGAGGTGACGTTAATCTGATGCTGTTCAATCAGCGGGAAGCAGAGCGTGGCACTCGGATCGTTTGCCAGCACAACACAACCGCCGGCCGTAAAGATCCCGAGCGAGCCCGGAGAACTCATGGCATAGTTATGCGCCGCAGGCAGCGCATTCAGGTAACGGGTGTCATCGGTGATGCCGCAAATCTCATTGCTGCGACGAATGCTGTAGTCATAGTCGTTATGCGTACGCGGGATCAGTTTCGGCGTACCGGTACTGCCACCGGAAAGCTGGAAAAATGCGACTTCATCGGCAGGTGTCGGATTAGGGATGAAATTATCCGCCGGACGGGCAATAGCCGCCTCCAGGGCATGTTCACCGCGCTCGCCACGCAGCAGAACCACGCGCACTGAGCTGTGTTCATTGATAAAAGTATTGAGGAAATCATCGCCCGCAAACAGCGTATGGTCGCGATCGGCAATCAGCAGCGCAGGTTTTATCTGCAACGCATAAGCGTTCAGTTCACTACGCTGGTGGCTGAAGAGCGCATTAACCGGCGCGACTCCCACCTGAAGCAGGGCAAAGAAGGTGATGTAAAACTCGGCAACGTTACCCAGCTGCACCAGCGCCGTCTCACCACGATGAAGACCCTGGGCCTGCAACGCGCTCGCGAGGTTATTCACCGCCTGATTAAACTGGCGGTAGGTGTAACGCCGCTCACCGTCGACGATCGCCACCGCGTCATTATCCACATGGCGTGTCAGAATGTGGGTCAGGGGCAGATCCTGCCAGTAGCCTTTTTCACGATAGCGCCGGGCAAAATCTTCCGGCCAACGGGTAAAGGGGATGGTCATTATTTGTCCTTAATGCAAGCCAAAAACGTTCAGCATGGTGGAGAGTTTCACCCCGGTTTCGCGCCATTCGCCAACCGGAGATGACGCAGGGACAATACCCGCGCCAGCAAACAGACGAACGGTTTTATCGTGGATACGCGCACAGCGGATAGTCACCACCCACTCGCCATTGCCTTCGCTATCACACCAGCCAACAATGCCGCCAAACAGATCGCGGTCGAACGGTTCCAGCTCAGCGATAATCTGTTTAGCCGCCTGATGCGGGAAGCCGCTCAGTGCCGGCGTCGGATGCAGCAAACAGGCCAGCGTCAGTGCGTTTTCATGCTGATGCGCTTCGCCCTCGATCGGCGTAGCCAGATGCCACAGCGTCGGTGTTGTCACCAACTGAGGTGACGACGGCATACTCAGGGAGTGACTGCGATTTTCCAGCACCGTTTTCATCGCCTGCGTCACCAGCTCATGCTCGTGGCGGTCTTTTTCCGATGCCAGTAATTTGTTGCCCGCTTCACGATCCAGCACATCATCCGGCTGACGTCGCGCAGAGCCTGCCAGCGGCAGCGAGCTAAAGTGAGAGCCCTCTTTGCGCAGCAGCAGTTCCGGGCTTGCCCCCAACAGCACGCCGCCATCTTCCAGCGGCACATGGAAGTTAAAACTCGCCGGGTTTTGCGCAATCAGGCGCTCCAGCAGCGCACCGCTCTCAATGTTGCGATCGGTGGCAATATCAATCAGGCGCGACAGCACCACTTTATTCACCTGCGGTGTGGCCGTAAGCGCAGCAGCCCGGGAAACCATCTCTTCAAACACAGGCTGTGGTGGGATTTCAGTGCGTTGTTTTACCGTCAGTTCCTGCGCCCCGGAAAGATAACGCGCAGACTGCTGACGTGCAGGGCGCGAAAAGGTTTGCCAGCGTTGCGGAATAAACAGTGAAGACGGTTCGCGAGTATCAAACGGGATTGCGCCGACCATGACGGGATGTGCAATTCCGCTGGCTTTCGCCTTCTCAAACATTCGGGTCAGCTTTTGCTGAAAGGCGCTTGCAGGGTCATCGCCGCCCAGAGCAGGCTCGGAAAAACGGGCAAAACAACCAGACGTGGTGAAGCTGCGATAAGGCGACATAAAGAAAAAGCTGTCTGATTGCAGCGTGGTCGCAGTGTGCTGAAGATCCTCAGCCAATGACGTATCCATATCATCCTCCATAAAATGATAAAGGCAGTAATAATGATTATCATTTATATTTTCGATGGCTAACCTAATCGCAGAGCGCCCTGGTGTCAACCGATGAGCGAGCATCTTGTGCGACTATCGCTTGCATCCCTTCTCACCATTCATGAAAATGAGAAGCATTAACTCCAATACAAACAGGATGTCGCTTTGTGAAACTCCCCGCCGTTTGCCATAACGCCCTGCTTTTCGCAGGACTTTTTGTTTTAGGATTAACCTCAGCTACCGCTGCCGACTGGCCACGTCAGATAACGGACAGCCACGGCGTGCATACGCTTGACAGCAAACCGACCCGCATTGTATCCACCAGCGTAACCTTAACCGGATCGCTGCTGGCGATTGATGCCCCGGTCATTGCCAGCGGGGCAACCACCCCCAACAACCGCGTGGCCGATGCACAAGGCTTTTTACGCCAGTGGGGAGATATCGCTAAACAACGTAAGCTCGCCCGCCTCTATATTGGCGAACCCAGTGCTGAAGCGGTGGCGGCTCAAATGCCGGATTTGATTCTGATCAGCGCCACGGGCGGTGATTCTGCACTGGCACTGTACGACCAGCTTTCAGCCATTGCCCCGACGCTTATCATCAACTACGACGACAAAAGCTGGCAGGCACTGCTGACACAACTGGGCACAATCACCGGTCAGGAAAAACAGGCTGCCGCGCGTATTGCCGAATTTGATAAACAGCTCACGCAGGTCAAACAGCAGATGAAACTGCCGCCGCAGCCGGTCAATGCCATTGTCTATACCGCAGCAGCACACAGCGCCAACCTGTGGACGTCTGAGTCCGCGCAAGGGAAGCTGCTGCAACAGTTAGGCTTCCAGCTTGCTGAACTCCCTGCCGGGCTGCATACCTCGAAAAGCCAGGGTAAACGTCACGATATCATTCAGTTAGGCGGTGAAAATCTGGCTACTGGCCTGAACGGTGAAGGGTTGTTCCTGTTCGCCGGGGATCAGAAAGACGTGGACGCAATTTATGCCAACCCGCTGCTGGCACATCTGCCTTCGGTGCAAAACAAACGCGTCTGGGCACTGGGTACGGAAACCTTCCGTCTGGATTACTACAGTGCGATGCGGGTGTTACAGCGCTTAGAGACACTGTTCAAATAAGACACAACCCCTCCCTCTCCCGCCGGGAGAGGGTTCGGGCCAGGCCATCAAGCCGCACTGTCGTTCAACATCACGTCCTGTCTGAACCGCCGTAACTCTGCCAGGACGACGAACAAAATCGCCCCCACAATCGCCAGCGCAAACCCACTGCTGCTCGCTGATGCCACCGGCGTCAGGATGACTCCCAGCCCGCCTAATATCGCCGCACCAATGGCATCCCCCGTGACGTTCTGCGCAGTCCACAGACCATTGATCCTGCCCAACATCGCCTCTGGCGTCTGCGTCTGAATCAGCGTGTATTGCAGTAAAGAGCTGATGGCGCTGAGCCAGCCAAACAGCGCCAGACACACCACACCAAGCGCCCAAAAAGGCATCAGGCTGAAAAAGCCAATCGCGATAAATGAGGCAAGCGTCGCGGCCAGCATGATCAAACCTGGCCGCGCGCTCCGCGCCAGGTTTCCGCTGGTCAATGCACCAAAGGCCGCACCGAGCGGGATAGCCGCATACAGCAAGCCAATTTGTGAGGCACTCATCTGCCACTCCCCCGCCAGTGCAGGGTAAAGCACGCGTACCGCGCTCGCCATTGTCAGCAAGCCGCCAAGCAGGGCGATGCCTCCAATCAGCGGATGGCTGAAGAGAAAACGAATGGCCGCCATCAGCGATTTCAGAGGGTGTTCACGCACTTGCGGCGGAGGGGGTAAAACCGGCAAACGGAGCAACGTTAAGGTGGTGATAAACGTCCCCAGCGCCGCCAGACCGTAGTTCCACGCCACGCCGCCCGTCGCCAGCAAAAGGCCGCCTACCATCGGGGAAATGACCGATCCCAGGCGCACCGTAAGCATGGTGATCGCCCCGGCCTGCATCAGATTTTCACGCCCGACCAGCGCAGGCGTTGCCGCCAGTAACGCCGTCACGCCAATAGAGGCAAACAGGCCATCCCACACTCCCAGCGCGTAAATGGCAATCAGGGACGGTTCTGGCAGCATGGCATTCAGACACAGGCCCACGAATCCGATACCGCAGGTTCCGCGTGCCAGTAAAATCAATTTCTTACGCTCATAACGGTCTGCCAGCACACCGCCCACCATCAGACCGATGAACATCGCTCCGCCCGTTAAGGTGACGGACAACCCTACCAGCCAGCTGGATTGCGTCATGGCCTGAATCTGCACCGGTACGGCAACGCCCAGCAAGCCAAGCGATAAAATGGAGATAAAACGGGCGATAAAGACGGCGCGAAACGCCGGATGCGTTTTGAGCAGGCTGAGGTTGAGCAGCCAGGATTTTTGGGTCATTACAAGGCCTTGTCCGGTTTCTTTTATACCAATTCCATGGCGGCACATGCTAACATAGCCAAATAAGATAGATAACGATAATTACTATCATTATCAAATCATGGATGTTGTTATGCCGTTTTCCTCTTCTGCGGTGCGCGCCATTGCCGCGCCCGTTTTGTTGCTATTGTTGATCCTGGCGATTGCCCTCAGCCTGCTGGTTGGTGCGAAGCCATTGCCTTCTTCCGTCATTATCGATGCCCTGACAGGTACATGTCAGAGTGCCGATTGCACCATTGTGCTCGACGCCCGGCTCCCCCGCACGCTCGCCGGGTTGCTGGCAGGCGCGGCGCTCGGCCTTGCTGGTGCATTGATGCAAACCCTCACGCGTAACCCGCTGGCCGACCCCGGCATTCTGGGCGTTAACAGTGGCGCAAGTTTTGCCATCGTGCTTGGCGCAGCATTATTCGGGTTAACGTCGCCATCTGAACAGCTGGTAATGGCCTTTTGCGGTGCACTGGCCGCCTCAGTGGTAGTGGCTTTTACCGGCAGTCAGGGCGGGGGTCAGCTCAGTCCGGTGCGTTTAACACTGGCTGGCGTGGCGCTTGCGGCGGTGCTGGAAGGATTGTCTAACGGTATCGCTCTGCTTAATCCGGATGTTTACGATCAGCTGCGCTTCTGGCAAGCCGGTTCGCTGGATATCCGTACGCTGGAAACCTTAAAAGTGGTGGTGATCCCGGTGACGATCGCTGCCATCGTGGCGCTGTTTTTAAGCCGGGCGCTGAACAGTCTGAGCCTTGGCAGCGACACCGCCACCGCGCTTGGCAACCGCGTGGCACGAACCCAGTTAATGGGCCTTCTTGCAATCACCGTCTTGTGCGGTAGCGCGACGGCGGTAGTCGGCCCGATTGCCTTTATCGGCCTGATGATGCCGCATATGTCACGCTGGCTGGTGGGGGCAGATCACCGCTGGTCCTTACCCGTAACGCTGCTGGCAACCCCTGCCCTGCTGCTGTTTGCCGATGTATTGGGTCGTTTGCTGGTTCCCGGCGAACTACGTGTTTCGGTGGTCAGCGCCTTTATCGGCGCACCGGTTCTGATCTTCCTTGTGCGGCGTAAACGCGGAGGTGGCGCATGATGGCCCCGTCCCGTCGTTTAGTCACCAGCGTATCTCTGCTGGCGATCGCCATTGTTCTGGTCGCCGTCTGGAGCCTGCGCAGCGGCGCAGTGATGCTTGATTTCAGCCAGGTCTTTAACGCCCTCATCGGCAGTGCACCGCGCAATATCACGATGATGGTGACGGAATGGCGACTGCCGCGCGTGACGATGGCCATTCTGGTGGGCGCCGCGCTCGGCGTCAGCGGCGCAATATTCCAGTCGCTGATGCGCAACCCGCTCGGCAGTCCGGATGTGATGGGTCTCAATACGGGAGCCTGGAGCGGCGTGCTGGTGGCGATGGTGCTGTTTGGTCAACACCTGGCGGCCATTACCTTTACGGCGATGGCCGGCGGCATTTTAACATCGCTGGTCATCTGGGCGCTTGCCTGGCGCAACGGCATCGACACCTTCCGCCTGATCATTATCGGGATTGGTATTCGCGCGATGCTGATGGCCTTTAACACCTGGCTTTTGTTGCAGGCATCGCTGGAAACCGCACTCTCCGCCGGGCTGTGGTATGCCGGTTCACTCAATGGCCTGACGTGGGGTAAAACCTGGCCCGCCGCACCGCTAATTTTGTTGATGTTTATCGGCGCACTGCTGCTGGTACGTCGTATGCGTCTGCTGGAGATGGGTGATGACAGCGCCTGTGCCCTGGGTGTGGGCGTTGAGCGCTCGCGTTTGACGCTCATGCTGGTGGCCGTATTACTGACCGCCGCCTCCACCGCCATTGCCGGCCCTATCTCCTTTATCGCGCTGGTTGCGCCGCATATTGCGCGCCGCATTAGCGGCACAGCCCGCTGGGGCTTAACTCAGGCGGCGTTGTGCGGCGCACTGTTGCTACTGGCCGCGGACCTCTGTGCCCAGCAGTTGTTCATGCCTTATCAGCTACCGGTCGGGGTTGTGACAGTCAGCCTCGGTGGCATTTACCTCATCGTCTTGTTAGTTCAGGAGTCACGCAAGAAATGACCGATTTCGCAACCCGCTTGCGCGGCGAAAAACTGACCCTCGGCTACGGCAAAAAAACCGTCGCCCGTGATTTAACCGTCGCCATTCCGGAAGGGCATTTTACGGCGATTATCGGCCCGAACGGCTGCGGTAAATCGACCCTGCTGCGAACCCTGAGCCGTCTGATGACCCCGACACACGGCAGCGTCTTTCTCGATGGGGAGCAGATCCAGCGCTTCGCCAGCAAAGAGGTGGCGCGTCGTATTGGGCTACTGGCGCAAAACGCCACGACACCGGGTGATATCACCGTACAGGAGCTGGTCGCGCGAGGGCGTTATCCGCATCAGCCGCTGTTTACCCGCTGGCGCACAGAGGATGAAGAGGCCGTCAACCGGGCAATGCAGGCTACGGGTATTGTCGACCTTGCCGCGCAGAGTGTGGATACGCTTTCCGGCGGACAACGCCAGCGCGCATGGATCGCGATGGTGCTGGCGCAGGAAACCTCGATCATGCTGCTGGACGAGCCGACGACCTGGCTTGATATCAGTCATCAGATTGATTTACTGGAACTGCTGAGCGATCTCAACCGCACGCGAGGCTATACGCTGGCCGCAGTGCTGCATGATTTAAACCAGGCCTGCCGTTATGCAACACACCTCATCGCCCTGCGCGACGGAAACATTGTGGCGGAAGGTGCACCAAAAGAGATTGTCACCCCGGAGTTAATCGAGCGGATCTACGGTATGCGTTGCATGATTATTGACGATCCGGTGGCGGGTACGCCGCTAGTTGTGCCGTTGGGCAGACGTGCGGTTTGATGCCCTCTCCCTATGAGAGAAGACATCAAATCCTCCCCTCACCCACAGGGCGAGGGGCATTTACACTACCCCAATATTTCCTGTAGCACCGGTCCAATCGATTCAAATGCCTGCGGTGAAATGATATCCACGTGGGCACAATCCTGGCTGTAAACCTCTAACTCACCCACCCACGGCGTCCAGGCTACCTGCGGCTCCATCGTTCGTGTCCGTTCGGCGACAAACAGCGTCGCTTTGCCATCAAAGCGTGCGCTGTGCGCCGTGGTGAGCAGCCGCACCGCATCAGCATAGTTGCCTTCAATGGCGTTAAACAGCTCGCTGGAACCTTGCCCCTGCTGCGCGGCAATAAACGCCTGACGTTCACGTTCGATTTCCGCCAGCACCTCCGGATCAAGACCATTAGCCTCTTTTTCGGCCCAGTTTTGCGTTTCCGGCGGCCAGGTATCCAGCAAACCGAGAAACGCGACACGTTCACCCTGCGCACATAAGCGAGCGGCAATGCCTTGCGCCAGCGTGCCGCCAAGTGAATAGCCGAACAGATAATACGGCCCTCGTGGCTGCTGTTCACGCAGTGTCGCCAGGTGACGTTCAATGACATCATCAAGTGTTGCACACTGCTCCATCGGCCCGTCCGGACGCGGAGACTGAACACCAATGATCGACCAGCGCGGGTTCAGATACCGCGCCAGTACGCTGAACTGCCAGGCGAAACCTGAAGCGGGATGGAAGCAGAACAGCGTCGCACCATTGCTCTCGCGCAGTGGCAGAAGGGTTTCGAACCCCAGACGTTGCGCCTGTTCTTCGCTCATTTGCCCCCCCAGCAACGCACTCAGTTTACTGACCGTGGAAGCGACCATAATTTGCCCCGGCGTCACTTTGCGGGAGAATACGCGGCTAAGCTGAGCGGCCAGGCGCATTGCCAGCAACGAGTGCCCGCCGAGGGCAAAGAAATCGGCCTCGATATCGCTGATGTCACATCCCAGCAGGGCAGAAAATGCCTGCGCTACGGCCATCTCAGTTTCTGTCTCTGGCGCGCGACCAGAGGTTTTACGGGTCAGTTCGGGGAGCGGCAGCGCTTTGCGGTCGAGCTTACCGTTAGCACTCAGCGGTAAGGCGCTAATCTGTAACAACACCACCGGAACCATATGCGGCGGCAGCTGTGCTTTGAGTAATTCCAGCAGGGCGTCACGATCCAGCGGTAAACCGGATTCAGACACCACGTACCCGACCAGCTGACGTGCATCGCCGCCCGTTGCCGCCGCCTGGTTAAACACGCAGGCATGCGCCACGGCCTGCGCCACATCCGGCAACGCGAGCATCGCGCGGTCGATTTCACCAAGCTCAATACGCTGACCACGAATTTTCAGTTGATCGTCGCTACGACCAAGGTATTCCACTGCGCCGTTGTCCAGCCAGCGGGCGACATCCCCTGTGCGATACATGCGTTCACCAGGTGCAAACGGATCGGCGATAAAACGGCTGGCGGTCAGATCCGGGCGTCCCAGATATCCCTGCGCCAGCTGAATACCGGTGAGGTAAAGATCCCCAGCTACGCCAAACGGAACAGGACGCATCATGGCATCCAGAATACGCAAACCGGTGTTCCACACCGGGAAACCAATCGGCACGCTATTGCCTTCCACCGCTGCCAGCTCAGCACCAAAAGCGGGATACCAGCTCACATCGACGGCGGCTTCCGTTGGGCCGTAGAGATTGTGCAGCGGCGCATGGGTAAGCTGTTCCCACTCGCGGCACAACCCGGTTGGCAAAGCTTCCCCGCTGCAAAAGACCTGCTTCAGCGTCTGACAGCAGTCGGTATTTTCCGGCGTGAGCGAGGTGACAAACGCCGCCAGCATCGATGGCACAAAGTGAGTCGTGGTCACGCCGTATTGCGCAAAGAAACTCTGCATCGCCTGCGGATCGCGGTGTGCTTCAGGCTCCGCCATCACCAGTTTCGCGCCCGCGATAAATGGCCACCAAAACTCCCATACCGACACATCAAAACTGCACGGCGTTTTCTGCGCAACAACATCGCTGGCATCCAGCGGGTAGTGATCCTGCATCCACAGCAGACGGTTGACGATGGCGGTTTGCCCCACCATCACGCCTTTCGGGCGGCCCGTCGAGCCTGAGGTAAAGATGATGTAGGCCGTCTGTTCCGGCGTCGCCAGATGCAACGGTTCGCTTCCGGCGACAGGGAGCAGTGCGTGGTAGCAGAGGTTTTCAACCGGCAGATCGCTAAAGCGTGGAAGTTGATCCGGCGTGGTGATGAGCAAAGAGGGTTTTGCATCCTCCAGCATCATACGCAGGCGATCGTCAGGATAACCCGTATCCAGCGGCAGCCAGGCCGCCCCCGCCTCCACAATGCCATGCAGCGCCAGCGTCAGGAATACTGAACGCGGCAGTGCAACCGCAACGCTATCCCCCGGTTTCACCCCGCGCTCACGCAGGTGCGATGCGAGAGCAATAACCTGCTCGCGCATCTGGCGGTAGGTCAGTTCAGTATGGGCGTCAGCAAGTGCAGGGGCATCCGGCGTTTTCTGTGCCTGTTCAGCCACCAGTTGGGCAAGCGTGGTGGACGGTAACATCATCCCTGTATCGTTAATGCGTTCCAGTTGCTGATACTCTTGCACAGAAACCGTTTCAACCTCGCCACAGCGCAGGCCAGGATCTGCGGCAAACTGCGCCAGCATGGCGTTCAGACGCGCAACGTGGCGAGTCAACGTCACTTCATCGTAACGCTGTTTGTTAGCAAGGATTTCAATGCTTAAACCGCCCTGTTCATCCGGGAACAGTGCCAGTTCCAGATCGTTAACCGGACCGGTCGCCAGCGTATGGGTAATCGCCTCAACACCGTCGATATCCAACTGATAATCAAATACTTTGACGTTAAGCACCGGACCAAACAGCGCCTCATCCCCTGCTGCACGTCCGCTGTCGCGAACAATCTGCTCCGCATCATAACGCTGATGACGGCGCATTTTTTTAAGCTGATTTGCAAGACGTAGCGCCAGCTCCGGCAGGCTTTCCTGGGGAACAATGTTCACCGCCAGCGGCAGCACGTTGAGCACCGGCCCCGTTGCGGTTAATGCTGCGGAGCCCATCCGGCGCATAAAGATAAACCCGGCGGCATAGTCCAGCCTTCCGGTTAACCGTCCCAGCCACAGAGCCACCAGCGCGAGCGCCAGATCGGTACGCTGCACCTGTCCGGCCGCCTGCGAAAGTTGGCTAAAAGCCCGGCTGTCAGCGGTGACTTTCAGGCGCAGGATATCGGTTGTCGCAGCACGTCCCGGCAACGGCGTGGCTGAAAGTGAAACCGGTGGGGGAAGTTGCTTACGCTGCTCCGCCCAGAATGCCCTATCCCGCTGATACGCTTCGCTGTTGCGATAGTGCTGATACTCTTCCACCACATCGGAAAAAGGGGTAAACGGGGAATCCGGTGTTGGCTGCCGGTTACGCCAGGCGGTATAAATCGTGGTGATCTGGCGGGTAATTGCCGGAAAACTGAAGCCATCCACCACTAAATGGTGATAACGCTGATACCAGTACCAGCGTTGATTATCGACCTGAATCAATTGATGAAATGCCAGTGGCTGCCCACCGTCCACCCGCAGATTCTGACTGAGATCGGCCTCCATCAGTGCTACAGCGGCGTCATGTGAGTCGACCACGACGACAGACGGTTCCGGCAATGTCATGGCTGCATCAACCCACTGCCACACCTCACCGTTATCTTCCATGAAGCGCGTGCGCAGCGTGTCAGCCTGCATCATGCCCGCGACAATCGCTTTAGCCAGTAACGGGGCATCAATATCGCCCTTCAGTTCAACGTAGTGCGCCACACTCCAGGCATTCGGCAATGTGGAAAGCTGCTCCGCCATCCAGATACCCGGCTGGGCGGCGACAAGAGGAAGATGCTGGCTCATGCGTGTTCCCTCGCAAAATGAGAAGGTTCGAGTGTCCGCCAGTTATCGGCCAGCCACTGCTGGCAGGCTTCCTGTGACTGGGGTTCGCAAACCACACGCCAGCCAGCAGGCAATGCACACTGCTGCGGCCACAGGCTGTATTGCGCCTGCTCGTTGCACAAAATAGCGAACTGTCCCTGCGGATTATCGAAAGGATTACTGAATTCCATACCAGACTCCGTTATTGAATAAGCGGCTGCCAGAGGGTCATAAGCCCCTGCGTCAGCCCACCGCGCCAGCAAAGCGCATCGTGTCCGCCGTCAACCTGACGCCAGATAACCGGTTGCTGTGTGTGTTGTAGTTGGGCGTAAATCGCCTGATTAGCGCGGAAAATCAGCGGCTCATTGCGGCCTGCCTCAAGGACAATGCGCAGTCCGTGTGCGGTTTTTTCACCCGCTTTAAGTTGTTCGATAAGCAGACCGTCCTGCTGTGTACCGCGATGCGGCCACCAGTAAGATCCTGACTGGCTAAGTACGCAGCCAAAACGCTGCGGCCAGTTAAGACCAGCATACAACGATGAGAGCCCGCCAAAACTTTGCCCTGCCACCACAGTCCGATCGGCACGGTCGCTAAACAGCGTGGTGCTGCGCACGAGCGGGAGCAACTCTTCCTGTACCGCAAGCCAGAAGTCAGGATTACAGGGCAGTTCGTGGCTGCGGTGCGGCGTATCAATCACATCGATTAGCACATACACCGCAGACGGTAATTTTCCCTCTTCGGTTAACGCCGACAGCGCCGGCCACACGGGCATACTTTCGGCCCAGAATTGCCCGTCGAGCAGCACCGCCAGTGGACGGGATTCAGGGTGGTCATCGCCGGTGGTAAAAATCCAGACGCGTCGGGTATTGCCCAGACGTACGCTGTGCCAGGTCAGGCAATGTGGAGGTGAGTACGGGGTATCAGGTTTGTTCCAGCCTGGCTGAAGGGGAGCTTCGGGCATCTCCAGTGCGGAGACAGGATGACCGCGCCCACCCCGCCAGTGCTGTGGATTTAACGGATCGGCAATCGCATCTGGCAGCAGTTTACGCCAGCCCTCACGGAGCGCGACGCGGTCTGGCCGTTCGCCCTCAAAGACCACTTCGGCAAAATCCTGTTCGTTTTCAGAGGGGATAAAGCAGTAGCTACCGCGCCATTCCGGGCTGAATTCGCCCTGCCACTGCCAGACGTCGGTATCAGGAATACGCTCAAGGGACTGCGGGCGGGCATTCTGGTGGTGATCGGTCACGCCAGTAATGTAGAGCCAGACCCGTTTCACGCTGGATGACTTCGCAGTGCCTGCCGGGTCACGCCACCAGAAGGTGACGCGATACGTATCCTGTTCACGCACCCATTCGGGACCCTTTTTCGACTGCCACCAGGCATCACTTCCCGTTGTTAACGCCGTCACCCTTATAACCTCATGTTTAACACGTCTTTTTTTGTTACAAGACAAAATTTATTGATAATATTATTGATAACTATTTGCATTTGCAATAGCGTAGTGCCCGCGCTGTGGGAAGCGCGCTCATAAAATAACCATGCCATGCATTGTGTGCGCTCGAGGACAGAGCTGCTTACGCAAAATGCGGGTGACAACATGCCGCCTCCTCTCCCCTTCGGGAATGGAGCCAGGAGGATGCGGCAACGAAAAGCAGGACGTACAATGAATAAGAAGATTCACTCCCTGGCCTTGCTGGTCAACTTAGGGATCTACGGCGTTGCGCTGCCAGCCATGGCGGAAGACAAGACTGCCAGCAGTGCTGCACATGAAGACACTATGGTGATCACCGCGGCGAGCAGAATCTGCAGGCGCCGGGGGTTTCCACCATCACCGCCGATGAGATCCGTAAAAATCCTCCCGCCCGTGACGTCGCCGAAATCATCCGCACGATGCCAGGCGTTAACCTGACCGGTAACTCCACCAGCGGCCAGCGCGGCAACAACCGCCAGATCGATATTCGCGGTATGGGCCCGGAAAACACCCTGATTCTGATCGACGGTAAACCGGTAACCAGCCGTAACTCTGTCCGTCTGGGCTGGCGTGGCGAGCGCGATACCCGTGGCGATACTGGCTGGGTTCCGCCAGAGATGATCGAACGCATTGAAGTCATCCGTGGCCCGGCAGCTGCACGCTACGGTGACGGTGCAGCAGGTGGTGTGGTGAACATCATCACCAAAAAAGGGAGCAACGAGTGGCATGGTTCCTGGAACACCTACCTGAATGCGCCGGAACATAAAGACGAAGGCTCCACCAAACGTACCAACTTCAGCCTGAATGGCCCATTGGGTGGCGATTTCAGCTTCCGTCTGTACGGAAACCTGGACAAAACCCAGGCCGATGCGCGTGACATTAACGACGGTCACCAGTCTGAACGTACAGGCATGTACGCCGACACGCTGCCTGCGGGCCGTGAAGGGGTAGAAAACAAAGACGTTAACGGCGTTGTGCGTTGGGACTTTGCGCCCATGCAGTCTCTGGAACTGGAAGCCGGTTATAGCCGCCAGAATAACCTGTACGCAGGCGATACCCAGAACACCAACAACGACAACAGCTCAAGCGGCCTGGTGAAGAAGTACTACGGCAAAGAGACCAACCGTCTTTATCGCCAGAACTACTCCCTGACCTGGAATGGCGGCTGGGATAACGGCATCACCTCCAGCACCTGGGCGCAGTACGAACACACCCGCAACTCACGTCTGGGCGAAGGCCTGGCAGGCGGTCTTGAAGGGCTGTTCAACAGCAACAAGTTCACCGATTCCGATCTGTCCGACGTCACCTTACACAGTGAAATTAGCCTGCCGTTTGAACTGCTGGTTAATCAAAACCTGACGCTGGGAACCGAATGGAACCAGCAGCGTATGAAGGACATGTCCTCCAATACCCAGACGCAGCAAGGCGGTTCAATTCCTGGCATGAGTGACGATCGCAGCCCGTATTCACAGGCTGAAATCTTCTCTCTGTTTGCTGAAAACAACATGGAGCTGACCGACAGCACCATGCTGACGCCGGCACTGCGCTTCGATCACCACACCATCGTGGGTAACAACTGGAGCCCGTCCCTGAACCTTTCACAAGGTCTGGGGGATGACTTCACGCTGAAGATGGGCATTGCGCGTGCATACAAAGCACCGAGCCTGTACCAGACTAACCCGAACTACCTGCTGTACAGCAAAGGTCAGGGCTGCTACGCCAGCGCCGACAACACCGGCTGCTACATGATGGGTAACGATGACCTGAAAGCCGAAACCAGTATCAACAAAGAGATTGGTCTGGAGTTCAAACGTGACGGCTGGCTGGCCGGTGTGACCTGGTTCCGTAACGACTACCGCGACAAAATTGAAGCGGGCTACGCGCCAATTGGCAATACATCCCTGGGTAAAGTGAAAACCGATATTTACCAGTGGGAAAACGTGCCTAAAGCCGTTGTAGAAGGTCTGGAAGGTACACTGAACATTCCAGTGACTGAGACCGTTAACTGGACTAACAACATCACCTACATGCTGCAAAGCAAGAACAAGGAGACTGGTGACCGTCTGTCGATCATTCCGGAGTACACGCTGAACTCAACCCTGAGCTGGCAGGTACAACAGGATGTGTCACTGCAGTCGACCTTCACCTGGTACGGCAAGCAGCAGCCGAAGAAATACAACTACAAAGGTAAGCCAGTTACGGGATCTGAGAAAGATGAAGTCAGCCCGTACAGCATCGTTGGCCTGAGCGCGACCTGGGACGTGACCAAAAACGTCAGTCTGACTGGCGGCGTGGATAACGTCTTCGACAAACGCCAGTGGCGTGCGGGTAATGCCCAGACCACCGGGAACACCACGACCGGCGCTTATATGTATGGCGCAGGTGCGTACACCTACAATGAACCGGGCCGTACCTGGTACATGAGCGTGAACACGCACTTCTAAGGTAAAAACAAAACGGCAACTCCGGTTGCCGTTTTCCCCCTCTCCCTGTAGAAGAGGATCGGGGTCAGGACATCGCAATGCAAACTACCCACACCACATTCCCTCTTGCCGACCAAACCGTCCATCGTATCACCTTCGATCTCACAACGTTTACCGATGCCGATCTTCTGTGGCTCCCTCATCACGCACAGATCACTCCCGCCGGGCGTAAACGTAAAGCCGAACACCTTGCCGGACGGATCGCCGCCGCACATGCGCTTAGCGCCTTGCACGATCGCGCCCTGCCAGGCATCGGACCCAATGGGGAACCGCTCTGGTCAAAGGGAATTTCAGGGAGTATCACCCACAGTGGATCTCAGGCAATGGCGATAGCTATTCGTCACCAAAATGCGCTTATTGGTATCGATTGCGAAGCGATCCTCAGCGAAAATGACGCACAGGAAATCAAAGGCGGCATAATAGATCCCCAGGAAGACGCCATTCTTTCCCGCTCGGGTTTCCCGTTTGCTTTAGCGTTAACGCTTACTTTCAGCGCCAAAGAAAGCCTGTTTAAAGCGCTCTTCCCTCAGGTGAAGAGGCTGATGGGTTTTGATTGCGCCAGGGTTCTTTCCCTCAACGACACCACATTGACCCTCGCACTCAACCATACATTGAATAATATTAAAAAAAATCAAAACATTACTCTCTCATGGTGTCGTTTTGACGCCACTATCGTGACACTTCTTTGCCGCATCTGACTTCATCAGGATCGTGATCCTTTTCTCCTTTTAAGAAATTAGCAGCCTAAACCGTAGACAGTTCGGGAAGGCGGCTTTATCGTTAAATTGAATAATAAATCATTATTGAATAAATATTCAATGTGGAGAAAAAGAATGAACATGACCTTTGTAAAATCCGCCCTTCTTGCTTCGATGATTACCGCTTCCGGTTCGTTGTTTGCTGCTGACAATGGCCTTATCGCGATAATTACCCCATCCCACGACAACCCGTTCTTCAAGGCAGAAGCCGACGGCGCGGCGGCCAAAGCCAAAGAGCTGGGCTACACCGTATTGGTGGCGTCGCATGATGATGATGTGAACAAGCAAAACCAACTGATTGAAACGGCAATAGCCCGCAAGGCCAAAGCCATTATCCTAGACAACGCCGGAGCGGACGCGACCGTCGGCCCGTTGGAAAAAGCCAAAGCAGCTGGCGTACCGGCTTTCCTTATCGACCGTGAAATCAATAAAACGGGCGTGGCTGTCGCGCAGATCGTTTCCAATAACTATCAGGGCGCGCAACTGGGCGCAGAGAAGTTCGCCAAACTGCTGAACGGGAAAGGGAAATACGTTGAGCTGTTGGGACGCCAGTCAGACACCAACGCCCACGTCCGCTCTCAGGGTTATCATGACGTTCTGGACGATTATACGGACATGAAAATGGTCGCACAGCAAACGGCGAACTGGAGCCAGACCGAAGCCTTCACCCGAATGGAAGCTATTCTGCAAACCAATCCGGACATCGTGGGCGTGATTTCCGGCAATGACACCATGGCGCTGGGTGCTGAAGCCGCACTGAAAGCCGCCGGGAAAAATAACGTTATCGTCGTTGGTTTTGACGGCAGCGACTACACCCGCGACTCCATTATCAAAAACAGCAATATCAAAGCCACCGTGCTGCAACCTGGCTGGCAACAGGCCCAGATGGCGGTTGAGCAAGCCGACTACTACCTGAAAAACGGCAAAGCGCAGAAAGAAGAGAAGCAGTTGATGGATTGCGTGCTGATTGATGACAGCAACGCCAGCAAACTGAATATGTTCAACCTCAGCAAATAAGCGGAGGCGCTATGTGGTTAAAACAATGGGGCGCAGCACTTACAGGGTGCGCCGCCCTGTTGCTGACGGCCTGCACAGTGGTGGATCTGGACGCGGACGGCAAGCCGATGATGCCTGCCGATCCGAACGCAAAAGCCAGTTTTGACAACCAGACCCCTCAGCAGATCGCGCAACAAACCTGGCAATCAAGGGTACTGAATACTGCCAGTCAGCACGCACTGGATGCCAGTACGCTGGCAGCACAACTCAAAATCCCCTCCGCCACACCGCAAAGTGTGTTTGTCCGGCTTACCGGCAAAATTGAGCGGGTAGATAGCAGCAACGCACGCGAGCAAAAAGTGGTAATGACGGTCAACGGCCAGCCGTTGTCGATCCAGAGTGGCCCGGTGATGCGCGGCAATGCCATTCGCGATGCGGCAGGATTCCGCTTCGAGGAGTTCACCAACCAGGTTCAGTTTGCCCAGCTCTCTCGCGCCTTTAACCGCGAAGCAGTGACGCACCTGCCGAAAGTGGACGACAGCTGGAACGGCAAAACAGCCAGTATCGTCTTCGCCACGACGATCACCGCCGGTAAAACCGAAGAGGCCACCGCGCTGGAACTGAAACAGGAGACGCCATGATGAACGACATCCCGACTGACGACATCATCCTGCGCACACGCGGCATATCGATGCTGTTTCCTGGCACTGTGGCACTGGATAACGTCGACTACCGCGTCTGGCGCGGCAAAGTGAACGTTATCATTGGCGAAAACGGGGCCGGAAAATCCACGCTGATGAAAATCCTGGCGGGTGTTCAGCAACCCAGCCTGGGCGAAATGTGGCTTAACGGAAAACAGGTCCATTTTACCAATACCCGCGACGCGGCAGCGCAGGGTATTGGCATGGTGCATCAGGAGCTAAACCTGTTCGAAAATCTGAACGTGGCGGAAAACATCTTTCTCGGGCGAGAACGGCAGAAAGGCGTGATGCCGATTAACGAAAGTGAGCAGGAAGCACACGCCGCCACCTTGCTGAAAAGGCTCGATCAGCCCATTTCACCACGCGAACTGGTCGGCAATCTTAAAGTCGGACAGCAGCAGCTTATCGAGATTGCCAAAGCGCTGGCGGAAGATGCTGACATCCTGATCCTGGATGAACCGACATCGGCCCTGAGCAAAACGGAGGTGGATATTCTGTTTCGTGTGATCCGCGAGCTGACCCGCCAGGGGGTATCCATCATCTATATCTCGCACCGTCTGGAAGAGTTAATGGCCATTGGCGATGTGATCACCATTTTACGTGACGGCAAATTTCAGTCTGAGGCGCAGGTAAACGATATCGATGTGCCGTGGATTGTACGCGAGATGCTCGGCAGCGACCCGGTCAACAACTTCCTCTCGCCAGGGCGGACGTTTGGCACTCCGGTGCTCGAAGCTGAACACATTACCTGCGTTAATGCTGCGGGTAACTCAGTGGTCAATGATGTCAGTTTTAACGTGCGCGCCGGGGAGATTGTCGGGATTTACGGCCTGATGGGTGCGGGGCGAACTGAGCTTTTCGAATGCATGTTGGGTACGCAGCGTAATTATCTGGGCAAACTGTGGCTGGACAGCAAACCCGTTCCGCAACGGCTCGCCACCGCCGACCGTATCCGCATGGGCATGAGCCTGGTTCCGGAAGACAGGAAACGAACCGGGATTTTTCCCGGCTCATCGGTCGCCAGCAATCTGACCATCGCCAGCCTGTGGCGACGGTTACAGCGCGGTTTGACCATCTCGCAAAAACAGGAGCATGCCGTGGTCGCCACTACCATCGGCAATCTGTCGATCAAGGTCTCCTCGCCCGAGGTCGAAATTCAGGCGCTGAGCGGCGGCAACCAGCAAAAGGTGGTGATTGGCCGCTCGTTGCTCACCGATCCTAAAGTCCTGTTCCTCGATGAACCCACGCGCGGCATTGATGTGGGGGCGAAAGCGGATGTGTTTCGCATGATGGTGGAACTTTCAAACCGGGGCATCGCAATAGTTTTTTCCACCTCCGATTTGAAAGAAATTATGGCGGTATCTGACCGCATTCTGGTGATGTCTGGCGGCAAACTGACCGCGGATATCGTTCGCGATCGGGCCGAAGAATCGGCACTGGTAACGGCAAGTGCTCAGGGGTTCTGATATGAAAACGACACAGTCTGTCGCGCTCACACCGCAAAAAGGGGTGGCGCTTTCCCGGGAAAATATCCTGCTACTTCTGTTGAAAATGCGCACGTTTATTGCGCTGTTCATCATTGTGGGTTTCTTTACGATCACCGTGCCGGGTTTCCTCTCGGCGGGCAGTCTGGTGATCATGATCAAGCACATCGCCATTAATGCTTTTCTGGCGCTGGGGATCACCTTTGTGATCATCACCGCCGGGATTGACCTGTCGATTGGCGCAACGCTTGGACTGTGCGGCATGGTTGCAGGGTGGCTTATCACCAAAGGCATCGTGCTGCCAATGTTCGGCATCGCCATTTTCCCCAGCGTCTGGGTAATTGTCCCTGTCGTGTTACTCATCGGCGCGTTAATCGGTGCGGTCAACGGCTGGATCATAACCCGCTATAACGTTGCCCCGTTCATCTGCACGCTGGGAACGATGTATGTTCTGCGTGGTACAGCCATGCTGACCTCCGATGGACAAACCTTCCCCGGCCTTTCCGGTAACCCGCAACTGGGCAACACGGGCTTCGATGAGATTGGAGCTGGCACGCTGCTCGGTATTCCGTGGGCCATCTGGCTGATGATTGTGCTTGCCGTGGTCATCGCATATATCGCCCGCCGCCTGCCCTTTGGTCGCCACGTCTACGCCATTGGTGATAACGAACGCGCAGCAGAACTTTCGGGTGTAAAAGTCAAACAGGTCAAGGTGCTGGTCTATACCTTGTCCGGCTTCTGCGCCGCTATCGCCGGGATTGTGGTTTCCGCTCAACTGTTAGCCAGCCATCCAGCAAACGGAACGGCGTTTGAGATGAACGCGATTGCCGCCGTGGTACTCGGCGGAACATCGTTGGCAGGCGGGCGCGGAACCATTCTCGGCACGCTGATTGGCGCATTTGTTATCGGTTTTTTGGCCGATGGACTGGTGATGATGGGGGTCAGCGAATTCTGGCAAATGGTGATTAAAGGCATCGTGATTATCGTCGCAGTGATTATCGACCAGATGCAAAACCGCATGCAGCAGAAAGCCGCCGTCGTGGCGCAAAAGGCGGTGATGGAAGGAAAATAGCCCGGCCACAAAAGGGTTAGCATGGCTAACCCTTCGGCTGAGAACGCAGTGAAAAAATACGTTACCGTGATTATTTGTATTATTATGTAAATTAAATGTTTCATTTAATTTCACCGTCATGTGTAGTACGACAGCCATCGTCACGTTACAAAAAATAACTCACTGAATAATCGAGAGGTTATATGAAGCGTTCTCTCACACGACTGCCCTTTGCCATCGCCGTATTTGCACTCACACATCTTTTATCCGGTTGCAGTAACCTCTCTTCTGGTAGCGACACCTCCGCAGAGTCGCACTGCTCTCAATTGCTCTATGACGCCAACATTGCGATCAATAACAAGCAGTATCAGAGCGCGATTAATACCTCCAACACGGTTTTGGCTTCCTGTCCGATTAAAGACGGGATGATGACCACGGATGCAAAAGATGCCTACTACTATGCCGGGCTGAGTTATTACTCCCTCCAGCAGTACCAGCCAGCGGCGGATGCCTTTGCAAAACTGATGGCCTTTAAAAATGCCAACCCTTATTTACAAAGACCCGCAACGATGTATTACAACATCAGCATGGCACGCCTGAATCCAGCAAAAGCGCAGGATTACATCAACCAGGCGCTACCGATCTCAGACAGCAAAAGCAATGTCGATGTGCTGGATGCCATCTATGATGTGGGCACGCGTGACAAGAGCCTGATGAATAACTACATGGCGCTGATTGATAATCCTAAATTTCCACTACGCTACGCCGACCGTTTCGACAGACCGATCAAGCTCGCCCAGTCATTAGGTGACAAAAAGCTGGCACAGACACTGACTACGCGTCAGGCCACTATCGAGCATGTTGAAGCAGAAGCGCGGGCAAGAAATATCGCCGGGCCAGGCGTTGAGTCTTCCGCTGGCGGCGATGCCAACCTGGCAGGCTATAAACGCGGTGCATTCCTTTCAGAGGCTTACCGGAAAGCCGGTGAACCTGTGTTGGCTGCCTACTACGAAGGCGTCAAAAAACAGTATCAGGGCTTCTTAAAATCCGATGCTGAAAGCGCCCAGGCAGATGCTACGCTGGCAAAAAGTAACGCCGAATTTGAAGCACAACAGCGTGACCAGACGCAGGATCTGGTGAACACGGTGACGGGAGCGGTCGTCAGTGCTGGTGTCGCAAGCGCATCAGGGGGCAATGTTGCGCAGGCGGTGAATAACAGCCTGGCAGACTCTGCCGTCAGTATGTCGGATAACCCGGAAATGATGGGAGCCGTTAAAAGCGGCATGCAATCGTTCTCCAGCAATCAGGAAAAATGCACCTATGCCACGCCGTCCAGGTTTAAACAGTGCTGTAAGAATGTAATTAAAGGTATTTTCAGTTCAACGCAAAACAGCGATGGCACAACCACTTATGGCTGCGAGCATCCTGATAAATACCGCACCCGAGAGGGATGTACATATAACGGGGATAAGCTGGTGATAAATTCCTGTGTTATTAATGGGTAACCACAATCCAATATAGTGAATGGCTACTGGAACGTCTGAGAAACGCCTACTAATTTCAGTAGTCATTTCATAGTACTATAATGATGGATGCTAACGAAAATGAGTTTACTCTCATTGTGATGACGTCAAGCAACCGGGGGATATCTCGCCGGCCCGACAATTTCTGATACTCATTTTTAATTCAGCATGCGTCTTCTAAAAAGGATGTTATTGTGACAAAAACCCAATCCGGCAGAAGTTCCAGGTCAAAGCCAGTCTCAAAAACGAGCAAAGGCAATATATTCGAGTTTTATGTTCCTAAAATACCTGGGACAAGACCAAGGCCTAAACTGGTTAAAGATAAAAAAGATCCCAAAAAACTAGTTTACGATAAAACCAAACCTGCAGATTTTCTAAAAACCTCATTTACAAAAACGACAAGCGTAAATTTTGGCAAAGGTCCTAATAAAAACCTTTTGACACGCTATCCTGCGTTACCTCTTCCTCAAATCGTACGTGCCGCACTTGAATGTGGTTACGGTCGTAGAAAAATGTGGTCCTCTCATCTTCTTTTAAGCTCTACTGAGTCAAAAGAACTTTCCGCTTACTTGATTAAGCGATTATTGATGGCGGTATCATGTATCCGTGTTGATAAAAATGATGCCTATGTAACCTGCGATTTCTATTCAAAAATCGAGCCTTCCGAGAAAGTGGCAATTTCATTTATCGCCGGCGGTATAGGTAGTTTTATAGCCGCAAAATATTGGTTAGACGCCGCAGGGGAAAAGGTAAAGGTGATGTTGCACACCAGTATTTATACGAAAGGAATATCATCCTCAATAAAAACAAACCTCTTAACCAGCAAAAAATCACCAGACTATCTCGTTGAATCGGATAGCGGAAAATGGCATGTTTTCGAAAGTAAAGGTGGAACGGATAGAGGACGTAACAAAAGAATTCAGGAAGGATTACTACAACTGGGGCTAATCACTCATCTCGGATGGTCATCTGATCCTAAACAGCCACAATCTGTCATAACACAGGTATGTACACACACCAGTATCGATGCCGGCAGTCGATTGAAAGTAGTAGCATATGATCCACCAGGTGAAAATGACGAAGGATTTCAGGAAATCATCATTGATGAAGCCGTTTGCAAGCTACTTAAAATTGCTGAAAGCCTGGACCAGTTCCATGCCATTAATACAGAGACATATACTGAGGAAAAATGGGAATGGAAATCTGTATCGCAGACAGAGAACCTGGAAATTGCTTTGCCATCAAAATACTTCAACCTGGAAGTACGACTTAGGGCCAGCCTTGGGTTGTTCTTACTCGTGAATGAGATTATTGAAAAATATAAAGAAAGAACGCAATGGTCAGCAAAATTCATGATTGAACGACTCGAAAACAACATCAATTCATATCATTTTGATGGTGAGTATAAAACCATCAGCGATGCATTTATCGTATTTATTAAAAATTTAAACGATGCTGAGGAAGAAGATGTATTTATTGTCCAAAGCAGGCAATATCTTGATCTTGATAGAGTACTGCGTGAGTTTGATGCTGTATTACAGGAGTGCCAACTGTCATCAACTTTTTCACAACCTAATGATATTCAGGACGAAGGTACGAATGTAATGATGTCCAGCGGCATGCTAATTAGAGAAACGGTCCGTAAAGCATAAAACGTTGTGCTTTATATTATCGTGGAGAAGTTTGTGGAGTTACCGGGAGGGCTCTGCTTTTTCGCGCGCGCCCCCGAACAGCCGGGTTAAGCCTGGTCGCCCCCGGCATGTCCGGCCCTTTACGTTTGCTACGCTTTCAGCAAACTCCGCGCTGTCGGGTAATCGGTGATCAACACGTCGATGTAATCCCCTTCCAGCGCGCCGCGAATGGCATTGCACTTCTCAGGCCCCCCTGCGAGCGCAATCACTTGCGGGCAGGCGCGGATTTGAGACAGTTCCATGCCAATAACCGGGTCCTCGTCATAACTCAGCACCTGCTTGCCCTGCGCATCGTAGTAATGCAGGCAGATATCGCCTACCGCCCCGCGCTCAGACAGCAGTTTCAGCATGTTTTCGTTGTAATAGTTGCCGGAGTTTTTCAGCAGTTGCGACGGTTCAAGTTCGCCAATCCCGACAATGGCGACATTGACTTCAGCAAACTTGCTGACCACTGCCGCGACGTCCGGGCTGCCCACCAGCCTGGCGCGTTCTTCCACCGAGTGTTCAATACTTTGTGACGGCAACAGCCACGCCGGGCAATCAAGATGCGCAGCCAACTGTTGGGTCAGGATGGTCGCCTGGACGTTGCCATTTGGCCCTACCCCGCCCAGCAACTGGATCACCCCGGCCGCGCGAATGTTCTGCGGATGCATCTCATCCACCATGCAACGAATGGTGCTACTCCAGGAGGAGATCCCCACCAGGTCTTCTGGCCGCAGACGCGTTTCAACATAATGTGCCGCCGCGCTGCCGATGGCATGTTTCACCTGAGCATTGGTCGGGTTATCCCCGACATCCACCACAATCGCCTGGCGGATCCCGTACTGCTCTTCCAGCGCTTTTTCCAGCGACACAAAAATATTGGTCGGCTGGACAACGGTGATTTTAACCAGCCCCTCTTTCTGGCAACGCGTCAACGCACGCGAAACGAACGATTGCGAGAGATGCAGCAGTGAGGCAATCTCGGACTGTTTTTTATTCTCGCTGTAGTAAAGCGTGGCAATCTTCACCAGCAACCGTTGTTCATCCTGCTTCGACATGGCATTCCCCCTGATTTCGTCCCTGTATTTTTATTCATTGATGAATAGATAACAAGCTGCCGTTATCCCCGCAAACAGATCCGAATGTGATCGTTTTCGCTTTTTTTGCAAACAGCCCGATCCGGCCATAGACAAACCCTGAATCCGGGCATATCTTATCATTATGAATAATAAATCAGCATTGAATATATATTCAATCACGTAAAAGAAACCATTCATGATGGGTCATTTACTGCCTTGCTGGAATAATTATTCATTACAGACTATAAATTCAGGAGGTGTTTTATGAATCCATTTTCGCTCTCCATCGCAGAGCTCGAAAAGAAAGCCCGCTCGATTCGCCGTCGGATCATCGTGCTGAATGCTGAAAGCCCCGCAGGCGGCCATACAGGGGCCGATCTCTCTCAGGTCGAACTGCTCACGGCACTTTACTTCCGCATTCTCCACTGCTCGCCACAGCTGAAAGACAGCGAGGAACGCGATATCTATATCCAGTCCAAAGGTCATGCCGTTGGCGGCTATTACTGCGTCCTCGCAGAAGCCGGTTTTATCCCACTGGACTGGCTTGCCACCTATCAACACGCCGATTCTCACCTGCCGGGACATCCGGTGAAACACAAAACACCGGGTATTGAACTGAATACCGGTGCGCTTGGTCACGGCCTGCCGGTGGCGGTCGGAATTGCGCTGGCGGCGAAACGCAATAACAGCAAACGCCGCGTCTTTGTAGTCACTGGCGATGGTGAGCTGGCAGAAGGCAGTAACTGGGAGGCCGCGCTGGTTGCCGCCCACTATCAGTTGGATAACCTGGTCATCATCAACGACAAAAACAACCTACAGCTCGCGGGCTCCACAAAAGAGATCCTCAATACCGATCCGCTGGATGAGAAATGGTGTGCATTTGGTATGGATGTCACTGAATGCCGGGGCAATGACATGGCTGATGTGGTCGCCATGCTGGAAGGCTTACAGCCAAACGGCAAACCGCATGTGGTGATTGCCCACACCACCAAAGGCGCGGGGATCTCCTTTATTCAGGGTCGCCCGGAGTGGCATCACCGCGTGCCTAAAGGCGAAGAAGTTGAACTGGCACTGGAGGAACTGAAAGATGAATAATAGTGAACATCTCGCTACCGTGATGGTGGATGCCTTTATTGATGCAGTCGACAGAGGCGTGGATCTGGTTCCGGTGGTAGCAGACTCCACCTCCACAGCCAAAATCTCGCCGTTTATTACGCGCTTCCCAGGCAGACTGGTAAACGTTGGGATCGCCGAGCAAACGCTGGTTGGCGCGGCCGCCGGGCTGGCAATCGGCGGCAAAGTGGCTGTCACCTGTAATGCCGCCCCCTTTTTGATTTCACGCGCCAATGAGCAGATTAAAGTCGATATCTGCTACAACAACACCAACGTCAAGCTCTTTGGCCTGAACGCCGGAGCGAGCTACGGCCCGCTCGCCAGTACACACCACAGTATTGACGATATCGCCATCATGCGCGGCTTTGGCAACATCGAAATTTATGCACCGTCCAGCCCGGCAGAATGCCGCCAGATCATCGACTACGCCCTTGCCCATATCGGCCCTGTTTATATTCGTCTTGACGGCAAAGCCCTGCCGGAACTGCATGACGAAACCTATCGTTTTGCACCTGGCAACATTGATGTGCTGCGTGCGGGGCAGGACGTAGCCCTGGTTGCAATGGGTTCGACCGTACATGAAATAGTGGAAGCCGCCGCACAACTCGCTGAGGAAGGTATTGACGCCACTGTTATCAGTGTTCCATCTATTCGTCCTTGTGATACCAAAGCGCTGCTGGCGGCCATCAAACCGTGCGAAGCAGTCGTCACCGTCGAAGAGCACAACGTCAACGGCGGTGTGGGCAGCCTGGTGGCTGAAGTACTGGCCGAAGCCGGGTGTGCGATCCCGTTACGTCGCCTGGGCATCCCTGACGGACAATACGCCATTGCGGCCGACCGCGCCTCCACGCGCGCGTGCCACGAAATAGATGCAGCGGGCGTGATCAAACACGCCAGAGAACTGCACGTAAAACAGGCTTCCTGAAAATAAAAAGAACATCTTACTGGAGAGTACGCAATGTCCCGAATTCCTCAACAACTCACCATGGGCGTGATCATTGGCAACCGGGGATTTTTCCCCAGCTACCTGGTTGCAGAAGCACGTGAACAGGCAATCGCATTGTTCGACCGTCTGGGTATCAACACTCTGATGCTCGACCCGGGCCAGACTGAACTGGGCGGCGTCGAAACTCGTCAGGATGCCAAAACCTGTGCCGATCTGTTCCGCGCCCATCGCGATACGATCCACGGCGTTGTGGTTTTGCTGCCTAACTTTGGCGACGAAAAAGCGATCGCCGAAACCCTGCGCCTTTCTGGCCTGAACGTGCCGGTGCTGGTACAGGCCGAAGAAGATAACCTTGACAAAATGGGGCTCGCCACCCGCCGCGACAGCTTCTGCGGCAAGATCTCACTGTGTAACAACCTGCGTCAGTATGGCATTCCCTTTACGCTCACTACCCAGCATGTGTGCGCCCTTAGCGGCGAGGTGTTTGAACAGGATCTGCGTCGCTTCGAGCAAATCTGTCGCGTGGTAAGTAGCATGCGTGGTGTACGCGTCGGCGCGATTGGCGCACGTCCGGCGGGCTTTAACACGGTCCGTTACAGCGAAAAACTGCTGGAACGACTGGGCATTGCCGTTGAAACGCTGGATCTTTCTGAAGTCTTTACCCGCATTAAACTGCTGCGGGACGACGATATCCGTGTCGATGAAAAGCGCCGCCTGCTGCTCGACAATGCCGATGCCAGCGGTATTCCGGCAGACAAGCTGGTGACAATGGCAAAACTCTTTGTGGTGCTGAGCGAATGGATCGTCGCTAACGACATCGATACCACAGCCATTCAGTGCTGGACATCGTTGCAGGAGAATTTAGGCATAAACGTCTGTTCGATTATGAGCGTAATGTCCGGTCAGCTGATGCCAAGCGCCTGTGAAGTGGACGTGATGGGTGCGCTTTCCATGTACGCCCTTGCCAGCAGCAACCTTAACCCCGCCTCCATTGCTGACTGGAATAACAACTTTGGCGATGACCGTGACAAGTGTGTGCTGTTCCACTGCGGTAACTTTGCCGCCGCCAGCCTTGAAACCCCGCACATGGGCACGGCCGACATCATCGGTACAACCGTTGGCAAAGAGAACACCTGCGGCGCGGTCCATGGCCGACTGAAAAGCGGCCCACTGACCTACTTCCGCCTGAGTACGGATGACCTTACGGGAGAAATCAAAGCGTATGTGGGCGAAGGGCAATCGGTTAACGATGCACTGGATACAGTGGGCTGTCGCGCGGTGATCCAGGTTCCACATCTGGAGAACCTGCTGTCGTGGATCTGCCGCAACGGGTTTGAGCATCACGTGGCGATGAATCACTCATCCAGTGCGGCGATCCTCAACGAAGCGTTCACCCGCTATCTTGGCGTGTCGACCTATCTCCACCAGTAAGGCCGGAGGCCGCTATGTCGGTGAACAAGGATATTATTATTGCCCTCGACGAGGGCACAACTAACGCCAAAGCCGTTGCTTTTGATGGCAACGGACAGGTGGTTGCCAGCGTCTCACGCGCGTTGAATATCGAGACGCCACGCGAAGGCTGGGTGGAACAGTCGGCAGAACTGTTGCTGGCCGCCTCGCTGGACGTTATCGCCCGTGTCATTGCCGCCGTTGGAGCGCAACGCGTGGCGGCACTGGCGATCAGCAATCAGCGTGAAACTGTGGTGGGATGGTATCGGACAACGGGAAAACCCATTGCTCCGGCCCTGAGCTGGCAATGTTCCCGCACGGCATCGTTTTGCCACGCGCTGCGCGAAAACGGTCATGAACCGCAGATCAAAGCGATTACCGGGTTGCCGGTCGCGCCGCTTTTTTCCGCCTCAAAAATGCGCTGGCTACTGGAGAACACACCGGATGGTTTTGCCCTCGCCGGACGCGGTGAAATCTGTCTCGGCACAGTGGATAGCTGGCTTCTTTGGCAGTTAACGCAAGGGGAAAGCTTTTCCTGCGACGACACCAACGCGGCACGCACCCAGTTGCTGAACCTGCAAACCGCCGACTGGGATAACGATATGCTCGCGCTGTTCGGCATTCCGCGGGAAGCCCTGCCAGCCATCAAACCGTCGAGTGGCCTGTTTGGCTCAACGCGGGGGCTGACGTCGATCCCGGCGGGGATCCCCGTAATGGCCATGATCGGCGATTCTCACGCCGCGTTGTTCGCACACGGGCTGGGGGCTGAAGGCTGCGTAAAGGCGACCTACGGAACGGGTTCATCAGTGATGGCCCCCGTGAGTTCAGCAGAGTGTAACGTTAGCGCACTGGCGACCACCGTAGCCTGGCACGATGGCGACACGCTGGTCTATGGTCTGGAAGGCAATATTCCCCATACCGGGGATGCAGTCGCCTGGATGGCGGACAGCACCGGTCTGAGCGAGCTTCCCCCGGACGAACTGGCGCAGGCACTGAATACCCTGCCGCGTTCGGTAGAGTCCACGCTGGGCGTCTTTTTCGTTCCGGCATTAACCGGCATGGGCGCCCCCTGGTGGGATGAAAATGCGCGTGGGTTGATCCACGGGTTAAGCCGTGGCGTGAAACGCGCACACCTGATCCGCGCCGCGCTGGAGTCCATCACCTATCAGATTGCCGATGTGGTCACCGCCATGCGCGCCCACCAGGGCTTTACACTCAATGCGCTGATGGTCGACGGCGGGCCAACCCAAAATGACTGGCTGATGCAGTATCAGGCCGATCTGCTGGGTTGTCCGGTGATGCGCAGCGACGTGGCAGAGCTTTCCGCCAGCGGCGCTGCTTTGCTGGCGCGTAAGGCATTGTCGAATCTCACCGTTGCACAGCTTCGCCCATATCTGCCGGAACATGTCACGTTCATGCCGGATATGGCGCGGCATAAACGGTTGCAGAAGCGATGGCTGGAGTGGCAGCACGCGGTGGAGCTGGCGCGGAGGTAAACGCGAAATGGCAACGGGCGTTGCCATTTTTAACGTTTGTTCTCGCTTACGTTGGATACAGGGTTCGGGGTAAAGGCATCAGCTCGCCACGCTAACCCTCTCTCTTCGCCTCGCATTCACGCTGGTCACCGCGAAGGTGATAATGAACATCAGGGCAAACAGCACCACAATGGTCGGTGCGGGTGCGCTGTCGAGATAAAACGACAGATAGACGCCGCTCACCGAGACCAGTACCGAGATGGCCACCGCGACCAGCAACGCCATGTGGAAACGTCGGGTCATCAGCACCGCGATGGCGCCGGGAGCAATCAGCAGTGAAATGGACAGAATAATCCCCACCGCCTTTAGCGTCGCCACAATGGTCAGCGAGACCATGCACAACAAACCGTAATGCAACCAGCGGGTGCGCAAGCCGCTCGCCTGTGCCTGCTGATAGTCAAAACAGAACAGCAAAAAATCACGCCACTTCACAGCAATCATCAGCGCAATTCCCCCGGCGACGATACCGCTTTGCAGAATATCGCTCCCGTTAATGCCCAGCATGTCGCCGAACAGAATGTGGTCAAGATGCACCTCGGGTTTGACGGCAATATAGAGGATCAGCCCGGCTGCGAACATGCCGGAAAAGACGATCCCCATGACGGTATCTTGCTTGATCCGGCTGTTGTCTTTCAGGTATCCGGTGGCGACGGCACAAAACAGACCGGCGACAAAGGCGCCCAGCGCCAGCGGCAGGTTCAGCATCCAGGCAAGTACAACACCGGGAAAAACTGCGTGGCTCATCGCGTCGCCCATCAATGCCCACCCTTTCAGCACCAGAAAAACGGACAACAACGCACAAGGTACAGCCACCAGCAACGCAATCAGCAGCGCGTTGTTCATAAACGCAAACTGGAAGGGTTCAAGGAGCAACGTCATCATTCCTGCACCTCCCGCGCATGACGCGCCCGGCGGCGGCTGGCCAGCAGGCCGTGCGTCGGCGCAAACACAAACGCCAGTAAGAACAGCAACGTCTGCGCAACCACGATAATGCCCCCGGTTGCACCGTCCAGATAATAGCTGGCCCACGCCCCGAGGAAGCTGGTGATACTGCCAATCGCCACCGCAATCATCAATAGCCGCGGGAAGCGATCGGTGAGCAGCCATGCGGTCGCGCCGGGCGTCACGACCAGACAGATAACCAGAAAAGCACCGACGGTTTGCAGCGCCGCCACCGTGGAGACCGCCAACAGCGTGAAGAAGAGGATCTTCAGACGCTCAGGGCGTAAGCCGATGGCACGGGCATGGTTCTCGTCAAAAAAGGTCACCATCAGATCCTTCCATTTAACCAGCAGGATAAGGATAGAAACCACGCCGATAATCGTTAGCTGGACAATATCTTCCGGGGCAATCGCCAGAATATTACCCAGCACGATGGTCTGAATATTCACCGATGTCGGGTTAAGCGAGACCATAAACAGCCCCAGGCCAAAAAAGGAGGAGAAGATCAGTCCGATAATGGCGTCTTCTTTCAGGCGACTACGCTGATTAAGAAACAGCATACTGCCTGCTGCCAGCCCGCCCGATAAAAACGCCCCGAGCGAGAACGGCAGACCGAGCATATAGGCCCCCGCCACACCAGGTACGATCGAGTGCGAGAGCGCATCGCCAATCAGCGACCAGCCTTTAAGCATCAAATAGCATGAGAGAAAGGCGCACAGTCCCCCCACCATCGCCGAGACCCACATCGCGTTGAGCATGTACTCATAGCTGAAGGGTTCGAGAAGTGCGTTCATTTTGCCCCCCGCCCGGCGTCCGGCTGACGGTGCATCACGAAAGGTCGCTCGTCGTCGGTAATGATGCGGTCTTCAGAGCCACTGAGCACCACGTGGCGCAGCACGCCGCTGAAGGCGCGCTCCAGGTTTTCGGCCGTAAAGGTGCTCTCCGTTGGGCCGCTCGCCAGAACAGTACCTTTGACCATGACCGTGTAATCGCAAAACTCCTTGACCGAGCCCAGGTTGTGGGTCGAGACCAGCATGGTTTTACCCTCGTCACGCAGCTCGCGTAACAGGCTGATAATTCTGGCTTCGGTTTTAACATCCACACCGGTAAACGGCTCATCGAGCAGGATCACCTCGCCCTGCTGGGCAATCGCCCGCGCCAGAAAAATACGCTTCTTCTGCCCGCCAGACAGTTCGCCTATCTGCCGGTGGCGCAACTCGAGCATATCCACACGCCTCAGAGCCTCGGTCACGATACGGCGATCGTTCTCTTTAGGTCGACGCAAAAAACCCATATGTCCGTAGCGCCCCATCATCACCACATCTTCAACCAGCACCGGAAACGACCAGTCAACCTCTTCCGATTGCGGCACGTAGGCGACCAGGTTCTGGCGCAGCGCGCGTTGGGGAGGCATCCCCAGAATGGTGATACGACCACTTGCCGCTCGCACAAACCCCATCACCGCTTTAAACAGCGTGGACTTGCCGGAACCGTTTACTCCCACCAGGGCGGCAATCGAGCCACCCGGCACGCTGAACGAAGCATCGCGCAACGCCGTGTGACCGTTGCGATAGGTCACGGTCACATCGGTTACCACAATCCCCTTGTGCATGGTTACTCCTTCATTCCGTCACGGATCCCCTGCACCAGCGTGCGGGTCGTGACGTTAAGCAGATCGATATAGGTTGGCACGGGTCCGTTTTCTGCACTCAGGGAGTCCACGTATAGCACGCCACCGTAGTGCGTATCCGTCTCGCGTGCCACCTGACGAGCAGGTTTATCGGACACGGTACTTTCACTGAACACGGCCGGTATCTGATGTTTTTTCACCAGGTCAATAACCTTGCGTACCTGCTGCGGTGTACCCTGCTGATCGGCATTTATCGGCCACAGATAAAGCTCTTTCAGCCCTAAATCCCGCGCCAGGTAGGAGAATGCGCCTTCACTGGTCACCATCCAGCGCTTGTCTGCCGGGATCTCTGCCACCTGTTTACGCAGGGGGTCGAGGGTCGCGGTAATTTTCTGCTTGTAGATTTCGGCGTTGCGCTGGTAAGTCTGCGCATTTGTCGGGTCATACTTCACCAGCGCATCGCGGATGTTATCGACATAAATCAGCGCGTTGTCCGGAGACATCCACGCATGCGGGTTAGGCTTGCCGTTATACGGCCCTTCGCTGATCCCCATCGGGCTGATGCCTTGCGTGACAATCACTTCCGGCACGCCGTTGAGATGCTGATAAAAGCGCTGGAACCACAGCTCCAGATTCATACCGTTGGCCAGAATCAACTGCGCTTTCTGCGCGCGTTTGATATCGCCCGGAGTTGGCTGATACTCATGAATTTCCGCGCCTGCCCTGGTAATAGAGGTGACATCCGCGGCCTCTCCCGCCACGTTTTTCGCCATATCCGCAATGACGGTAAAAGTTGTGATGACCTGGAACTTTTCGGCCGCCAGCGCGCCCGTGGTGGTCATGGTCATTAACAACGCGCTGAGCAAAAGACGCTTCAATCCTTGCAGTGGGTGCATCGCAGAAGTCTCCTGATATGGTTAAATTAAAAGCAAAATTAGCCTGTGCTATATTGTATAGCACAGGCTATATCCAAATGAAAATAGTTATCATTAAAGTTATGTCAGCAGCGATCACGAGGGCGCGATTTTTCGGAAAAGTGCTTTCTTCTTTCTCTTTCGGGCACGAGTATGATTTCCGACCAATATCCTTATCAAATAAAAGGAAATTGGAATGCCCGTTAATGAACGTATTCAGCCCACATCGGGAACACCGATTAATCCTGGTGGGATCCGACAACTCACCATCGGAGAAATAGCTCTCGCAAAGACGCTTTACGGTTACAGCATCCGTTATCACCGGGTGTGGGTGCACAGGGAAAGTTATCTCCCCTTTAATCTCCAGCCTGTGAATGTGGCAATGAGTCCGAATGGGGAAATGTGGTTTCGAGAAGACACATATTCGCCTGATTTTTCGTTAGAGGAAGATCTGGCAAAGAAACACATATTTATGCATGAGATGATGCATGTCTGACAAACACAAAAAGGGATGTTTGTCAGAACAAGGGGATTATTCTCGGGTATTGCTGATTACTCTTATAACTTAGATAAAGCAGATATTTTTCATTATAGCTTAGAGCAGCAGGCATCGATTGTGAGTGACTATTGGTTATTGAAATATAATGGTTTAGAAAACAATCAAATTTTATTGAAGTACCGTGATTTATATCTTAAAGAAACACTATATTATCTTCTTAAAAAATATAAAAACATCTTTAAAGGATTTCCAGGATGAAAAAGATATTTATTATTCTTACCCTGAGCATTCTAATAACTGGTTGCCCGGGGGGAAGTCAAGCCCCCAAAACAAGGTTGACTTTTATTAATGGCAATCACATTTGTTTTAGCATCAATAAAAATGATATTTTGAACTATTACACTATTTACTCGAGTGAAGCACATGAGATTAACATAGTAACGGGTTCTGGATATGAAGAATTAAAAGAATCCTATCCTGACACCTGTTTAGATATAAAATGGAAAGATGGGTATACTTACGTTATTCACTACGGTTTAAATGGCCATAAATATGTTCATCAATTCGATATTGATAAAAATGGAAAACGAATCAATTTAGGAGGCTTATAATGTCATTACCCGCTTACTTATTTCTCTACGACGAGAATGGAATGCTTATTCAGGGCAATTGTATGATTCCCGGTCGGGAAGGTGCTATCGAGATAATGAACAGCAGCTATGGTGTGAGGCAACCTGTAGACAGTCATACTGGAAATATGACCGGGACTCGACAACATGGACCCGTTACTCTGCACAAACAAGTAGACAAAGTCAGCCCCTATCTTGCAATTGCCGTTTGCGAGAGTAAACGTCTGCAAAAAGCCATTATCAAATATTATGAAATTGTGGAAGAAGGTCTCGAAACCGAGGTCTACAACATTACGCTTGATAGTGTGGTGGTCTCGTCTGTGGATTTTACTCATGTTTATTATCCGGGCAGTTCTGCACCCAATATGCATGAGGTCGTTGGACTGAGATTTCGAGGCATTCAGTGGAACTATGTGAAGGGCAATATCAGCTATGGCGATGCGTGGATGAAACCCGTACGAAATAACGCATAAACAGAACTCCCTCACTGCGGCCCTCGCCCCTTTGGGACGAGGAATGAGGGCTAAATGCCAGAGTGTTCTACTCCCGAAACGCCTCCAGCTTCTTAAGCTGTCGTCCGTTCCCGTCAAAATTCTCCGCTGCCAGCCAGGCACGCAACTCTGCATCACGCTCTGGCCACTCCTCGTCAATAATAGAAAGCATATCGCTATCGCGGTTACGGCCTTTACGCACCAGCTTCTGGCGCAGACGCCCTTCCCAAACAAACCCCAGCCGCTCTGCGGCATTCCGCGAGGCGATATTCATCGAGTCGCATTTCCACTCCAGCCGACGGTAGTCATGCGCAAAGCCATTTTTGAGCAACAGCCAGACGGTTTCCGTACCAAGCCAGGTATTTTTCATTTTTCGCGACCAGGTCACATGGCCGATTTCGACCGAGCCCATCAACCGTTCAATCGCCATATAACTCACGATACCCACGGCGCACTCCGTGCGTAAGTCGATGACCGCATAAGGCACAAGCGCATCATCCATTACTTTGCCAAGCAACCAGTGTACTGTCGCTTCCACACTCTCAGGGCGGGTGCTGGCAAGCCAGGTCCAGTCGCTATCGTCCCCCAGTGCATAGGCGTCAAAAAGATCGGCGGCATGGCGTTCTGCATCCAGCGGCTCAAGGCGACAATATTGACCAACAAGTGGCGTTCGGGTTAAAACGCGCGCACCTTTCCAGTCGAGGACGAGGTCATTAACGGTTTGACCATATTGATTGATTTCCGGCACAACGGTGACTCCCTGAAAGGTAAGAGTTTTGTTATAGCAGGTTAAAAAGCAGACGAGAAGAGAGTGGCCTAATAGCCAATATGCATGTTTTATACCTTCATGGCATAAGCAAAGCAGAATTTAAACTTTGAGGAATACGCCTGTCAGCCTAACGTAGCGGGTATAAAACCATCACAATAATTTTTCTTCAGGGATCGCTATGACTAAGAAACTGCTGCCGTTACTGGTGTTGGCTGCGCTCTCAAGCGCTGTTCACGCCGCTACTCCGCCCAACACGCTGGTTGTCGCACAAGGTCTTGATGACATCGTGAGCCTCGACCCGGCAGAAGCCAACGAGCTTTCCAGTATCCAGACCGTCCCCAGCCTGTATCAGCGTCTGGTTCAGCCAGATCGCGATAACCCGGAAAAAATCACCCCGATTCTGGCGGAAAGCTGGCAAGCCGATGCCGCAGCAAAGACCCTGACCATCAAACTCAAACCCGATGCAAAATTTGCCTCCGGCAACCCCCTGCGTCCGGAAGATGTGATCTTCTCTTATACCCGTGCCGTAACGTTGAATAAATCTCCGGCGTTTATCCTCAACGTGCTGGGTTGGGACGCGGATAACATCGCCAGCCAGTTGAAAAAAGTAGATGACCACACGCTGACGCTGCACTGGACGGCTGATGTCAGCCCGTCGGTGGCGCTGAACATTCTCTCCACGCCAATTGCCTCGATCGTGGACGAAAAGCAGGTCGCCGCAAATGTAAAAGATAACGACTTCGGCAACGCATGGCTGAAAATGCACTCAGCAGGCAGCGGTGCGTTCAAAATGCGTGTCTATCAACCGCATCAGGCCATCGTACTGGAAGCAAACGACACCGCACCTGGCGGCGCACCGAAACTGAAAAGCATCATTATTAAAAACGTCCCCGATCCGGCGTCTCGTCGCCTGCTGATCCAGCAGGGTGATGCGGATGTGGCTCGCGATTTAGGGGCAGACCAGATCAGCGCTCTCGACGGTAAACCCGGCGTGAAGGTGCTGAGCATCCCGTCTGCCGAGCAGAACTATCTGGTGTTCAATACCGGCAACAGTGCCAACCCACTGCTGAATAACCCGGCGTTCTGGGAAGCGTCCCGCTGGCTGGTGGATTATGACGGTATCACCAAAGATCTGCTGAAAGGCCAGTATTTTGTCCACCAAAGCTTCCTGCCTGTCGGTTTGCCGGGCGCGCTGGAGAACAATCCGTTCAAATTTGACCCGGCCAAAGCGAAAGCGATCCTCGCCAAAGCGGGCATCAAAGATGCGCACTTCACGCTGGATGTCGAGAACAAACCGCCGTTCATCACCATCGCCCAGTCGATGCAGGCGAGCTTTGCTCAGGGCGGCGTGAAGGTTGATCTGCTGCCTGCGGCGGGTAGCCAGGTGTATGCCCGCGTGCGTGCAAAACAGCATCAGGCCGCCATTCGTCTGTGGATCCCGGATTACTTCGACGCCCACTCTAACGCCAGCGCCTTCGCGTGGAACGACGGCAAATCCAGCACGGTTGCCGGCCTGAACGGCTGGACAATTCCGGAGTTGAATAAAGCCACACTGGCGGCCGTTGCCGAGCCTGATCCGGCGAAACGTCTGGATCTGTACAAGAAGATGCAGGAAGAGCTGCAACATAATTCTCCGTATGTCTTCGTCGACCAGGGCAAGACCCAGATTGTGGTACGCGATAACGTGAAGGGATATCAGCAAGGGCTGAATGCAGACATGGTCTGGTACGATCGCGTAACGAAATAGGTTTTACCCCTCTCCTTCAGGGAGAGGGGGCTCGTCCGTGTATTTTATCCAGGAATGAAAAATCATCCATGCCACACCTATCCACCCACGTGACGCGCGTGTTTCAGGGGCTGCTGACCCTGCTGCTCACGCTCTTCGGGCTGTTGCTCGTCACGTTCGCACTTTCTGCATTTTCCCCCGTCGATCGCGTATTGCAGATCGTCGGCGATCACGCCAGCCAGTCGACTTACGATCAGGTCCGCCACCAGCTTGGCCTTGATCAGCCGATTCCTGTTCAGTTCTGGCACTATCTGCAAAGCCTCGCCCACGGCGATTTAGGCACAGCCAGCGCCACCGGACAACCCGTATTGCAGGATCTGCTGCATGCGTTCCCGGCGACGCTGGAGCTGGCCACGCTTGCCCTGATCATTGGCTCCGTCCTGGGGGTTATCGCTGGCGTGCTGTGCGCCCGTTTTGCCGGTTCACCGCTCGATTTAACCATTCGCACCCTGACGTTACTCGGTAACTCTGTCCCGATTTTCTGGCTCGGGCTGCTGATGCTGGCGCTGTTCTACGCGAAACTCCAGTGGAGTGCAGGCCCTGGCAGGCTGGATGATGTCTGGCAATTTACCGTTGAACCCCGCACCGGCTTTGCCCTGATTGATACCTGGCTTTCCGGCGACCGCGACGCATTCAGAAACGCCATCAGTCATCTGGTTCTGCCGGTATTGCTGCTGGCTTATTACTCGCTGGCCAGCATCACCCGCCTTACCCGTTCGGCCTGTCTGAGCGAGATGAACAAAGAGTACATTTTGCTCGCCCGTGCCAAGGGTGCTGGAGAGATGACCATCCTGCTGCGTCACGTCCTGCCGAACATTCGCAGTACCTTGCTGACCGTGATCGCCCTGGCCTACACCAGCATGCTGGAAGGCGCTGTGTTAACAGAAACCGTCTTCTCCTGGCCGGGCATCGGACGCTATCTCACGACCGCACTTTTTGCTGGCGACACAACGGCGGTGATGGGCGGGACGTTACTCATTGGCGTCTGTTTTGTGCTGATCAATAACCTTACTGACCTGCTCGTGCGGGCAACCGATCCCAGGGTGCGCTAATGCCGTTTTATCTCTTTTTACGCCGCCTGCGCCGCTCTCCTGCCGCGTGTTGCGGGTTGATTGCCATCGCACTTCTGGTGTTCATTGCCCTGTTTGCTCCCTGGCTTGCACCGCGAGATCCTAACTGGCAGGACGCTGCCGCCCGTCTGCAAGCCCCCAACGGCCAGCACTGGCTGGGTACTGACAGCTACGGGCGCGACCTGCTCTCCCGACTGCTTTACGGCAGTCGCCCGGCATTGGGGCTGGTGGCCTTAGTCACGGTGATCACCTTGCCCGCGGGTCTGCTGGTCGGGGTTTTGTCCGGCTATTACGGCGGGTGGCTGGAGCGCGTGCTGATGCGCTTTACTGACGTCGTGATGTCAATGCCACGCCTGATCCTCGCCTTTGCGTTTGTCGCCATGCTCGGGCCGGGCCTGGTCAACGGCGCGCTGGCGCTGGCCTTAACCACCTGGCCCGCCTATGCGCGTCAGGCTCGCAGTGAGATTCAGCGTCTGCGTCACAGCGATTACCTGGCCGCTGCCGGGATGATGGGCATTCGCGGTTTCAGGCTGCTTTTCGGCCATATTCTTCCGCTGTGCCTGCCGTCCGCAATAGTGCGCCTGGCGCTCGATCTGGCCGGGATGATTCTGGCTGCTGCCGGGCTGGGCTTCCTCGGTCTCGGCGCGCGTCCGCCCATGGCTGAATGGGGCGCAATGATTGCCGACGGCATGCAGGTGATTTTCGACCAGTGGTGGATTGCCGCCATTCCGGGCGGCGCCATTCTGTTTGCCAGCCTGGCATTTAACCTGCTGGGCGATGGCCTGCGCGACGTACTGGAGCCGCAACATGACTGAACACCGCGTCATCGTCGATGCGCTGAATATCGACTACCCCGCCGCCCGCGTGGTCAGCAACCTGAGCTTTACGCTGGGCAACGAGCGTCTGGCACTGGTCGGGGAATCTGGCTCCGGCAAATCCATGTCTGCCCGTGCGCTGATGGGCCTGGTGCGTAAACCGGGTATCGTCACTGCCCGCCAGCTTAATGTGCTGGGCAATGACCTGCAGACCCTCAACAACCGCCGCTGGCAGGCACTTCGCGGCAACGGTATTGCGATGGTGCTTCAGGACCCGCGCTATGCGCTCAATCCGGCGAAAAATGTCGCGGCGCAGCTTGAAGAGGCCCTGACGCTGCATCAGTCCCTGCCCCGTTCGGAACGTCTTGCACGCATTCACGACATCATCCGCGCCGTGGGGCTGGCCGGGCAGGTGCTGACGCGTTATCCCAGCGAACTTTCTGGCGGCATGGGGCAACGTGTGATGATTGCCATTGCGCTGATCAATAACCCACAGGTTCTGATTGCTGATGAGCCCACTTCTGCGCTGGACGCACGTCTGCGCAACCAGATCCTCGACCTGCTGGTACAACAGTGTGAAGAACGCCAGATGGCGATGCTGCTGATAAGCCATGACTTGCCGCTGGTCGCCGAACATTGCGACCGCGTACTGGTGATGTATCAGGGCGAGAAGGTTGATGAAATGGCGGCAAACCAGTTGCCACAGGCAACCCATCCGTATACGCGCACGCTATGGACTTGCCGCCCAAATGCCAACACCTTTGGGCAGATGTTGCCGACCCTCGACCGCTCTCAGCCGTGGCAGGAGGCGAACAATGGCACTCGTTGAAGTCAATCAGCTCCAGGTCAGTTTCGGAGAGAAAACCGCGGTTTCAGCCGCCAGTTTTACCATCCGGAAAGGGGAAACCTTTAGCCTTATCGGCGAATCCGGCTGTGGTAAATCAACAATTCTGCGCGTGCTGGCGGGTTTACAGCGTGAGTGGCGCGGCAACATTGCCGTGCTGGGCGAGCGCCTGCAACAAGGTCAGCGTTTTGCAGGCCCGCTTCGCCGCAACGTGCAGATGGTGTTTCAGGATCCATGGGCGTCGCTGCACCCGAACCACACCATTTCACGTACCCTGTCGGAACCATTGAAAATTCACCGCGAGACGCAGATCCCAGAAAAAGTGGCGGATGCATTGCAGCAGGTCGGTTTGTCGGCCGACGCGGGGAAGCGTTACCCGCACCAGCTTTCCGGCGGCCAGCGGCAGCGTGTGGCCATTGCCCGTGCGCTGCTCTTGCGCCCGCAGCTTCTGCTGCTGGATGAACCAACGTCGGCGCTGGATATGTCCGTGCAGGCGGAGATCCTCAACCTGCTGAACCGTCTGAAACAGCAACACGACATGACCTATCTTCTGGTGAGCCACGATGCCGATGTGATTGCGCATATGTCTGACCGGGCGGCGTTTATGGCGCATGGGACGATCCAGCAGGTGTTTGACCGGAAGGCTATGCTCCGGGGTGAGCACCGGATGGGGTAAGTTTGTGCCCGGCGGACGACACTTGCACGGGCTTACGGTTCTTATCGCAGGATTTTTTGTCGGCCGGGTTAGGCGTCACCGCCATCCGGCAAAGACTTTCTGGAAGACGCCTCGCAAACCCGCAAGTAACCCAGTGTAATTCAGGGTTGTCTCTTTTCTTCCCCATTTCCCCACCGTAAAGTTCCTGCGTTGCGGCACATCCGCAACCGGGCGTAGGAACCCGTACACTATGACACGAGAATTATTTTGTCGCGGCAGCGCTCACCCCGTTAAAATATGGTCGCGCTGGCGGAGCAACCGAAAGGTTGGCCGTTTTGTCGTGTGCGGTATTCCTACCTCCGTCAGCGCTACCACCCATGAGCGTAGGAACTTATGGGGTGGTCGGATTTTTATTTAAAAGGAATATCACATGACAACAATGCCTGGATTGTCTTACGCGCTCTCTGAAGAAAGCGCTATCCACCATCTCATTACCCTGCCGCTTCCCGACTCTGCGGATCTTTTCGAACTGGCCGATGCCTGCGCTGCGTTTGTCTGCGTACTGGTCGAAACCGACGATGCCGAAACACACGCCACCCTGTGTGAACGGTTGCAGCATGCGCTCAACCGACTGCGCACGCTTTGCGATACTGAACTTCCCCCGCATCTAATTGCACAATTGATTGAAGGTGAACGCGTGACGTCCTGTGTCCCGGATTGCTGGCAGGAAACGGCATTACAAGTGGATTACGCGCTGGCGTTAACGCGGGCCATTCAGGGCAGAACGCTCCCTCCCAACGTGGCGAAAGATCTCACGGGGCTGCTGCATGATATGGTCTGGTTGCTGGCGGAGTTTGTGAAGGAGCCGTACATTACGGCGCACTAAAGCGGGTAAAAGAAGCCGACATTCTGTGGGAATGTCGGCATTGCGTTATTTCAACAGCTTCACTGTGGCATCGATGTCGATCTCATCTTCCGAGAAGATCAGCGTCGTATTCTGGAACGTGGTGATCGCCAGTTTCTTCACCGTGCGCATTTCACCCGGTTTTTTATCCGATTTCGGTTTGATGTTGTTCATCAGAAGCCCGACTGAGAGCACCGCATTCTCTTTATCGATCCCGGAATCCGCAGGTACTTCCTCGCTGAACACCACGAATGATTTGATCGACGTGAGCTTCACGCGCTCGCCCGCGATATAAAGGTGCTTGCTTTCCGGGATCACCTTCACCGCATACGCGGAAAGGCCTTTGTTGTTCGTGGTCGGCTCAAACGTCACCGCTGCATCTTTCTTGATCAGATCAGGGTTCGCGACCTTAATCACATGAAAATAGCGATTGTCACCGTTTTCATCTTTGATAAATCCAAAACCTTTATCTTTAAACCACGTTGTGATTGTACCGTTCATCGCTGTTACCGCCTGTGTATCCAATCGTTTGTTGACTTAATTTTTGCAGGGCGGAGTGTAAAACACAATGGGGGTTGGGGGCGAGCGGTTTGGAGGGGATACAGGGATCGAGGAGCGAATTTAACCGTGGTATGTTAAGTCTCCCCCATGACTGAAAATCTTAAAAAGGATGTCACTTCCAGTGAAAGAAAACCATTGCCAGACCTGCCACCAGCCTATGAGTAAAATACCAGGCACACTGAATTTAGATTGTGGCGGTGATTGCTTAAATTGCATGGCCTGGCATGGTGATCCAGACGCAATCGACGTTGTTGAGAGGCTGACTGGCGAGAACGTTAATGTCCGTGGACGTTCATATCGATCCAATGAGATTTGAGCGAGGAAGCTGACGCGGGACGTTAAACGAATGCCTTAGAAAAAATGAAACGCGGCTTAAAGACAGGCATTATTGGTATGTTATCGGGACAGGAAAATCTGGGGGAAATTTTGGACAAGAACACAATAGTTACACTGTTGAAGTACAAGCGCTGGATTGATTCAGAAACGCTAAAAGCCATCAAAGGTATTAGTGAATCCGCTTCTGCTGAAAAACGTCACCTGATGCTAAGGCTGATGAATCATATTTATGTCGTCGACATGATTTTCAGAGCAAACATGTCGGGACAGCAGCATGGCTACATAGCATTAAATACTCCAGACACCCCCTCTGTAGACGAGCTTGATGTTAAAATGGCCGACAGTACGGAGTGGTATATTCAGCACGTTAAATCAATTAGCCCGAACGATTTAACAAAAATCATCACGTTCCGTTTTGTCGATGGAGGGGCAGGAGAAATGACGGCCATAGATATGCTAAATCATATGCTTTTTCATGGGACCTATCATCGCGGAGCCGTAGGCTGGTTACTTTCTGAGTGTGGAAGCATTCCTCCGAAAGATGTGCTGACAGTCTTCCTGAGGGATCATAATCACTAACAGAGACCGTTCTTCGACTCATCTTATGGCTGGCAGCTTTGACAGCCGCTATGAGCGAGAGGCAGACCTTATACACCTTTACGCACTTGAGTCTTTAATTACGCTGTTAGTGGCAAATTCGGGGGCTTTTCGAATGAACGTCCTCCCATCGCCAGATACTTAATCCATCAGTACTCCATTCTTCACCTTAAAAAACAATGACAAATCTCAGTTGATAACTGATAATTATTAGTTGTTAAGTAATGTCATAACGAATTACTATAATAAAAGTTAGGATCTTCAGAATTATGGAGTTATATAGGCATGAGATTTTATGGAATTGATTATCTACAAACACAATCTAATATCAATGATTATTTAAAATACATCATTATATTTAGTACTTTATTTATCCTGATCGTTGTTTTTAGCCTGTATATGCGCCATCGCTTGCAAACTAAATATCGGGACTTAACGATCATCGCCTTCTTATTTTTACTCTTCATTTCGGGGGTTCAGTATGCTGATTATACCGATAGCCAAAATATACACTCCCAATCATCACAAATGGTTAACTTTGTACGGTTGTTATCAAAAGAAAAAGAAGTAAGTATAAACTCTATCTTTTCCAGCTCTGTACAACTCTCGGATGGTATTATCGTTAAAATCAATGACTTTTATTACCGTGTCAACTTAAGCATGGATCAAAAAACGTACAGCCTGGTAGAGGTTTCGTTAGTAAACCCAGAAATAGAAATCATGAAAAACTGAGGGATATAAATGATCATTTACACGCCTATTATTATAAAGTTGGGATTGGGGATACTGTGTTTAATTGTTCAAATAAATCTCATGGGAAAAGGAAATCTGGCGCCCTCATCCGCAATGGATCAGGTTCAAAACTATGTGCTGGGGGGAATTATCGGTGGCGTAATCTACAATGAATCGATAACAGTACTACAATTTGTTCTGGTGCTGATTATATGGACCTTACTTGTCTTTGCTCTTAAGTTTTTAAAAGAGAACAATCGGTTAGTTAAAAGAATCATTGATGGGAAACCCATTACTTTGGTACATAATGGCAGCGTTAATGTTAAGGAGTGCTTACGAAATGGTGTTTCTGCAAATGATTTGATGTTCAAGTTAAGATCAAATGGTATTTATGAAGTAGAACAACTAAAACGCGTAGTTCTCGAACAAAACGGGCAGTTAACGATAATACAAAGTGGTGATGAAAATATACGCTATCCAATTATCGTGGATGGTTTAGCCAACCATGACCTTCTCGAAATTATTAACAAGGATAGTGACTGGTTAGAAGGTGAAGTTACAAAGCAAGGCTTCAATAAAATCAGTGAAGTATATTTAGGTGAGTATTTATCGGGTAGAATAAATTTATACGGATATGAAAAATAATATCCAAAATAAATTACCTCACCCTTAGTGCGCAATTCATAACATTGATTTTTTAAACACTTTATTATCAGGAGGCAGCCATTTCAGGTGTGCCTCTGTCCAGGATACTAACATCAACGTCCCCTTCTGGCACTTAACAGGCAACTGCGATCTGCTATGAGTAAGGAGCAGAAGTGGAGTATAAAAACGCATCTCCCCTCTCGGGAAAAGAAGAACGCCTCCGTTGTCTATACTCAATTCATCCCCGTCAACGGAGCGCCTCATGCCTTTACCCGACTTCCATTCTTCTGAACCTTTCACCCTTGGCATTGAGCTGGAACTACAGGTGGTTAATCCGCCGGGGTACGATCTAAGCCAGGACTCTTCCGCCCTCATCGCTGCCGTTAAAGGCGACATCAAAGCCGGTGAAGTGAAGCATGACATCACCCAAAGCATGCTCGAAATCGCGACAGGCGTCTGTCAGAACATCGACCAGGCTGCCGCACAGTTTTCAGTGATACAGCAACGTATTCTGCGCGCAGCGGCGGCGCAGCATATCCAGATTTGCGGTGGCGGGACGCATCCGTTTCAGAAATGGCAGCGCCAGGAGGTGTGTGATGACGAACGCTACAACATCACGCTGGAGCGCTTTGGCTATCTGATTTTGCAGGCAACGGTATTCGGCCAGCATGTCCACATTGGCTGCCGAAATGGGGATGACGCAATCTACCTGCTACACGGTCTCTCCCGTTTTGTGCCACACTTTGTTGCTCTGGCGGCGACATCGCCTTATATGCAGGGGACAGATACCCGGTTTGCCTCATCCCGGCTCAATATTTTCTCGGGATTTCCGGATAACGGGCAAATGCCGTGGGTGAGCAACTGGCAGGAATTTGAAGGGTTGTTCCGCCACCTGAGCGCCACCCGTATGATAGACAGCATTAAGGATCTGCACTGGGACATTCGTCCTGGCCCGCATTTCGGTACGGTAGAAGTCCGGGTGATGGATACCCCGCTAACGCTTGCTCAGGCCATTAACATCGCCGGACTGATTCAGGCAACATCGCACTGGCTGCTGACGGAGCGGCCTTACAAACATCAGGCGCAAGATTTTCTGCTCTACCGTTTTAACCGCTTTCAGGCCTGTCGTTACGGCCTGGATGGCATTCTGACGGACGTCAATACCGGGGAACAAAAGACTATCGCAGAAGATATCGCGTGGTTGCTGGAGCGCGTCGCCCCGTCAGCCGAAAAACAAGGTGCGACGAGCGCGATAACGGAAATTGCCCTGATGTTAAAACAGGGCAAAAGTGAGTCGCAGCGAATGCGAGATTTCATTAATGACGGCGGTTCGCTGACCTCGCTGGTACAAAAACAGTGTGAACTGTGGGCCACTAGTCCGTAAGCCGATGTCCCCACTCACGTAAACGCTGGAACAGTACAAACAGCGCCGGAATAAACACAATCCCGACAACGGTCGCCACCAGCATGCCGCTGAACACCGTCGTACCAATAATGCGACGGCTCTGCGCTCCCGCACCGGTTGCCAGCATCATCGGTAACACGCCGATGATAAAGGAAACAGCGGTCATCATTACCGCGCGGAAACGACGTGACGCCCCCTCGCGGGCAGCATCAACAATCGCCATCCCTTCATTGCGCCGCGCACGGGCAAACTCGACAATAAGGATCGCGTTCTTGGCCGCGAGGGCTATCAGCAACACCAGGCCAATCTGCACGTATACGTCGTTAGCGTACCCGGCAATCCACAACCAGACCAGCGCCCCACCGATGGCAAACAGGACTGACAGCATCACGCTTGCCGGAAGCGTCCAGCTCTCGTACTGCGCCACAAGGAACAGCCACGCCATTACCACCGCCGCAAGCACGATCCAGACAGCCTGGTTGCCGGTCTGCTGCTCCTGATACGACATACCGCTCCAGGCGTAGTCATAACCCGCAGGCAGGTTCTCCGCCAGGAGTTCACCCATCACCGCCATCGCGGTACTGCTGCTCACCCCTTCAGCAGCCGATCCACTGACCGACACGGACGGGAACTGGTTGTACTGTTGCAGGAACGGCGCACCTACGGTTGGCGTAATGGTGACAAGGTTGCTCAGACGCACCCGCTCGCCGCTGTTGCTCCGCACGTATAAATCGCTGATTTGCTCAGCGCGCTCACGCCACTGCATCTCGTTTTGCATCACAACGTGGTAAACACGGTTGTTGACGCTAAAATCCCCTGCACGTGTGCCGCCGAACGCAGTTTGCAGGCTGCTGAAGATGCGGGAAACGGGCACATCAAGCTTTGCGGCACGCTCACGATCCACGGTGAGTGTCAACTGCGGCACGTTGCTGCTCCAGGTGGTAAAGACGCGGTTAAGCTGCGGATGCTGATTGGCTTTAAGCAAAATAGTCCGGGTAATCTGCTCCAGTTCCGCCGGGCTTTGCCCCGCTTGCGCCTGAATACGTAGATCAAACCCGGAGGCATTCCCCAGACCGGGCAATGTCGGTGGTGCAAACGTCATAATGGTGGCTTCCGGCAAGGCGAAAAGCTGACGCTGCAACGTGCCCATTACCTCGTCCAGCGGCGGACGCTCGCTCCAGTCTTTCAGCATCACCGAAATAAACCCACCGTTCGACGCACTCGTCCCGTTGAGAAGATTAAAACCGGAAACCTGAATCACATCGTCAACTGCCGGGTTCGCGGCTATAAGCGCACGCGCGGTAGCCATCACCGCTTCGGTACGCTCCAGGGACGCGGCCTCCGGCAACTGCACACTGGCAAAGAAGTAACCCTGATCTTCCTGAGGCAGGAAGCCTTTCGGCATCGACATGAAGCTGAAGGCAACAACGGCAGCCGCAACGCACGTCGCGGCTAGCGCCACCAAGGGCCGCAGGTTGAAGCGGTTCACCAGCCGGGTGTAGGCCTCACGCGTCGCATCAAGCCCACGGTTAAAGCCACGAAATATCGCCGCCGGATATCCGGTTCGCGGGCGAAGCAGTAAAGCACACAGCGCAGGGGTCAGCGTCAGCGCCACCAGGCTTGAAAGAGTGACGGCGGTAGAGAGTGTCACCGCAAACTGACGGTACAACTCCCCGACAATCCCTGGTAGCAACGCCACCGGCACAAATACCGCCAGTAATACCAGCGTGGTGGCGATCACCGGCCCGGCAATCTGGCGCAGTGCGTTGGCCGTGGCCTCTGTACGGCTTTGCCCCTCCGCCATCAATGTTTCGACGTTTTCGACGACAACGATCGCATCGTCCACCACCATGGTGAGCGCCAGAATAATCGCAAACAGGCTAAGCGTGTTGGCGGAATACCCCAGCGTATAGAGCACCGCAAACGTGCCGATAAGTGAAACCGGGATCGCCAGTGCGACAATCAACGTCGCACGCCAGCTTTGCAGGAACAGGGAAACCACCACCACCACGGCGAGCATCGTGAGTGCCAGCGAAACACCAATCTCTTTGATGGTCGCGGCCACAAAACGCGTGGTATCAAATTTCACTTCATACGTTAAATCGTTCGGGAAGCGTTTCGCCAGATGCTCAAGCTCGCCGCGCACCGCTTCCGCCACGCGCAGAGCATTGGCGGTTGGCGTAGGGTAAATCCCAAGATAGGCGGAATCGTGGCCATTAAGCTGCGCTCCAGAGCTGTAACTGCGTGAGCCCAGCTCAATGGTCGCAACATCGTGCAGGCGCACCAGTTGCCCCTGCTCACCCGCGCGGATGATGATATCGGCGAAATCCGCAACCTGATTGAGTCGGCCCAGCCCGTTGATGGTCAGGGTCTGCTGCTGGCCGTTAAAGACCGGTGGCGTTCCAATCTGCCCGGCCGCGCCTTGCACATTTTGCTCACGCAGCGCCAGGGCGATGTCATCGGTAGTAATATTCAGGGCGTTCATGCGATCGGGACGCAGCCAGATACGCATACTGTAATCGCGAGCACCAAACATCTGAACTTGTCCGACGCCCGGCAGACGTGCCAGCGCCTCTCGCACCTGGGTGCTGGCGTAATTACTCACAAACAGCGGCGAGTGGGTGCTATCCGGTGAGTAAAGGCTCACCCCCATCATCAGATTACTGGCTCGCTTGCGCACCTGTACACCATTTTGCTGTGCGTCGGCAGGCAGTTGCGCGACGGCCTGCGCCACACGGTTTTGCACATCAATCGCGGCAAGGTCCGGGTCCGTTCCGGCAGCAAACGTGATACTCAGGCTATATGCGCCTTCATCAGAACTTGTCGACTCCATATAGAGCATGTGGTCCACGCCGTTAAGCTGTGTCTCCAGTGGCGTGGCGATGGCCTCCGCCACGTCGGCAGAGCTTGCACCAGGCCAGCTGGCACTGACGTTTACCACTGGCGGAGTGATCTGCGGGTACTGCTCCACCGGAATCAGCTTCAGGGCAATCGCCCCCAGCAGCGTGACCACCAGGGCAATCACCATCGCGAAACGTGGGCGTTTGATAAAAAAGGTCAGCATAGCGGCTCCTTACTGCAATACCTGAACGGCAACGCCATCCTGTAACCGTTGCGCACCATCCGTGACGACACGTTCATCGACGTTGACCCCCGACAGCACATGGAATTGCTGGCCTGACTGGCTACCCAGCGTCAGCGCACGTTTTTCAGCTTTATTTTCAGCATCAATCACCCAGGTGAAAAAACCGGCGCCGTTTTGTCCAACCGCGGCGGCGGGCAGAAGCAACGAAGATTGCTCTGACTGCGGACGCAGCCAGACGGTGATGCTGCCTCCCGGCAGAAGACGGTGGCGTGGGTTTGCAAATTCCGCCCGTAACATGACGCTGGCAGTACGTGGGTCAATACGGTTGTCAACCGACGTGAGCTCGCCGCGGACACGTTCACTGCCGTTATCGATTTGCGCCTGCCAGGCCTGCTTTAACGCCGTGAGAGTGGCATGTTGTCCGGCTTTGGTGGCAAATGCCCCTTCCTCCAGCGCGAAGGCAATGCGGATGGGGTCGAGTTGTACCACGTCCACCAGCACACCGCTGGCAGGACTGACAAGGCTTCCCTGATGAAACTGACTGTGCCCCACGCGACCGTCAATTGGCGACGTGATGCGGGTATAGGAGAGCGTGACATTGCGGGACTCTAAACGGGCTTTCGCCTGCTCCAGCGCCGCGCTCGCCACGTCACGTTGCATCCGCGCGTTATCCACGTCATTTCGGCTGATGGCATTACCATTTTTCAGGCTTTCAAAGCGCGTCAGTTGCTGCTGCGCCTGGCGTAGTGTAGCTTCCGCACTTTTCACTTCAGCCTGTGCCAGCCTGACGGCGGCGCGCGGTTCAGCATCGTCCAGTTCAAACAGCACGTCGCCTTTTTTCACATACTGTCCGTCACGAAAATGCGTCCGGGTAATAACACCTTCCGTACGCGCACGCAGTTCCACGGTATGAATCGCTTCGATACGGCCTGGGATCTGGCGCTCTGGTGCATGCGTGGTTTCCTCTACGGTCGCAACGCGAACCGGAACAGCGGCAAATGCGGTTTGCAGGGTGCAGGCCAGGAGTGCGCAGGCCAGTGCGGCGCGCAGGGAAGTCAGTTTCATTGAGATTACCTCAGGATGTTTCCCCTCACTCCGCTCCGCACCCCAAAGGGCTAAGGGAGAAAGCCGGGCGAGCCCCTCTCCCGGCGGGAGAGGGATAGGTGAGGAGTAAGGTGTCAGATTATGCAGCTTTACGGAATCTGCGGGTCAGTCGCTTCTCGATTTCGACGATGAAGAACATTGCGCCTGCAATAACCAGGGTGATTGCCCAGTAGCGCAGCGGGAGAGCTTCTGTGCCGAACAGCATCTGCATAAACGGAAGGTAGATAATCGCCAGTTGCAGCAGCAACAGCACGCCTGTGACCAGCCAGATGCCTTTGTTCGCCAGCAGACCGCGGTTCAGGGAGAAGCCATCAGTGTTGCGGCAGTTAATCATGTAGACCCACTGGGCGCACACCAGCATCTGCAGCAACACGGTGCGGGTGAACTCTGCACTGTGGCCGCGCGGCGCAAGCCAGGCTTCCAGCACAAAGGCGGCAATGGCAATCATGGTTCCGACAAAGGCCACGCGCCAGACTGCGAAGGCATCCATCACATGCTGGCCCGTCTGACGTGGCGGACGTTTCATGATGTTACGCTCAGCCGCTTCAAAGGCCAGGCCGAAAGAGAGCGTGGCGGACGTCGCCATGTTCATCCACAGGATCAGCACTGGCGTCAGCGGAATAATGTTCCCCGCCAGCAGGGCGATGATAATCAGCAGCCCCTGTGCCAGGTTGGTGGGCATGATAAACAGAATGGTTTTCTTCAGGTTGTCGTAAACGCGACGACCCTCTTTCACCGAACTGGTAATGGTGGCAAAGTTGTCATCCGTCAGAACCATATCAGCCGCCTCTTTGGTAACTTCGGTCCCTTTGATCCCCATCGCGATCCCGACATCCGCCTGACGCAGCGCAGGGGCATCGTTCACTCCGTCGCCGGTCATACCGACAATTTCGCCTTTATCCTGCAACGCTTTAACCAGGCGTAGCTTATGTTCCGGGCTGGTACGGGCAAAAATGTCATATTCCACTGCCGCATTCGCCAGTTCGATGTCGTCCATTTTTTCCAGTTGATAGCCGGTAACAGCCTGAGTGCTGTTGGTGATGCCTAACATCTGGCCGATGCTCATGGCCGTTTGCGGGTGATCGCCGGTGATCATCTTCACGCGGATCCCGGCCTGCTGGCAGGCGTGAATCGCATCAATGGCTTCCGGGCGTGGCGGATCCATCATCCCGGCAATGCCCAGGAATACAAGACCGTGACTCAGATCGTCGTGCGTCAGCGTCTGCTCACCTGTGGCGGGTTTAAACGCGGCCGCCACCATACGCAGCCCCTGGCTGGCATAGCGGTCCATTTCGGCTTCCCAGTAAGCACGGTTGAATGCTTTCGCCCCGTGACGAGTCTGCTCCTGCTCGCACAGCGCAAAAATAACGTCCGGAGCACCGGTGATCAGGATTTGCTCCTCACTACCGATCTGGTAGTGGGTGCTCATGTATTTGTACTGCGAATCGAACGGGATCTTGTTGATCAGTGTGGTCATGACCGGAGTAAGGTGGGCTTTAGCGGCCAGAACCTTAAGTGCGCCTTCAGTCGGCCCACCCGTAATCCCCCATAACCCCCGCTCGTCCTGAATCAGCTGGCTGTCGTTACACAGGTCGATGGTACGCAGATACTGCTCCAGCACCGTTCCTGACTGGATCTGTACCGGCTCATCGCTGCCTTCCAGATAGATATTGCCCACCGGCTCGTAGCTGTTGCCTTCCACGCGGTAGCAACTGTCTGCGGTGATTACCGCTTTCACGGTCATTTCATTCATGGTCAGCGTGCCGGTTTTATCCGAACAGACCACCGTCATCGCGCCCAGGGTTTCCACAGTGGGCAGTTTACGGATGATGGCCCGCTTGCGCGCCATCGCCTGTACACCCAGAGAGAGAATGATGGAGATAATCGCTGGCAACCCTTCCGGAACGGCAGCAACCGCGAGGCTAATCAGCGAGAGCAGTAATTCGCCCATTGGGATGTCGCGCAGTACCAGGCTAAAGACAAACAGCGCCACCATCATCGCCAGAATCAGGGCAAAAATCGCCTTGCCGAGTTTGTCCATCTGCACCAGCAGTGGTGTGCGGTGCTTTTCGATACCAGCCATCATCTGATTGATGTGACCCAGCTCCGTATCTTGTCCAGTCGCAATAACAACGCCTACGCCGCCGCCTGCACTGACCGTCGTGCCGGAAAAGACCAGGTTTGTACGATCGCCCAGCGAAAGCTCGCCGCTCAGCGGATTAATATGTTTATCCACCACCGTTGATTCGCCGGTCAAAATCGCTTCTTCGACACGTAAATTATGTGCTTCAATCAAGCGCATATCCGCCGGAATACGATCACCCGCACGTAATACAATAATATCGCCCGGGACTATTTCAGTCGTTGGAATAGTTTCATGGCTACCACCGCGAATAACACGGGCATCACTGGAAAGCATATTACGAATACTCTTCAGCGATTTTTCAGCGTTACTTTCCTGGATATGGCCAATCAATGAATTAATGACTGCCACCCCCAGAATAACCAGCGTGTCAACCCAATGGCCCATTACCGCCGTCAGTACTGCGGCAGCCAGCAGAACATATATCAGTACATCATTAAAATGTGCCAGGAAACGCAACCACGCGGGTTTACCTTTTTTCTCCGGCAATGCATTCGGGCCATATTGCTGCAAACGCGCCTGAGCCTCTGCGCGATCCAGGCCGTTAGCCTGGCTTTTCTTGTGAGCAAGCACTTGCTCAACGGTCTGCTGGTAAGGCGTCCCCTGCACATTGCCCCCTGCGGGTGGCACATTCTGCGAGTTCATCATCTTGGTCATTGGGTCAATTCCTTCAATATCCGGTGGTCGGAAGCCTGAATTCCTTTCGGGCTTTAATTCATTCGATTTCAACTGTTTTTAATTCTTGCGGAGTAAATTGATCTGCCGCAATATAATTACTGTCGAGTTATTCAAAATTCATTACACTTTATTCGATAAAATGATTTTTACAAAATATTTCTAAACCACATCTAAACGGAGAGACAGCATGTTTGGAATTTATCGCGGACGCCGCCTGGCGTTGTATATTGTCGCTGCTATTGTTATTGCAACGTTAATTGGATATGGCACTTATATGTTTGTAAAATTAATTTCCTGAACATGACATTAATTTACACAACGAGAATTTAATTTAATGACATTAGAAATATTATTCTTTTTTTGTTATTAATTATCCGGACAATGCACTCGCATTTAGTCAAAAGCGAGGCCAGTGAATACATTGCTTTACGTGAAGAGATGCCTGACAATAACGTTTTTAACTGACGATTAACATTAATATGAAACACCCATTAGAATCGCTGTTAACAGCAGGCGGAATTTTGCTGATGGCACTTCTCTCCTGCCTGCTGCTCCCTGCACCTTCACTGGGGCTGGTTGTGGCACAGAAACTGATCACCGTATTGCATCTGGTTGACCTTAACCAGCTCTATACCATTCTGTTTTGTCTGTGGTTTTTATTGCTCGGCGCCATTGAGTTTTTCGTCCTGCGTTTCATCTGGCGCCGCTGGTTTTCACTGGCGTCGTAAGCCCGCGAAGTCTCGCATGCCGTGGATCAAGGCTTCACACCAGGCCGCATAGTCGTGGCCGCTGGACCAGGGATGGAAGCTGACGCGGTAACCCTTGTCCCGTAAAACCTGATCAAAATCCTGCGTATTACGGTAAATTCCGCCGTTTGGCCCGGCCGTTTCAAATCTTCCCGCCTGCAACCAGAAGCGAACCGGATACTGTGGCGATTGCTGATACTGGCGTGTCAGCCAGCCCGGCGTTTCGCCTTCTGGAGCCCACCAGTAAGATCCTGAGAGACTGAGCACATTGCCAAACAGGCGCGGATAGCGCAGCGCGACCCAGGACGAAGCAATACCACCATAGCTGGAGCCAGCCAGCACCGTTTTTTGGCGCTGCATCGCCATACCCTGACCACGCAGCCACGGCAGTAATTCATGGGCCATAAAGTCGGCAAATGCAGGGTCTGGCGGTAACTCTTTGCCACGTCGGGCGTGATCGAGGCTATCAATAAAGACCACGTTGACCGGCGGAAGATGGTGTCGGGCAATCAGTCCGTCCAGCACATTGGCAAAATGGTACTCATCCTGATAAATCTGCCCATCAAAAAGTATGAGCGTCCAGCGTGCAGGCTGTGCCCCACGCGGTTTGTAAATCATGACTTCACGCGAGTTATCCAGAATTCGGCTGGCAAACCTGTTGCGGGTCAACGTGCCGGATACCAGCGGTTGTGCCACGGCCTGCGCTGTGCAATAACGGGCAGGACTGAGATCAAGCAACGAATAGCGATTCCAGCGATCGGTCTTTTGATCGCCAAAGGTCTGCGGATTGAGCGGATCGGCCTGCGCACTCACCAGGATCGCCCGCCGCTGATCCCGCGAACTGCCTTCCACGCGCGGCACATCCGGTGCGAGTTTATATTGCATAACGGTATCAGCAGGAACCACATAGCTGCGAAACCAGACATCCGTATTTCCAAGACGAAACAGGGGATCGTGATCGCCTGCTGGCGAGCCAAGAAGAAAGACGTTATCGCGTGCGCCACGCCATAAAAATGTCACGCGTTTATGGCTGGCATCAACCGGCTCCACCATCGGCGTTCCCTGCCGGATCTGCGCCTGCCAGAACGCATCAGTACTCCCACCAGCAGAAACTGTCTTAGCCAACGCCTGCAACGTCGGGCTTTCAGGATCAAGCATCTGAATACGGGGAAGCGCGGAGGTTTCCTTCATCCGCCACTGAAAGCGCCACGGTTTCCCCTCTTCGCCGTGAAGCACCAGTGAGGTGCTCTGCTGAACAGGCAGGGCAAAAAGCAATGTGTGTTCACCGTCCACTGGCCCCTTTTCAACCAGGGTGCGGATACGACGGTTTTGCCCGTCCAGTAAACGGGCATCCGTTACGCCGCTCAGCGTCGCAGACACATAATTTTCACTCAGCGGTGGGAGCACAAAACAGACCTCACCGCTGGCATCAAACTTCCCCTGAAGCTCACCCTGAATGGACGAGTGCTCGCACGTTGTTGCCAGTGCAGGCAACGTACTGATCCCTAACAGCAACCCACTCCATGCCCTCGTCATGACCACTTTACTCCCGCTAAATTTGCTAACAACGCTAATGCAAATGGTAATAATTTGCAATATCATTTGGCGCGTTGTTCAGGTGTTTTTATGGCGATAGCAATCAAGGATGCATAAATAATATGTTTAAAAATAATAAGATAATGAAACTCTGGCTTCTGAGCATGACAACGTTCAGCGTTGCAGCTCAGGCAGAAACAAAAGAAGAAACGCTACTGGTAACAGAGAGCGTGAGTGAAGAACCCACTGCGCCTGTTAAAGGAATGGTGGCGACAAAAACCCTCTCTGCGACCAAAACCAGCGCCGAGATCGTGAAAACGCCTCAATCAGTGTCGGTGATCACCCGCGATCAGATGAACGCCCTGGATGTCACCTCGGTGTCACAGGCACTGCGCTATTCCGCGGGCGTTTTCACGGAATACCGCGGCTCATCGAACCGTAACGATGAAGTGTTTGTGCGCGGCTTTAGCTATGTGCCGAAGTTCCTCGATGGACTGAGCTATGGTGCAACCGCCTCCTCACAAACCGGCACGATGGATCCGTGGCTGCTTGAGCGGGTTGAACTGGTGCGCGGCCCGGCATCCGTGTTGTTTGGGCAGGTGAACCCCGGCGGGCTTATCAGCATGACCAGCAAACGCCCGACCAGTGATGCTATCCATAACGTACAGTTCCGTACCGGTAACCATGATCTGGCCGAAGGAGCGTTTGATTTTGGCGGCAAGCTCAGTGACGACGGCAGCGTACTTTATCGCGTAAACGGCATTGCCCGGACGCAGCATAATCAGGTCGAGGATTATAAAGAAACGCGTATGGCGATTGCCCCGGCGATCACCTGGTATCCCAACGATCAGACACGCTTTACGCTGCTGACGAGCTATCAGAAAGATCCCGATGCGGGCTACCGTAACTTCCTGCCCGCCTACGGGACGGTGAACAGTGCTAACGGGCGCTATATTCCGCGCGATTTTAACGTCAGCGACCCGAATTACGATCAGTCATGGCGCGAGCAAACCATGATTGGCTACGAATTTGAACACCAGTTCGATGATGCCCTGACCTTCCGCCAGAATGCACGTTACGCCACCATTAAGCAGAAATACCGTTATCTGGTGTATGCCAACAGTGCCGCCAACAGCACGGTGCTCACGCGCCGTGCTCAGCATGAAGAGCGCACCACCGACGAGTTCGGTCTGGATAACCAACTGGAAGCGCAGTTTGCCACCGGAGAGATCAGCCACACGCTGTTAGGCGGACTGGATTATAAGACCAGTAAAGACAAGCAGCTGCTGGAGCGCGGGATGGGTTCCCAATATAACATGGACTGGACACACCCGGTTTATGGCCTTCATATAGATGAAAGCACCTTCAGTACCGCCACGGATGAACAGCAAAACCTCGACCAGATGGGGTTGTATGTGCAGGACCAGGTCAGTTGGGATCGCTGGGAATGGCTGGTGTCCGGGCGCTACGACTGGAGCGAAGTCCGCACAAACGATTTTACCGACAATAGCCTTACACAGCAGAATGACAGTAAGTTCACCTGGCGTACTGGCCTGCTGTACGCGTTCGATTTTGGCCTGTCGCCGTATATCAGCTACAGCACCTCCTTTGAACCGAGCCTGCAAACCAATCGCGCACCGGGCGTTGCTCCGTTTAAACCGACAACTGGCGAGCAAACCGAAATCGGCCTGAAATATCAGCCTGTTGATACCACGCTGATGACAATAGCCTTGTACGACTTAACGCAGGACAACGTCGCCACTTACAACAGCGCCGAAGGCTGGTTTGAAAATGCAGGCAAGGTGCGCTCGAAAGGGGCTGAATTTGAGATCCACTCCACGCTAATGGATAACATCAACCTGATTGGCTCCTACACCTATACCGATGCCAAAACAGAAAGCACGACGGTCGCCGGAACGGAAGGCAAAACCCCGTCACGAATTCCAGCACATATGGCATCGGCTTTCGCCAGCTATACCCTTCCTGACGGCGTGCTGAAAAGCCTGACCGCGGGTGTGGGAGTACGCTACATCGGGACAAGCTATGGCGATGCCAAAAACACCTTCAAAGTGCCATCGGTTGATTTATATGACGCGATGATGAGCTACGAATTGGGCGAAATGAACAGCAGCCTGAAGGGCGCCAGCATCCAGTTCAACGTCAATAACATTGCGGATACCAAATACGTGGCATCCTGCGCCAGTGATACGGCGTGTTTCTACGGGATTGGCCGTACGGTAACGGCAACCGTGAATTATCGCTGGTAATTGAGAGTGCAGTCTGGGCCCCTCTCCCCACAGAGGAGAGGGGCAATACATCAATGCGTGCGGCTGTGATTTTCTTTGCGGTACGCGCCTGGTGGCTGGTTGAAGGTGCGGGTAAATATACGCGTGAACGTCTGCTGGGAATCAAACCCATAACGCAGACAAATGTCGTACACACGTTCATCCGATTCACGTAAATCGCGTGCGGCCAGCAGCAGCTTGCGTTCGCGGATATAACGACCCAGACTTTCCCCTTTGTATTGCATAAACAACCGCTGTAAGTGCCATTTCGAATAACCCGCGTGGCGGGCAATCTCTTCAATGCGTAACGGCTGGTGTAAGTTATCGTCGATCCACTCAACGATAGTATCGATAACCTGAGCGGAAATAGTCATACTGCTCGCCCCTTCTGCGCTTCGGTTCAACATCTTTTATTCCCACCACTGGCTGAATTGTTGGGTGGTGTCGTTCACCCGAACGGGTTCACCCAGTTCCGGCGTCAGTAACCGATAATGTTTATCTTTGCTTGCCCGTGTCAGCTGGATAACCGGGTCATTCCAGCTGTGTTTTGCCAGCACAAAGCGTCCGTTATGCCCTGGCACGACCGCTTTCGCGTTAATATCGGCGGAGGCCTGCGCGGTTTCATCCGGCAACATATGAATGTATTTCCAGTCCTGGTCGTACTGACCGTTCTCCATGATGGCTAAATCCACCTCACCAAACTGCTCACCGATGGCTTTAAAGTGCGGGCCGTAGCCGGAATCACCGCTGTAGTAGACCTTCTGCTGCGGGGTCACAAACATAAAGCTGCCCCACAGGGTCTGGTCACGCTTAATTCCGCGCCCGGAAAAGTGTCGAGCGGGCAGCACATGAACCGTCAGGTCATCGCTGATTCGCACCGACTGGTTCCAGTCACGCTCATCAATAATTTCTGGCTTCATACCCCAGTAGCGCAGATGAGAACCGACGCCCAATGGCGTAACAACCCGTTTCACCTTTGGCATCAACGCTTTGATAGTGGCGTAATCCAGATGATCGTAGTGATCGTGGGAGATAATCAGCAGATCGATATCCGGCATTTTCTCTGCGCGCCACGGGTATTCCCCGGCAAACGCTTTGTTCAGGAATGAAAACGGCGCAGCGTAATCGCCGAGAACTGGATCGATCAGGATACGTTTCCCTGCCAGTTGCATATACCAGGAAGAATGGCCGAGCCAGATCAGCGTATCCTCTTCCAGCGGCAAGCTTGCAAGGTCAGTTTTCACCAGCGGCAGCGGCTGTGCTGGACGAGCATTTTCTGTTTTTTGGGTCAGAAATTCCCACATCGCCACCAGCATATTCTTGTCGCCGTTATAGCCCGGCGTGGGGAGCGTATTGTGGAATCGCCCGTCGCGATACTGCGGGGAGGCTTCCACTTCACTTAGCTGCGCACCCTGTGGTGGCTGGCCAAATCCGGCATTCAGAACAAACGGTAAACTCGCAGCAGACGCAATAATCATGACAAACACCACGCAGACAAAAAGAGGCTTTTTCATATCCTGACCCGAAAACGCGCCCCTTCCGGTGGTTTGCGCGGGTTAAACTTGATTATGAGTGAATAAGCACTCATTATAGATGTGATGATAAAGTCGTCAAGACGTTTTCGTTATTTGACATTCGGCGTTGCAGCGTAGCAAAGCACATGTTTCAATCGTGGTTTTAAGAATTGACAGGAGGGAAAATTTAGTGGCACGTCCGAAAAGTGAAGACAAAAAACAGGCGTTACTTGAGGCAGCAACCGCAGCATTTGCGCAGTCGGGTATTGCCGCGTCAACGGCATTAATTGCCCGTAACGCAGGCGTCGCCGAAGGTACGCTGTTTCGCTATTTTGCCACTAAAGACGATCTGCTCAATGCCCTCTATTTGCACCTGAAACAAGATCTGTGCCAGACCATGCTGGCAAATCTGGATCGCACCATCACCCTGCCAAAAGAGCATACCCGCAATATCTGGAACAGCTATGTGGACTGGGGCATTCGCAATCCCATTGCGCACGGCGCGATCCGTCAGCTTGGCGTAAGCGAGAAAATTTCGAAAGAGACCGAACAGGCGGTCCACGATATGTTTCCGGAGCTGAATGAACTGTGCCGCCGCTCAGTTCGCCCGGTATTTATGTCCGATGAATTCCGCACCTTCGGGGATGCGATGTTCTTATCGCTGGCAGAAACCACCATGTCATTTGCCACCCGCGACCCATCCCGTGCCGTTGATTTTAAATCCCTCGGCTTCGAAGCTATGTGGCGCGCACTCGCCATCGAGGATATCAATGGACAGTAAATCCTTGCAGGAACACGCAAAACGCGTGGCGCTGGAACAACCGTTCACCGAACACTGCTGGCCGTTTGGCCCGGAATTTGACGTCTTTAAGGTAGGCGGCAAAATTTTTATGATCATGGCCGTCGCCCACGGGCGGCCCCATGTCAGCCTGAAATCTGACCCGGAAAAATCCCTGCTGAATCAGCAGATCTATCGCGGTATCGAACCCGGCTATCACCTCAGTAAAAAACACTGGATCTCTCTGTACTCGGCAGACGACATCACCCCAGACCTGGTGAGCGACCTGATCGTTGATTCATGGAATCTGGTGGTCGACAAATTACCTAAAAAAGACCAGAAGTGGCTACGTCCGGCCTGATTGTTCGCCACAGACGAACAGTTTAACCGCCCGAATCGCCCTTATCTTTTTCCGTTTACCCTTGTAATCTGCTTTCCTTTCGCGCCCGTATACGGGCGAATTCACATCACCAGGAGTTGTTATGGATATCATTTCTGTCGCCTTAAAACGCCACTCCACGAAGGCGTTCGACGCAAGTAAAAAACTGACCGCTGAAGAAGCTGAAAAAATCAAAACCCTGCTGCAGTTCAGCCCGTCCAGCACCAACTCCCAGCCATGGCATTTCATCGTCGCCAGCACCGATGCAGGCAAAGCTCGTGTCGCAAAATCGGCGGCAGGCACGTACGTGTTTAATGAACGTAAAATGCTGGATGCGTCACACGTGGTTGTCTTCTGCGCAAAAACCGCAATGGATGATGCCTGGCTTGAACGCGTTGTGGATCAGGAAGAGATCGACGGCCGTTTTGCGACACCAGAAGCCAAAGCCGCCAACCACAAAGGCCGCTGCTACTTTGCCGATATGCACCGTGTCGACCTGAAAGATGACGACCAGTGGATGGCCAAACAGGTTTACCTCAATGTGGGCAACTTCCTGCTGGGCGTTGGCGCTCTGGGTCTGGACGCCGTACCAATTGAAGGTTTCGATGCCGCGATTTTAGACGAAGAGTTTGGTCTGAAAGAGAAAGGCTATACCAGCCTGGTGGTTGTACCGGTCGGCCACCACAGCGTGGAGGATTTCAACGCCTCCCTGCCGAAATCACGCCTGCCGTTAAGCACGATTGTGACTGAGTGCTAATGCAAACGGGCCGCTTTAGCGGCCCGTCAAACTATGAAACTGCAGCTTAACGGCATAAACCGTGTAAGGTTTTCCGTCATCAGTCGTCACAATGCAAAATTCGTCGCTATAACATGATGTTAAGAGACGATTACCTTCAGGTAATTCAAATCCCGGCAGTTTAAAATCTGCTGTGCCACGCGCAAGAAAGGCCTCGGTATGGCGATAAGCCCTCATTTTTGGCTGAAATCTGCAGAATCAATCAGTAGTGGTGGCATCGGGTTGTTTCTCATCATGTAATTATAGTCCGCTTTATTACTCATCGAAATGATGCTAGCGCCGTGGATTTTCTTAACATTACACGCATTAACCACCGTAAACCGATCTCAGATGACGGTCCCTGAAAGCTGCTCGCAAAAAAGTTATTTCGCCAGGCGTCCCGCGTGCCAGATCTTCTCCGCATAGCGCCCTAATAGCGCCAGCGATGCTGCCAGAATCAGGAAAAACACCACTTTATTCATTCCGTCCCAGAAGTATTCGAAATAGCGGGTATACAGGTTAATGGCGAGGAAGGTCAGGCCGAAACCGCGCAACATGCCGTCGTCGGTTTTCAGGCTGATATAAATACAGAGAACCGCCGCGACGGCAAACAGCAGCGCCCAGGGCAGTAGCGCCGCTTGCGTCACGCCGTACCAGTTATCGATATCGTAATTACCAAAAATCGACATGATCCACAGCGCGATAAACAGGTAAGTCAGCCCAATCGCTTTACTGGTGGTATAGAGATGACGGGTCTGCAACATTGCCCGAAGCAGCCAGCATACCGCCAACAGCACGCCACCAAAGAAGATAAACCGCACCGGATAGTTCATCCCCAGCCAGTATGCGCCCCAGCCGGACATATAGCCGGTTTCCGCCCCAAACCAGTTACCCAGAGAGAGCAAAAAGAACAGCCAGACCAGACCCGAACGCCCCAAAAAGCCCACCAGTCCGTATATGACACACCCCGCCAGGAACAGCGGCGCAATATGTCCGCTACCGTTATCCAGCCGTTCACCGAGTTGCCACAAGGCAATAGCAGTAAAGACTACGCCGAGGAAAAGCATCGCTTCAGTACTGTAATGCCACTGAGTTTCCCGTCGCTGCCGACTGAATCCCCACACATAAAACAGCACAGCCAGGAGTGCAGGCAGCCCAATTCGGGCAAGAGAAGAGAAGGCGAAGAACTCAATCATTCGCGCCATTAGCTCGCTGTCGGAGAACAGACTGCCCATGGCGATGACGATACAGGCAAGCGACGTCCAGAAGGCATAGCGGCTAAGGCGTTGCCAGTCCATCGTCACACGTTTTAATGTTCCCGCCAGACGCTGGTGTTCCTCAGCCGATAACGCCCCTTCCTGTTCCCAGTCGGTGAGTGCGCGGCGAAGAAGCCGCTCCTGCTTACGTGTGACTTTCATCTTCACTCCCTGAATTAACCGGATTTACCTGAGTATAACAGCCTGTTCAGCCAGCCACGTCAGCGCCCTTTCCCCTGCGTCATCTACCGGCAGATAGACCAGCAACCGTGAGCCATTTCGCGGTGCGGAGTACCAGTACATCTGCTGGAGGTTGAAGTCGCCCAAATCAGGATGGGTGAACAGCTTCAGTTGATTTTCCACGCCACGAACGTCGTAACGTTGATGCCACAGGGATTCAAATTCCGGGGAAACGGCAAAGAAACGCGCCAGTTGTGCTTCCCACTGCGGATCGCCCCGGTGTTCCGCCATCGCCGCCCGGAAATAGGAGACGAAAATGGGCAGCACATCGTCGCGTTTACCCAGCCGGCTTCGCCACGCCGGGTGAGTCAGGAAGAGGTAAATGCAGTTACGATCTTCCGGAGGGATCGTGTTGAAATCGACGCCCATCAGATGACCGAAACTGTCGTTCCAGGCCACGATATCAAAGTTTGGTTTCTGAATACTGGCGGGTTTTGGCATCAGAGTATCGAGCAGGCGACGCGTGCCCTCGCTTATACCCTCGCAGCAGGTTGTCTGCGGCGCTTCGCCGGGCGGTAAACCAGCCAGCACAAATAAGTGACGGGTTTCGGTCGGAGTACACTGGAGCGCTTTCGCCACTGCGGCCATCACAATACCCGACGGATTAACGTCTCTTCCCTGCTCAAGCCAGGTGTACCAGGTGACGCCAACATCCGCGAGCACAGCCACCTCTTCACGGCGCAGGCCGGGCGTTCGACGGCGGCCGCTTCGTGGCAGGCCAAGACGCTGAGGATCGAGGCTCTCTCGCCGCGCGCGTAAAAACGCGCCAAGCTGTTTTCGTGTGTCACCCTGAAGCGAAGTGACGGGTTCAGACATCAGCGCCATAGTACCTCCTGCATGGTAGTGCCAATACCAGTATAAGCAAGAACTGGTCCCCGTTTTAAAGATCACCGATGCTACGACCATCTGTTGAATGACGCAATGGAGTTACCATGAATACGTCAGTTGTTTCACCAGGTCGCGCAGGCCTGATATTGCTGTTAACCGGCCAGATGCTGCCGCTGATTGATACCTCAATCACCAACGTGGCGCTGGACTCCATTACCCAGTCATTGCACGCCACAGCAACCGAACTGGAGCTGATTGTTGCCCTCTATGGGGTGGCTTTTGCTGTCTGCCTGGCTCTGGGCAGTAAATTGGGGGATAACCTGGGTCGCCGCCGCTTATTTATGTGGGGCGTGGCGAGTTTTGGTCTGGCCTCCTTGCTGTGCGGGATGGCGGGTAACATTGAGCAACTGCTTGCCGCACGCATTGTACAAGGTGCTGGCGCGGCATTGATCATGCCGCAAATCCTGGCAACGTTACATGTCACCCTAAAAGGTACGGCGCATGCCAAAGCCATCAGTCTGTTTGGCGGAATTGGCGGCATCGCTTTTATCGTCGGACAGATGGGCGGTGGCTGGCTGGTATCGGCAGATATCGCCGGGCTTGGCTGGCGGAATGCCTTTTTCATCAATGTGCCCATTTGCCTGTTAGTGCTGGGGTTGAGCCGTCATTATGTCCCTGAAACACGCCGCGATACCCCATCACGAATCGACTGGCAAGGAACGGTGCTGCTGGCCGCCATCCTCTGCTTCCTGCTCTTCCCGATGGCGTTAGGTCCACAGTGGCACTGGTCATGGCCGCTGAAGGCCGCGCTACTGGCCATTATTCCACTGGCCTGTTTGATGGCGATGAACGCGCGCAAAAAAGAGCGTGAAAACGATCATCCGCTGATCCCCCCGCGCCTGCTGAAACTCAATAGCATTCGTTTCGGCGTGCTGATTGCAATGCTATTTTTCAGCGTCTGGTCCGGCTTTATGTTCTGTATGGCGCTGACCATGCAAACAGGCCTGGGAATGGCGCCGTGGCAATCCGGGAACAGCTTTATTGCGCTTGGCGTGACGTACTTTGTCTCTGCGTGGTTCGCACCACGGCTGATCGCCCGCTACAGCACCAGCACCATTCTGCTGACGGGCCTGGCAATACAGATTGTGGGTCTTGTCTCATTGATCGCCACATTCAGCCTTTGGGGTTTGCACAACACGGCACTGACGCTGGCTCCGGCCACCGGGCTGGTCGGCTACGGGCAGGCGCTGATTGTGAACAGTTTTTACCGCATCGGGATGCGCGATATCCAGCCTGACGATGCCGGCGCAGCCAGCGCCATTCTGAGTACGCTTCAGCAGGCGGCATTAGGATTAGGCCCGGCTATTTTTGGGGCTATTTTGCTGCACGCGCTACAAAACCATCACGGGGATTTCGCACAGGCCATTAACGTCTTCCTGGTGGTGGAAACCCTGATGATGGTGGTTCTGGCGCTGGCAACGTTACGTATGCGTCACCGTTTGTGTCTGCCGGTGGTGAAACCCTGCCACGCGACCAAATAAGCCTGACCTGATTTGCATAATGGATCGGCAGCCGTCATCATGAGGCTGCATCATTACAGGAGACGTTATGCAGGAATTAATTGCTCAGGTAGAAGAGTTAGGCATTGAAATTAACCACACCACATCCCTGGTGATTATCTTTGGTATTATTTTTCTTACCGCCATCATTGTTCATCTTATTCTGCACAAAGTGGTGCTGCGCGCCTTTGAAAAACGCGCCCAGGCCAGCAGCCATTTGTGGCTGCAAATCATTACCCAGAATAAATTATTTCACCGCCTGGCTTTTACCCTGCAAGGGATAATTGTCAATGTTCAGGCGGTATTATGGTTGCAAAAAGGCAGTGAAGCAGCAGATATACTCACCACCAGTGCAAAGTTGTGGGTAATGGTCTATGCCCTGCTCTCTTTCTTCTCACTGCTGGATGTCATTTTCAACCTGTCACAAAAAATGGCAACGGCCTCGCAGTTGCCGCTGAAAGGGATCTTCCAGGGCATTAAATTGGTGAGCGCCATCCTGGTAGGTATTCTGATTATCTCCCTGCTCATTGGCCAGTCGCCCGCTATTTTGATTAGCGGTCTGGGGGCGATGGCCGCGGTGCTGATGTTGGTGTTTAAAGATCCAATCCTGGGTTTAGTAGCCGGGATTCAGCTCTCAGCCAACGATATGCTCAAGCTCGGTGACTGGCTGGAGATGCCGAAATACGGCGCAAACGGCACGGTAACGGATATCGGCCTGACGACCGTCAAGGTGCGCAACTTTGATAATACAATCACGACGATCCCCACCTGGGCGCTGGTATCCGATGCCTTTATTAACTGGAGCGGAATGTCAGCCTCTGGTGGTCGTCGCATTAAACGCAGTTTGAATATTGACACCACCAGCATCCATTTTCTTGATACGCAGGAGCAGCAACGGTTAATACAGGCTAAATTGCTTAAGCCCTATATGGCGGCTCGTCATGAAGAAATTACGCTGTGGAATCAGAAAAACGGTGAAGGCGAGTCGGTGCTTAACCTGCGCAAGATGACCAATATAGGAACCTTCCGCGCCTACCTGAATGAATATCTGCGAAACCATCCACGGATCCGCAAAGATATGACCTTAATGGTACGCCAGCTTGCCCCTGACGCTAACGGTTTACCGTTAGAAATATATGCATTCACTAACACCGTTATCTGGGCAGAATATGAAGATATTCAGGCCGATATTTTCGACCATATTTATGCCGTTGTAGAAGAGTTTGGTTTACGTATTCATCAATCACCGACCGGGAACGATATTCGTTCCCTGGCCGATGCATTCGTGAAATAACTCAGGCGCTGGCGCGTGAAATATAGCGCCAGTCCATCATCACGCGCTCCGTGGGCGTATCCGGATTGTCGATGTTGTTTAATAGCAGGTTAACCGCTTTACGCCCGATATCCCGCGACGGCTGTTCGATGGTGGTTAATGAGATCATCTCAGCCAGTTCCGTTCCGTCAAAACCGACCACAGCGATATCCTGAGGTACGTGCAACCCTGCCTGCTCAATGGCACGCAGCGCACCCGCGGCGAGGGTATCCGACACGGCAAAAACCGCATCCGGCGGGTTGTCATCCGCCAGCAGTTTTTGCATCGCCACCACCCCGGCGTGATAGCTGAGATCGCTGGCGTATTCCACCACCTGATAATCCAGACCACGCAAATGCAGCACGCTCTTATAACCGCGCTCACGCAAACGGGCATATTTGTAGCTTAAATCGTGGTTGATCAGGGCAATTCGTTGACGGCCATTTTCCGCCAGTTGGCTGACAACATGCTGTGAGGCATCCACATCATTAATTCCCACGCAGGAAACGGCCCCGGCGTCGGCGTATTCCGCGCACTGCACCCAGGGCGCGTTGCCAATCAGGGTGGAGAGCTCCGGAAGTTTAGAGAAAGCGTCCATAGTAATAATGCCATCGACGATTTTGCCTGACAGCAGGCTTAAACCTGAACGGGAACGATCGATATCAGAGCCGGAATTGCACAACAGAATGCGATAGCCGTTTTTCTCGGCTTCTTCTTCAATCCCTTTTACCACTTCGGCACAGAACGGGTTGGCGATGTTAGACACCATCACCAGAATCATGTAACTGCGGGCAGTACGAAGCTGGCGCGCCAGCAGATTGGGCTGGTAATTGCTCTCTTTGATCGCCTGCAAAACGCGTTCGCGGTTTTTCGCCTTCACGGTATCGCTGTTATTGAGCACCCGCGACACTGTCGCCACCGAGACTCCGGCCAACTGGGCGATTTTCTGAATTGACATAACGACGACACATCCTGCGGTTAGCGTTTTATGCAGGCTATCATAAATTCGTTGCCCGGCGAACCGGGCAACGCGTCATCGCACCACGCGAACCCAGCGCTGCTGTTGATGGCTTTTTACTATTGCATCAATGATATACATCACATCTGCGCCATCATGGAAAGTGGCAAACAGCGGTTGTTCAGGCATCCTTCCTGCCAGTACCGCAGCGTAGAACTGCGCCATCATGTTTTTAAACGCGTCCGGCCAGCCTTCGATATGGCCGCCAGGGAAGTGAGCGCTATCGGCCACATCGGGGTTCATCAGGCCAGGATCGTCCGTCAATAGCTGGTTAGCCTGTGCGCGATGGCCAATCCACAACTGCTGGGGAACTTCCTGATCCCACGCCACTGACTGCTCGCTGCCGTTGATTTCAAACATCAGGCGATTTTTACGCCCCGCGCTCACCTGCGAAACGCTAAAACTGCCTTTGCTGCCGTCATCAAAGCGGAACAACACGGAACCGAAGTCTTCAGTGGTAACGGGTTTATCCTCATACTTCGCGTGTTCGTCGTGGCTGAACGTCTGATTACCCGCCATGTTCGCTTTCCGCGTCGGCCAGACGATGGAGAGATCGGCCATCACTTCGGTGATGCGTCGCCCGGTCACAAACTGCACCGTATCACACCAGTGGGAACCGATGTCCGCCACCGCGCGAGATGCGCCACCCAGAGCAGCATCAACGCGCCAGTTGTAGTCAGTTTCCAGCAGCATCCAGTCCTGAAGATAGCTCCCGTGGGAGGCAAACAATCGTCCGATATCTCCCGCTCGCATCATACTCGCCGCCTGGCGCACCATCGCAAACTGGCGATAGACAAAACTCACCCCGTGTACCACACCCGCCTGTTCAGCCAGAGCAACCAGCTCACGAGCCTCTTCCGGCGTCATGCAGAGCGGCTTCTCAGAAAACAGATGTTTTCCCGCCAGTAAAACCTGTCGGTTAATACTGGCGTGCAGGTGGTTTGGCGTGCAGTTATGGACCACATGTAGGTCAGGATGGGTGAGCAACGCCTCGACGCTGCCATAGGCATGCGGCACGTTCAGCGCCTGCGCTTTGTCCTGCGCGTCGGCAAGCGAGCTGTCACAGAGTGCGACAATCCGGACAAAACCAAGACGGCGCAGCGCCTCAATATGCGCCGGACCGATAAACCCGCTGCCAATAATGCCGATATTAATCATTCGTACCTCCTGCGGCAAAATCATCAAATGCGCGATCCGAAACCGGAATAATATGGCGGCGGATAAACTCACTGCCTTCCTGAGCGCCCGTTTCTCCCTCTTTGAGACAACACTCCCACTCCAGCACCGCCCAGCCGTCGTAGTCATACTGGGTCAGCTTGCTGAAAATGCCGTTGAAATCGATCTGCCCGTCACCCAGCGAACGGAAACGTCCGGCGCGATTGATCCACGGTTGATAGCCGCCGTACACCCCGCTTCTCCCGTTAGCCCGGAACTCCGCATCCTTAACGTGGAACGCTTTAATGCGTGAATGATAGATGTCGATAAAGGCCAGGTAATCCATCTGCTGCAATAGCATGTGGCTTGGGTCGTAGAGAATATTGCAGCGCGGGTGGTTATCAACCAACGCAAGAAAGCGCTCAAACGTTACGCCATCGTGTAAATCTTCCCCTGGATGCAACTCAAAGCAGACATCAACACCGTGTTCATCAAAGGTATCCAGAATGGGCCGCCAGCGGTTTGCCAGCTCGTGAAACGCCTCCTGAAAACGCTGCGCATTGTGTGGCGGCCACGGATAGAAAAACGGCCAGGCCAGCGAGCCGGAGAAAGTCGCATGTGCTCGTAACCCAAGCTTTGCCGAAGCCGCCGCCGCCTGCTTTACCTTCTCTGTTGCCCACGCCTGACGAGCGATATCGTTCCCGCGCACGGCGGCGGGCGCAAAGTGGTCAAATGCCTCGCGATAGATCGGGTTCACTGCGACCAGTTGCCCTTCCAGATGGGTCGATAATTCGCTGATCACCAGCCCGTGTTCCGCCAGTCGACCGCGAATATCATCACAGTAGCCCTGGCTCGCAGCCGCTTTCGCAACATCAAAAATTGCCGGATGGTTACACGGAATTTGCAGTGCTTTATAACCCTTGTTTGCAGCCCAGGCCGCCAGCCCGTCCAGCGAGTTAAACGGGGCTTGCGCACCGATAAACTGCGACAGAAAAATACCCGGTCCTTTTATCGTCCTCATAACACCTCCAGAAAATTACGCCTTGTCATCGTCATACCTGAACGAGAACAGGAAAATCAGTGCAATCACCGCCGCAGCCACCGCCGGGATCCACCAGAATGTCACCCAGGCTTGTGGCACGGTCTGGCCTGCCACCAGGCGGTTATACAGCGCACCGGAAATCTGAGAGCCAAGCAGCATCCCGATACCGTACGTAAACATCACGATCATACTCTGCGCCTGGCCTTTCACCTTTTCACCCGCCACACGGTCGGTATAGATAAAGCCCACCACAAAGAAGAAGTCGTAGCACACGCCGTGTAACAGAATGCCGAGATAGAGCAGGAAGCGCCCTTCTTCGCTCACGCCCAGCGCGAAGAAGGCGTACCGCACAAACCACGCCAGCATGCCGATCAGCAGCATGTATTTCACCCCCAGGCGGCGGAACAGCAGTGGGATCACCAGCATGAAGAAGATCTCTGACATCTGCCCAAACGACATTGCAGTACTGACGTCAGTTATGCCCGTATCAGCCAGATACGACGCGGTATAGGCGTAATACGTGCCCAACGGCACAGAGATCAGCATCGCGCAGAGTGAAAAGATAAAGAAGTGGCGTGTTTTGAGCAGGGCGAAGGCATCCGCACAAAACAGATCGCGAACCTGTACAGGCAGACCTTTTGCGGGTGCTGGCGTGTGTGGCAACGTCAGGCTATACAGTGCCAGTAACACCGAACTCGCCGCTGCCACCTGGAAGATGGTGACGCTTGATGCCACACCGGTTACGCCGATGAAAATACCCGCCACAATCCAGCCGATTGTGCCGAACACGCGCACCACCGGGAAGGTTTTATCCACGTTTGCCAGGCTATGGAACGCGATGTTGTTGGTCAGCGCCAGCGTCGGCATATAGCACAAGGTGTAGCCAAACAGCAGGCCAATCAGCAACGCGCCGTTTTCGGCGATCAACGCCCCAGGCCGCCGCGCCAGCGAGATGCATCACGGCCATCACCTTTTGCGAGGCAAAGAAGCGATCCACCAGCATGCCAAGTACAAACGGTGAAAGAATTGAGGCAATCGGCCCTGCGGAAAACGCATCGCCAATCAGCAAAGACATGTTGTGCTGAGTCATCACCAGGCCAAGCGTGACCGACCAGCTACCCCAGATAAAAAACTGCAAAAACATCATCAACGACAGACGCGGCACAAGAAGCCGGTGCTGCGCTATCGCCTTTCCACTACTTTCAGTTGTTGACACCATGATAAGCCTCGCCCATAAAAAGTAATCGATTACAAAACAGCTCACATGAAAAGTAATCGATTACAAAATAAAGATCCTGCGGATCGAAACAGAAATGGGAGGAGAGTCACGATAAAGGTCGAGATCGATTAGATGGGCTGTATGTGGCGTTATGTTTTGCAGGGTCGGTAAACGGCTGGAAGGGCTGGTCTGAGACCCTCTCCCCCTTTGGGAGAGGGTACTACGCGCATTACTTTTTGCGCGACAGCGTAAACGCCACGAACAGGAAGATAACCCAGACAGGCAGCAACATCGCAGAAAGGCGCATGTCATCCATAGTGCACATCAGCACCAGAATCATCGCCAGAAACGCGATACAGATGTAGTTGCCTGCCGGATAGAGCAGAGCCTTAAACTGCGTGTCACGCCCTTTACGGCGCATCGCAGCACGAAAGCGCAGGTGCGCCAGGCAGATCATGATCCAGTTTAACAGTAGCGTCGCAACGACCAGCGCCATCAACAGGCCAAAGGCTTCTTTCGGCAGCAGGTAGTTGATCAGCACCACCAGCGAGGTGATTGCCCCGGAAAGCAGCAAGGAATTGACCGGCACACCACGACGACTGACACGGGTTAAGAACTTCGGCGCATTGCCCTGCACTGACAGGCCAAACAGCATGCGGCTGTTGGAATAAACGCCGCTGTTATACACGGAAAGCGAGGCCACCAGGATAACGAAGTTAAGCGCAGAAGCCACCACGTTGCTGTTCAAATCGTGGAAAATCATGACAAACGGACTGCTGCTCGATTTCACTTCGACCCACGGGTAGAGCGCCAGCAGAACCACCAGCGAACCGATATAAAACAGCAGAATGCGGTACACCACCTGGTTCACGGCTTTTGGAATGCTTTTGTGCGGATCGCGCGCTTCCGCAGCGGTGATCCCAATCAGCTCAAGACCACCAAATGAGAACATGATCACCGCAAGGGAGAGAATCAGCCCTTTCCAGCCCGTCGCGAGGAATCCGCCGTGTTTCCACAGATTATCGATGCTGGCACGCTCACCACCGTGGCCGGAGAAGAGCAGCCACAGACCAAAACCAATCATGCCGATAATCGCCAGCACCTTGATGAGCGCAAACCAGAACTCGGTTTCGCCATACAGGCGCACATTTACCAGGTTAACGGCGTTAATGATGATGAAGAAGGCTGCCGCCCAAATCCAGGTTGGTACATCGGGCAACCAGTACTGCATGTAGATCCCGGCGGCGGTCAGTTCTGCCATGCCCACCAGCACGAACATCACCCAGTAGTTCCAGCCGGAAAGGAAGCCCGCAAACGGTCCCCAGTATTTATAGGCAAAATGGGCAAATGAACCTGATACCGGCTCTTCAACCACCATTTCACCCAATTGGCGCATGATCAGGAAAGCGATAACCCCGGCAATACCGTAACCGAGCAGGACCGCAGGCCCGGCCATCTGAATCGCAGGACCAATCCCCAGGAACAGCCCTGTGCCGATGGCGCCCCCCAGGGCAATTAACTGAATATGCCGGTTTTGCAAACCACGTTGCAGCGTCGGAGTCTGTTCCGACGAGGCTTCAGAAATACCGTCTGAAGCGGATGACGCGTCTTTCACGCCCTACCCCTGTCTCTTTTTTCGAAGGGGCACGTTTTAACACTTCATGCTGGAGGTAGCAAGTTAAAGGCCCAGGAATGGATGGGGCATCCTTGCCCCTGATAACGAGGGTGGAACTCAGAATTCGTAGCCAACAGAAACTTTAAAGGTACGCGGCTCGCCCTGAGTCAGGTAAGTTCCCGAATCATCCACGGAGGCCCAGTAGTTTTCATTGGTTACGTTGTCGATGCCTGCGCGAACAGTCATCTGATTTTGGCTCTGGTTGACCGCAAAGTGATAGCGCATCCCCAGATCCAGCGTGGTGTAGCTGTCCAGCTTTTTAGTATTCGCCAGATCGGCATATTGCGAACCTGAATGATTAACGCGCGCAGTAGCCGTCAGGCCGTCAATCGGTTTGATGTCATACTCCGCCCCCAGCACCGCATAAAAATTCGGCACACCGATGGCATCGTTACCCTGATTCAAACCATTGTTGGTCTTGGTCAGCTCTGCCTGCAACCAGGTTGCACTGGCGTTCAGGCGCATCCCGAGCATTGGTTCGCCGAAAATATTCAGCTCAACACCACGGTTACGCTGCTCCGCATCCAGACCATAGTGCCTGGTCTCACTGTCGAGGATTGCCGACGGCATTTTGATTTCAAACAGCGCAAGAGAACCGCCCACACGGCCAAAGTCTGCCTTCACACCCACTTCATTCTGTCTGGAATGAACAATACCGGTGCTTTGACCATAGTTCGTCGCGGTATTTGGTGCAGTTTTACCCGGTTGTAACGCTTCGGTGTGGTTAGCATAAAGAGACAACGTTTCCCACGGTTTGTAGACCACGCCGTAAGTTGGCATCCAGCGGCTGCCATCAAAACCATCGGCATCGTTTTCCGCACCCGTGATTTTGTCATAGCCACGAACCACCACTTTCTGGTGGCGCGCCCCGGCGGTAAACAGCAGTTTATCGTCAAACACACCCAGCGTATCGCTCAACAACCAGCCCTGAGTACGGGTGCGACCACTGGTTAACGGATCGCTGTATTTTCCGCCCTTCCCGTTCGAGTTTGTGCTGTCCGGAGTATCAACACCGGTATTGTGGTAAATGTTGGTATACGGGTTATCCGCCGCCTTCGACATTTTCCACGCAATTTTTTCATTTTTGGTTTGCGCCGAGTACCCAACGTTGACCTTGTGTGACACAAAGCCGGTATTGAAGTTACCGCGAATACCCGCCATGCCGCTCACCGTGTCACTTAAACGGTTAGTATCCAGACGGCTGGCTGTCGCTTTGCCGCTCTTATCCAGCAGCTTCGGTGCATTGTAAAGACCTTCTTCATGCGCATGCTGCGCGCCAAGGCCGGTATATGCCGTCCAGTTATCAGTAATATCGTATTCGCTACGCCACATACCGAATTCGTTTTCGATATTGCTATAGGCCCATTTCTGCGAGAAGTTACGATCGTTTTTAGGCGGGGTTGGAATGAAATCCACCGCAGAGACGTTGACGCTGGTTGGGCTGCCGTGGAAGGTTTTCTTCTGATAGCCAACGTCCAGCGAGGTGCGGAAATTGTCGACTTTGTAATCCAGGCCCGTAGAGAGCAAGGTGGTACGACGGCGATCGTTCGCGATCGGGGTTTCCCCTTCACGATGAACCAGGTTAACGCGTGCGCCAAACTGATCGCTGTCACCAAAACGACGGCCCGCATCCAGCGTGGTTCCGATCTGAGAATCAGAGGTGTAATCCACACCCACTTTCGCTTGCGGTGTTTCACCGGCGTGCTTTGGCTCAAGGTTGATCATCCCGCCGACACCCGAACTGGCCGCACCGTTCATCAGGGAGTTTGCCCCTTTGAAAATCTCAATGCGGTCCACCATTTGCGCATCCACTACCTGACGCGGCAGCACGCCAGAGAGGCCGCCAAAGGTCATGTCATCGCCATCAAACTTCAGACCGCGGATACGGAAACTTTCTGCGCTATTACCATAGCCCTGCACATACTGAACGCCCGCATCGTTCGCCACCACGTCAGCAATGGTTTTAGCCTGCTGATCTTCCACCAGCTTGGAGGTGTAACTGATGATATTGAATGGCACGTCCATCGCATTTTGCTGGCCCAGCATGCCCATCCGTCCACCGTTTGCGACCTGCCCGTCAAGGAAGGCCGGGACAAGCTGATCGCCGCCCGCTTTGAAATCGCCGGTTGAAGCCGACTGGACGACAATGGTGTCTTCTTTTTTGGCATCCGCCGCAAAGGCGGAGTGCGTCACCGTGCCGATAGCCAGCGCCAGCAAGGTTTTGTTCATTTTCCCGGTATATTTCATAAATAACTCATTAAAAACACGCGCAAAATTGGCCCGTCGCCGGGCCTTATTATTTATTTGAGAGCGATTCGAACAACGCTGTCCGGCCCGTTAGTGGAGTGGTCTTTGTTGAAAGCCTGCTTAACGGTGACGTACAGCGTTTGGCCATCCGCCGACAACAGTAGACTGTTCGGATTCGGTGGCAGATCCCAGGTTTGCTTCACAGCATAGGTGGTGGCATCCAGGCTAAGCAGTTTGCCGCTTTCACGCTGGGTGATATAAAGCTCATTGCGTTTAGCATTGAATTTCACCGCCAGTGAGTCGCCCACATCGAGCGGCTTGATCACCTCTCCGGTGTGGATATTCAGCACCAGAGTCGTTTTGGCTTTGGAGTTATCCGTGACAAACAGACGGCCAGTGGCGCTATCTTCCGCCAGGTTCAGCAACAGCGCTGGTTTTTCGCCGAGCGGCTTCCAGCGTTTTTCGATACGGTTGTTACGCGGGTTAATAACCAGAATTTCGCCACCACCGTTGGCCGCATAAAGACGACCTGTCTGCTCAGACCACAGCAGGCCGGTCACCCACTGCCCGGCATTTTTGATGGTTTTTTTCAGCTTCAGCGTTTCAGCATCGACTACCCAGATAACCGCCGGATCGCCCACGCCGCCGACGTACAGCACGCCGTCATGCAGTAAGATTTCACGTGCGCCAAACGGGAAACCTTCTTTGTTGCGCTCGGTGAACATCAGACGTTTTTTCACTTTGCCGTCAGCCGTACTGACTGCGCTAATGCCGCCGTCCAGAGAGTTGGTCACATACACAGTTTGACCGTCGGCGGACATCGCCATCGCAAAGTTCTTCATATCGGTATGGCTACGGCCAATCGTTTTCAGCGTGGCGGGATCGAGTTTGTAGATCACCCCGCCCTGCACATCTTTAAAGCCTTCGGAACTGGCGACGTAGAGCGCATCCGCTTTCGGGCTCAGAACCATTTCGTACAAGCCATCAGCCAGATCGCGTTTGATGACGCCCGTCTGTTCCGGGGCGGTTGCCGCTTTTTTTGCTTCAGGCGCAGGCACAGAGGTCGCGGTACGCTGAGTTGCACAACCAGAGAGAGAAACTGCAACAAGCAAAGCCAGCGCAGACATTTTTTTGGTCATCGGGAACATCCTTTACCGTTCAAGAGGTCATTCAGGCGGGGATTTGCGTCGCATGCTGCAGGCGATCTGATTGTGTTTACGTGCTGTAAGGCCAGTGCAAAGTCCACCGTAAATACTCAGTGTTCCTTGTGAGAGCAGTACTCACTGCTTATGCGGGAGATATCCATCAATGCCGCAAACACTAAAGAGAATGAGAACTATACTCATTATCTTTATGTAATCAAGTGTAAATCAAGGCATTGTGTTAAAACACAACCGGAATACCTGCTACTCCGGTCGCTGTTCGCTAATTTTTTGAACAGTAGAAAATGGGGGCGCCGCCATAAATAAAGAGATAACTGGAAGTATTAGCGCGGGTGATTTGCAAACTAATGCCACGATCGCGTTGCTGGAAGAAGTCTGGAATATAGCTTCTGTACGCCTCCACTCTTTTAGGCAGTGAATTTGTCTCGTCGGAAATCATGATCACCCTGTCCGCCTCTCTCCAGTAGTGAAACGTTATTTTATTGCTAATGGCGATAGGGTCTTTCCCCTTTGCGATATACTCACCAGAAGATTCATAATTCCCGACCCCTTGATTCAGGGTGTAATTCATAATCACATCAACAACGGAATTATCATCAACTATTGCTGAGTGAATTTCACAGCTAAAATTATTACGTTGATAGTGAATATATGCCGCCCCCAGTAACGGGGTTATAATTGCAATCACAATCAATAACCAGCACAATACGGTATTATTTATCTTCATGATATTGCTGCCTGTAAAAGATAGAGTTGCAATTTGCCTCGCCGTCTTTAGGATTACGATCGCAGGTAATCACCGATATTCCATGTTGCGCATGATTGAGTGTCAAATAGGCCACCATGCCGGGTTTACAGGTCACAGGATACCGTAAGGAAAGCGCGTCAAATGTACTGCGACTTTTATCAATATCCTGCCATGAAGAATACACCTCGCAACCACCAATATTTCCCATTTTGTGGTAATTCGTAAAAACAGACGCATCATCATTAAGCGTCATAAAAAAGACACCACAGCAGAAAATAAACATCGCCCCCGCCAGCCAATACGCAATGGATGAACGTTGTTTAACGACGGGTGTTTGCGCGCAAGGTTCAATGATATCAGCGATTTTTTCTGTCACGACGGCCACTGACGGGGGATCATGTGGCATCAGAAACTCATCGCGATCTCCCACACGCAGTGAAGCAACGGACTCAAATCCCTCCTTAGGAAGGGTCTTAATAATATCATCCGCAAGTCCGGCGGTTTTCAATGCCTTGCGAATAGACGCAATGGTTTGATAAAGCGCATTAGTGGTGACGACCGCGCCCTGCCTCTCCCAAACAACCGAAAATAAAAAGCGCTGCGTAAGCACCTGTGTATTGTGTTCAAGGAGTTGTAGCAGGCACTCACTTACCGGGCCGTGCAGCGACACGGAGCGTTCGGGATAGCCTGCCAAAGGCCCGATGCGGCGCATTTCCGGCTCAAAAAGCAGCATGTCATTAATCAGATACACTTTTGTCATGGCTTAACCACGGATAGCACCTCGGGAGATATTCTTTTCATCGTCATGCCATCTGCGCGACGACAAGAAATCTGATTCAGAACTTTATCTCTACTAATCAATAAATTGTAAGATTCCCACTCTTTATCTTACCCTCGTATAACCGTCAGTATTCCGGTCATAATTCAGTATAAATCATATAAGTTCACTCCTCTTACTGACGCCATCCCCTTACTCTCATGGCATCACCTTGCATAAGTGGGAGACTGATGAGGACAACCTCATGAATCAGCATTTAATTCCAACTTGTGTTATAAATTTGAAATTTAATCTTGAGCAATAGGTTATGTAAGCATAATTAGTGAATTACAGCGCCAAAGGCGACGAGTACAGAATTTAATTCCACCAATACCATTTATGCAAACAAGAGCACCATAAACAAAGATTAAACAGCCCATTTCTCATAGTGCATAGGGGTGTGTATTGGAAAGCATTCGTAGCAGCCATATAATCCACCATATAAAAGATAAGGTTTATTGCCATATTCGAATGCAGGGGTACAAGGCTACTTTAATAAACGCAGGCAGGAATGAGATGAGTTATTCTCTATATGGATTTATGATTGGTGATGAAATTCACTTCGACATTCTTAATCGCAGATTGTACCGCTTGGCAGGTTGTCATACGGATAAAAGTATCACTTTTGCATCACTTTATTTTAATGAGACAATGCTGAAGTTATTTTTATATCTTCTGGAGCATGGCAGAAATACGCCTGTACCCAAAGAAGAGTTATTTGAGAAGATTTGGGAAGAAAATAACTTAAGCCCTTCTACACAGAGATTATGGCAAGTTCTCCACAATTTGAATGACAAACTCAATCGACTGGGGTTACCCGGCGATTTTATCAAAAACATCAGAGGCCGAGGCTACATTGTGAATTACCATGATGTCACCCCAATTTATTATAAAATGAGTGAGCGTCTGTCTCACTCAGAAAGATAAAGAAGAGAAAATAGATACCCTGAATGAGTGATGTCAACCAGGGGTTTTGCCCTAAGCGAATAAGCGAGGGGCTTTTTTTTCTCATCTTCCCGAAACCACCAATTAATTTCTCAATGTTCAGAGACATAGCACAATAATATTGTTAATCGACATTCGTCGACGCGGGAATAATATATGAGAATACTCAACCGTTTTTTAAATTTAAACGTTAGCAGAAAATTATCATTCGGCTTTGCAACCATCTTACTGGCTACCCTTGCTATCCTGGCTTCTGGGCTCGTTGGCTTACTCAACATTCAGGACAAGGTTGTAAAAAATGGTCACACTGCAGACCTGTTTAACACGCTGTCGGTGGTACGCCTGGCGCGCACCAATTTTCAATACACGCTTGATCAAAAGTACCTGGATCAGACGAATGCTGCCGCGCAGCATATGCAGCAATTAGTGACAGACTTAAGTTCTCTGACATGGGAACCAGGCGGCAAAGCGGCCGTTGATGCCACGGTAAATGCCGTGAACAGCTACATTGAAACGCTTACCCCCTTCACCAAATCGCTGTCTGCCAAAAAAGAGAGCGAACGTAAACTCGACACAAAAAATCTCTGTGATAACTCAGAGATAGCCTCCAGATTAAGCCGGGGCAACTCTCTGCCTCCTCAGCAGACGCTGGTTGCTGCGCAGGTTGCTTTTATTATGAGCGACATCGATTCCCAGGTTTCACTGTATAAACAACATCCTACAGATGAGCTCAGGCAAGGAATTCTGACACGCATCGCCGCTGCCAAAGCCGATTCAGAGCAACTTTTACAAGTCGTCGCGGAGGATCAAAAACCCTGGCTACAGACCGGCATCACCGATATGCAGTCGATTGCAGCCGAACTGGGAAACTTTAAACAGGTCTGGACCGATCAGTCGACGCTATCTGAAGCCTTAACCGGCAAAGCACTGGCATTAACCCAGGCCATTCAGGCGCTTTTTACCAGCCAGCAACAAAAAGTTGCTGATACCGTCGACAGCGTCCAGATGCAAATGAGCGTTGTTGCGGCGGCAGGTATTGCTTTAGGCATCTTGCTGGCAATGGGCATTACCGTATCAATCACCCGGCCACTCAGTGAAACGTTGCGTGTCGCGGAACAAATCGCCAAAGGCGATCTGACCAGCACGCTAACCAGCACCCGCCGTGATGAGCCTGGCCTGCTAATACAGGCGGTTTCTGAGATGAACGAGAATCTCAAGAAGATCATTATCGACGTTCGCAATGGAGTGAGCAGCGTTTCGCAATCCTCGACTGAAATCGCCGCAGGCAATATGGATCTCTCCGCACGAACGGAACAACAGTCTGCCGCTGTGGTGGAAACCGCTGCCAGCATGGAAGAACTCACCTCAACCGTTGCGCTAAATGCGGAAAATGCTAACCATGCGCGCCTGCTGACCGAAGAAGCATCGCAGAAGGCCAGCGAAGGAAGCCAGATCTCGCTGAAAGTCATCGACACCATGAAAAACGTGCGCAGCAGTTCGCACCGGATTTCTGAAATCACAACCGTGATTAACAGCATCGCATTCCAGACCAATATTCTGGCACTGAATGCCGCCGTAGAAGCCGCGCGGGCTGGCGACCAGGGAAAAGGGTTTGCTGTGGTCGCCGCCGAAGTAAGAACGCTCGCCCAACGTAGCGCTCAGTCGGCAAAAGAGATCGAAAGCCTGATTAAGGAGTCTGTCGTCCATGTGGATACCGGCTTTAGCCTGGTGGAAAACGCAGGCGATGCGATGTCTAAAATCGAGATGTCAGTGGCCCAGGTACGCGACATCATGAACGAAATAGCCGCTGCCACCGGCGAACAAAGCCGGGGTATTTCACAAATTGCACAGGCCATGGCTGAGATGGACACCACCACACAGCAAAACGCGGCTCTGGTGGAAGAGTCCTCCGCTGCTGCGGGTTCACTCGAAGAGCAGGCCATACAGCTTGAGAATGTGGTCGCTATATTCCAGGTATCAAAAGATCCGGTGGGGCGCGATGAACGACGCAGAATGAGCAGAAGAAACATCGCCAACACTGCCGCCGTTAAACGTGTCCAAACCAACGACCAGGCTGACTGGGTTAAATTCTGATAATGAACCTCTCGCCTGGAAAAAGTACGCTTTCCGGGCGGAAGCGAAATGAAGGTAAGCCATGAATACTTTACCCAAAAACCCACCCGCAACGCTTTCAGGTCTCAGTGCTTTCCTGGCGCGTTTTTTTGGCAGGCGACGACTCTCACCCTTTATTCCGCCAGCAAAAGCTCTGAACCTCGCGATCCATTCGCACCAGATCGTGCCGTTTTATCAGCCCTTTATCGACGGGAAAACAGGTAAGATCGCCGGCGTGGAGGTGCTCGCCAGATGGAAACACCCTCTTTATGGCTACATTTCACCTGATATTTTCATCCCTGTGGCGGAGGAGAATAACCTTATTGCGCCGCTGACTCACCAGTTGATACAGCAGGTTATTTCAGATCTCCAGCATCAGATTCAGCTTTTCCCTGACGGGCTGTATATCTGCATTAACCTCAGCGCCCATAATTGTTTCGATCCCCATTTCGAGAAAGATACTGTCGAGCTTTTGCACCGACTCGCCGCCAGTCACGTTCATCTGGTTATCGAAATCACGGAAAGACACCCAATGCATTTCACACCACAGCTAAGCGAGTGGTTTGCGACTTTAAGAAAATCCGATATTTCTGTCGCGCTGGATGATTTTGGAACAGGGTATTCGAATCTCTCTTACATTTACGCCCTGAACCCTGAATTTATCAAAATTGACAAATTATTCGTCAGCCAGATTGGCGAAAACAGCGATACTCGCCTGGTTGACAGCCTTATCGAGCTGGTGAAAAAAATGCATTTGACCATCATCGCTGAAGGCGTGGAAACGCAGGCCCAGGCTGACTACTTACGGGCGAAGAATATCGACTTCCTGCAAGGGTATTATTTTTGTCGGCCGATTCCGGCAAATGAGTTGATCAGGATGGTGGCTGAGCAACGTGAGTATGCCTGTTAATGCGAGGATGACACCCGACGGGTGGAGGCCGGGTTGTTTATCAGTTTTTCCGCAGGCCTGATGGGGCGGCGGACCAATTCTCCACCGCAGTTTGGGCAGATACCGGCCAGTTTTCCCTCCGCGCAGGTGACACAAAAGGTACATTCAAACGAACAGATCCGGGCATCGCTTGATGCTGGCGGTAGGTCACAATCACAGCACTCACAGTTGGGGCGTAATTCAAGCATCGAAGTCTCCGGGAATACCCCCTTTCGGACAAAGGGGCGTCATACTGCAATTCGTCTTCAGATATTGGCTCTCTTAGCCTGGCTGAGAACCTCAGAATATACCAATAAATCAAGGTTATTCTTTTATCACACCCGACTGGTGGGCAATGTTTCAGGCGAAGTCTGCGTCAAAAAACCTGCGCCTTACCGGTGATATCAATGCGCACCGACGCACCAGGATGCCAGCCCGCTTGACTCACTGTTTTCAGCGTCAGCGGAACGGCTTCGCCAGGTATCGCAAGCGTGAGCGTTGATAAATGCCCGGTAAAATCAACATCGATAATCGAGATTACGCTTTCATGTGGTGAACATGGCGTAATGACCAGTTGTTCAGGTCTCAGCATCACCCGCCCTTGCCCCTTTCCCTGCGCAGGGTCCGTAAGGACCTCGCCCAGTAAGCATCGTGCTCGTCCAGCGGAAAACTGTGCGGGAAGCACCAGCGCATCACCGAGGAACAGTGCGGTTTCTTCATCAACCGGTTGCGTATAAACCTCAAAAGGCGTACCCACCTGGGTAAACCGACCGGCACGCATCACGGCGACCTGCGTGGCAAATGACAGAGCCTCGTTCTGATCGTGCGTCACCAGAATAGACGCAACGCCAGCTTCGGCAAGCAGATCGGCTGTTGCTTTGCGCGTCATTGCGCGAAGCCCGGTATCAAGGGCAGAAAACGGCTCATCTAACAGCATCAGCGAAGGACGCTGTGCCAGTGCACGAGCAAGCGCCACACGCTGCTGCTGCCCTCCGGATATTTCATGCGGCCAGTGTGTGGCAAGCTCCCGGTCCAGCGAAACCATCTCCATCAGCGCCATGACACGCTGTTTTTTCTCCTGACGGGTTCCACTTAGCCCCCAGGCAATATTGTCCACCACATTAAGATGGGGAAACAACGCACCTTCCTGCGGAACAAATCCAATACCGCGCTGATGCGCAGGGACAAACAGCCCTTCGTCAAACAGCATTCTTCCCTGCATGACAATACGGCCCGTGTCCGGCGTTTCAAACCCGGCAAGGATCCGCAGCAGCGTGGTTTTACCGGAGCCAGAGGGCCCCACAATCGCGGTTCTGCTGCCAGGGGCAACAGTCAGATTGAGATCCACAAGTACCTGCACGTCAGCAAAGGATTTCGAGATCGACGTTAATTCAAGCATGTCAAAGCCCTGCGATTTTTTTGGATTGCATATAAAGAATACCGGTCAGCGGCAGCGAGATCAGGATCATCAGCATGGCGTAAGGCGCTGCGGCGACATAATCGATCTCACTGGTAAGCGCCCAGAAACCGGTTGAAAGCGTGCGTGTTCCCAGTGGGGAGAGCAACAGCGTTGCGGTCAGTTCATTACTGACCCCCAGGAACACCAGCGCCGCGCCTGCCGCCGCACCCGGTGCAGCCAGACGCATCGTTACGCTCCATAAGGCTTTCGCGGGTGAACTGCCCAGACTGCGCGCAACGTTTTCCAGCTCAACCGGTGCTTGTGCAATCCCGGCACGCAGGTTGATGAGTGCTCTGGGCATAAACATCAGCAGGTATGCGAGAAAAAGCGTTACCTCTGTCTGGTAGATGGGGCGCGCATAATGAATGGTCACGGTGACCAGTGCCAGAGCAGTTACAATCCCCGGCAGTGAACTGGTGATGTATATACACCCTTCCAGCATTCGGAAAAGGCGGTGCGGGTAACGTATCCCCAGCCAGGCAATGGGAATAACGCATACTGTCGTCAACCCCGCGCCCCCCAGCCCCAGCATCAGCGTCTGGCGCAGGGAGAACCAGAGATCGGCGCCCATCCAGTTTTGAATGCCCCCAAGCCATATCCATCGGCAGAGCACACCCAGCGGAACGCCCAGCGCAAGAACGATCAATACAATAAACAGCAATTGCCCCAGCACAGCCATAGTGCGACTCAGCGGCCAGCGCTTTTGCTCACGCGCGGCTCCCGCACCAATCCGGGCATAGCGCGCTTTGCCACGTGTCGCCCCTTCCAGAAGAAGTATTGCCAGGCAACACAGCGCCAGAACCCCTGCCAGCATATTGGCTGCCGGGCCACTAAAAGTGGACTGAAACTGGTCATAAATAGCAGTGGTGAACGTGTCAAAACGGATCATGACAAACAGGCCATACTCTGCCAGCAAATGCAGCGCGACCAACAGCGCACCACCGCAGATCGCGAGTTTTAACTGCGGCAACACCACGCGGAAAAAGACGTGCCAGGGCGGTGTTCCTAGCGAAGCGGCGACATCTTCAAGCGTAGGATCCAGACGGCGCAACACCGCAGCCACCGGCATAGAGATAAACGGGTAGTACGCCAAAACAGAGAGAAAAATGCCAGAAGAGAGGCCATGCATCGAAGGAACAGCACTGACCCAGGCATAACTCTGGACAAACGCCGGGATTGCCAGCGGCGCGACCGCAAGCGCAGACCATACCCGACGGCCCGCCAGCGTGGTACGTTCCGTCAGCTAGGCAATTGCCACGCCCAGGATAATACAACCGGGAACCGCCAGCGCGGCCAGCCACAGCGTGTTGCTGAGCAACTCAGCAACACGCGGGCGAAACACCAGAGCCTTAATGGTTTCCCAGCCGGTCTCTATGCCTGTGGCAATAATAAAACCCAAAGGCAAAAGTGCCAGTAATGAAAACAGCACCGCTAACGCGACCATCGGCAAAGCAGGACGCCTGCGCGCGGGCTGGCGCAGGCTATTTTTACCGAGGGTGAGACTCAGACCAGACATAAGGCGCTCACTTTACCCGTTGGATCACAGCAGACCAGCTTGCGTCATCAGATCGATGACTTTCTTGCTGTTGAGCGAAGACGGTTCAACTTTCGGCGCATCCAGATCCTTCAGAGGAACCAGTTTCGGGTTGGACGCTGCATTAACACCCACGGCATATTCAAACGCGTCGTTGGTTTTCAGCAATGTCTGTCCTTCTTTACCGGTGATCCATTTGATGAATGCCTGCGCCTGCTCTTTGTGCTTACTGGAAGCCAGAACACCACCACCAGAGAGGCTCACAAATGCACCGGGATCTTTATGTTTGAAGTAGTAAAGCTGGGTGTTTTTGCTGTTTTCACCCGTTTTGGACTGATCCACAAAACGGTAATAATGATAGATGACGCCGCCGTCAATCTGACCCGCATTGACCGCTTTCATCACGGTACTGTTACCTTTATAGGCAACAAAGTTGGCTTTCATCGCTTTGAGCCACTCCAGCGTGGCCTTTTCACCTTTCAGCTCCAGCATCGCGCTGACAATCGCCTGGAAATCAGCCCCTGACGGAGACGCAGCCCAACGCCCTTTCCACTCAGGTTTTGCCAGATCCATCAGAGAAAGAGGCAATTGTTTTTCACTGAGTTTTTCAGGGTTATAGACAAATACGGTGCTACGTGCCGCAATACCAATCCAACGACCATGAGCCGGACGATATTCCGCAGGAACCTGCTTTAATGTTTCCGCATCTAATGGTGCGAACAGTTTTGCATTATCGACCAGCACCATTGCCGGCGAGTTTTCTGTCAAAAAGACATCCGCGGGAGATGCACTTCCTTCCTGAACAAGCTGATTCCCCAGCTCACTATCACCACCATTACGCAGCGTCACCTTAATACCGGTTTCTTTCGTAAAATCATCAACCCACGACTTCACCAGGTTTTCATGTTGCGCGTTGTACACCACAATGCCTTCATTATTCTCTGCTGCAACTGATTGAGTTGAAAGGAGAATTGAAGACGATAATAAGGCGAGAGAAAAGCATGACAATAAGCGAGAATTCATGGAAATATCCTTAATAAGCCCAGGTGAATAACAACATACAGTCGAGTGAAAAAGATTAAAGCATATAAAAACGCTAATGATAATTACTATCACTCAATATAAATCGTAAAAGTGTAAAATACTTTAATAGCTGGGTTTAAAGTGATAAAAATCCAATTAAAAAAAGTGTTCAAATAAAATATTAGGAAAGCCTTAAGGTGAAGAAACATTACCTAAATTCATTAGCACTCTATTTATTTTGGACCTTCTTATTTAACGCATGTATTCCCTGAAATACTGTGCCCAGGGCCGTAATACACATCCTTTGACCTCCACTGCCCTCCCCTTTTTTACCTTCTCACGAGTGAGTTTTGATACAAAACCGTTACGCATGCAAGCTGTCTAAGACTCGCAGATTTCTTCTGATTCGCTTGTCAGTCACTGGCTACCTGCGCTTCGTGAAAGCTCTGTTTTGACATCATCGTCGTCATCCACGTCACAGGACGGCAAAAGAGGCAACAACAGCCCCACTCAATGAGAAACATTATTCCCAAATTTAATACAGGACATATTCATCATAATAATTAATTCGCTTCCCAAATAAACCTTTTGCATTCTCTTCCTAAAAATAACGAATTGACAATGATTAAATCTCTTAATAGCCTACTCAGCCTGTCGGCCAGTCTTATTATTAACGCCTGCACAAGAACATTACTCCAGTGGAGCAATTTCATTATCTTGCCATCGGCTAAATTATGGATTATTAGCCAATAATTATATAAAAATTAAAAGGAATTTTTCGTGCGTGTGATTCAGCCCGCCCTTTATAGCAGCGTCATTTTATTTTCTGTCCTCTGGATATAGCGCCCCATTAGCTGACGAACAGCTTATTTTCCAGCAGGAAAACCAGCGGGCCCGCGAAGCGCAACTGACGCCGCCCGTGCATGATGTACGACTTTCATCCCAGAACGTCATCTCAGAACAGATTGATTTCCCTTATGAAATACCGTGTTTCGCTATCCGGCAGGTAACGCTACAGCCACGTGAAAAATTACCCCACTGGCTGCCGCTTCAGAAACTTGCCGATCAGGCAACAGGTCACTGCCTCGGTGGAAAAGGGATTAATGCGCTAATGAGCGTATTACAAAACCGACTTATCAATCACGGTTATGTCACAACGCGAATACTTGCACCTAAGCAAAATCTTAATTCAGGTAAGCTTACTCTTATTATTTTACCAGGCACTGTCCGGCATGTGAAATTCACACCACAAAGCGGACGTTATGTTTCGCTATTAAATAGCTTCCCGGCTAAACCGGGTGCGCTACTCGATTTACGCGATATTGAACAAGGTCTGGAAAATTTATGTAAGTATCCCGGCAAAACGGACCATTCATTTTTAGAGATCATCCGGCATAATCAATCTGCCAACGAAGGAGATCGCTATGCTTCGCATGGATAACGGCCCGGAATTTATCTCTCTGGCACTGGCTGAATGGGCAGAGAAATGTGCAGTAAAACTGGAATTTATCCAGCCGGGTATGCCGACGCAGAACGCTTTCATTGAGCGCTTTAACCGGACATACCGTACGGAAATACTCGATTTTTATCTGTTCAGAACGCTGAATGAAGTACGGGAAATCACGGAAAAATGGTTGTCAGAATATAACTGTGAACGCCCGCATGAATCACTGAACAATATGATGCCGGAGGAATATCGATAACACCATTATTTGGCCGGGATCTCAAAAAATGCATGGAACTAAAACGGGTCTATTTACAATCAGGCTGGCAAAAAAATAGATGCCATTTTTGATAATCATGACACAAATACGGTACAAAGAGAAAATCAGACTGGATTGAAACTTGCGTAACTTACTGAATTTAATGGTACGCCCTGTAGGATTCGAACCTACGACCTACGGCTTAGAAGGCCGTTGCTCTATCCAACTGAGCTAAGGGCGCACTGAGAAGAGTAAACTTCGTTGCGGTGAAACGCGTGGAATTATACGGTCAATAGCAGGTGAGTCAATGCCTTTTGGCACGATTACCACTCTTCTCCTCTTATCGCCGCTAGTCGCCTGTATATACGTCGATTTTTTCAACATTTATCCCCCTTTCTTTTCTCCTCGAATTGCAAGTATCACTGCGAAAAAGCCTGGTCACAATTAAGTAACGCCTGCTGTTTTCACGTTTCTCGTACAGTCACACTCTCCTGTGGTATCCCGGCCGCCTGGAGGCCGGCAAACAACAGGACAATGGAGTGACAGCGCTAAACCTGATATGGAAGACCTCTCCGCCAAATGGCGATATCAGCCGGTTACGCCGAATTTCTCGCGACATCACCGGTATCAAACTGGAACCTATCGTCGCCCTCGCATCCTCACGCACTGTCGGTGTCGAAGTGCTCAGCGTGCTCTCCCCTCACCGTAAAAGTGAACCTTTCTTTCAGGAGCAGTCTCCTGAGCAATCACTTTTGTTGCTTGAGGCACAACTCGCCACGTTTAAAAATTCCCCTCCGGGCCATACGCTTTTTATCAATCTGCCGATAACTGTCTTCACCCTGACGGACGCTTTCCAGCGATTGCTGCGTCGGGGCGGCCCACGGCTAAACATTGAAATCGTCGAACCGACCTCTCTTTTTGCACTGCCTATGCCGCTACGAGAACGTGTTGTCAGGCATTTGCAACAATTGAGCCTTCAGGGCCACAGGATCTGGCTGGATGACGTTGATGAAACATCAATACATCCATTTTTATCCTGCCGTTTACCGTTGAGCGGGATCAAGATCGATAAAATGGCGTTCTGGAGATTACGTGCAACCCCTGCGCTTGCGCAGTTGGTGAATCTCTGTTCGCAGATTGCCGGGCAGGTGCTTATCGAAGGAATTGAGACAAAAAGGGATCATGCATTTGCACTGCAGGCAGGAGCGGGACTGGGCCAGGGATATCACTGGCCATCCAGGCAGTGGCCGTAGAATTAAACGGTCATCGCCAGGAGGAAAACGATGCGCATGACAGTACGCCGATACAGGCGACGTCGCACAGGGAGTGATTCACTGGGATTTGCGCACTCGCCTCTTCGCCTGCCTTTTTTTGATCGTCTCGAATTTTTGAGCCAGTCAGTTAACCAGACGCGCAAAACGGATGCCCCCTTCATTATCCTGGTTACTCAGGATAATTTCCTGCGTGCCGGTTTTCTGCATGGGCAATATCCCCTGAGTAACTGCTACGACTACGAAACGCTGGAACCTGCGTTTAATGCACTTGAGCTATGGCCATCAGCGCGGCTGGTTGTGGATACCGACAGCAACACGACAACGCTTATCGAGATGCTGGACCAGTTGCGCAGATACAGTCTTTACCCCCCTTTCCTCACCCCGCATCTGTTGATCCGTGCTGATGATTACGATACCCGGCTCTTCTGCAAAGCTGCGGGGCCGTTTCAGATTCTCGAACGCCAGTTGCCAGCAGCCGCCATTCAGCAGGGGCTTCTTGAAGACGAACCTCCGGGGATCAATAAAGAGTGGTTTTCCCGGGATGAATGGCCTGTATTACAGGAACTCTCTCGCGGAAAATCGTTACGCGACATCGCGCTGGCGCAAAACCGCCCCTATAGCCGTGTCGTTTATCGCCTGGGCTGTATTCTGGATAAATTGGGTTTACACCACCGTCAGCAACTCCTGCATCTTCTCAATAATCTCTCAGACTTTACCTTTTAACACATGAATTAAGCCTTTAATTCCTAAAGACCTTTAAGAAATTACTTACACAACATGTTAATTTTGTGTTGATTTTTAACAAAGCACTCCATATTACAACTATTCCTAATTTACCAGGTTAAACAAAGCGAAAAACCGACAAAATCCTAAAAAGCAGTATTTTTATCCATACGTTAAGATAATAACTATTCGGTTAAGAGATGATAACGATTTAAAAACAAGCATATTACCGATAATGGCTGGCATGACACTGTGGAATAGACAGCATATCCTGCTGTTCAGACAGCAATTTTTTTTCGCTGACGCCTATTGCTTTCAGATGAAGGTATTGCGCCCTGTAGCCAGATCTGGATCCCTTTATGTCGGGAAAAAGGCTCAGGATCGGACCGCTATTTTATTAACATTTGATCAACACACAGCGATATGTGTTATTTTTTGTTATTACATGAAGATGAAAGTCCAATACAAATGGAATAACAGGTTAATTTATCCAAATTTAAAATAATAGCTCTTCCAATCCAGAAGATAATATCCATCAATAAACCAATAGTAATTTACAGGCTTTTCGGAGAAAACTTACACGGTATAATAAGACGTGTTTCAAACATGAATAAGAAAAAACTTTTTGCTATTACCAGCCAAATGACATAACCACGCTGAGGCATTGATTCCATCGCTACGCTAACAAGGATGCTTTCGTTCTTTCCAGGGAAATACTACCGTATAAGGATCTACATAATTATCCTTCCGGCTTTCCGAGAGTTTTAGCAAAAGCTCAGCACAACGCTTTTAACAATCTGAGGCATATAAAATGAAACCGGCATCCGTTATCATTATGGACGAACACCCTATCGTCAGAATGTCGATAGAAGTCCTGCTACAGAAAAATAAAAATATCGTGATCAAACTTAAGTCAGGTGATAGCCATGAAGTGCTTGACTGCATACGCAACCATGCGATTGATCTGGTGATCCTTGACATTGAACTTTCGGGAACTGATGGCTTTTCATTACTTAAGAGAATCAATAACTTAAACAAAAACATCAAAGTTCTATTCCTGTCATCAAAATCGGAGTCCTTTTATGCCGGGCGTGCTATTCGTGCCGGAGCAAATGGTTTTGTCAGTAAACGAAAAGATTTGGGCGATATCTACAGTGCGGTCGACATGTTGCTGAATGGCTATTCATTTTTCCCTTCAGAAACCTTGAGCTTTATAAATCATCTTGGATCTCGGGATGGAATATCCACTGATATGCCATTATCAAACCGGGAAGTGACGGTGCTCCGTTATCTGGCAAATGGATTGTCAAATAAAGAGATAGCGGAGCAATTACTGCTAAGTAACAAAACGATAAGCGCACACAAATCCAATATCTATTCTAAATTGGGTGTGCAAACCATTGTGGAGTTAATTGATTACGCCAAGACCCACGAGCTACTTTAACCTGAATTCACTCCCTGCCACTTACACAAGTGGCAGGGAGTGCGGTCAGCCCTAATTATAATTAATCATAAAGGTTGCATCGGCATCAGCCCGGCCTGGCTGAGGATTATCTGCAGTAGCTATATAATTGGCATAAAACGACAGCATCGCATTTCCCTGTGCATCAACCTCTACCGCCTGGCTGGCTTGTTGCAATGCCAGAGGCGTTTTATCGCCATCACGAATCTCCACCGCCACGTGACTGGCCTGGCTGCCATCGTTCAGCGCCAACAAACGACTGTCGCTGCCGTCAGCCTTACCCGAGAAGGTAATAGAGGCGGAACCGGGCGGGCATCCGCTTAGCTTTAGAGTAAATGAGACAGGCTGCGTCCGGCTCCCCGTGGTGCTGAGTTGTTTCGTTGGCCACGTACCCAACGTAACAGACTTATCGCTGTCACTGCCCTCCGCCACACAGGTGAAATCCACTATGTTGCCATAGAGCTGAATGTTGATTTCTCCCAACGGCGTTTCAGCGAGCGCCAGACGCGGCCATAAGAAGGCCATCATCCCCGCCGCAACAATCACTTTACGCATGACGCCTCCTTACTGGTAATCCACACGCAAGTAACCCCGCGAGGTGAATCGTCCTTCAGCCGGTTTATTGCCTGTAATACTCACCGGCCACGCCATAATCCCGACTTGCGCAGACGCGTTATCGTCCAGCCGGAAGGGAATAATACTGCCCAAATTATTCGGCGTGAGCGGTGTTCCGGACGCATTTGCCACCACAAATCCCACGTCCGGGTTATCCGACACCAGCGCACTGCCGGAGACTTTTTCCGCTTCAATACGCATGGTTAAGTAAGCATTCGCTTCCACGTTTGTGCATTTAATGGCGATCGATTTTGTTTTCGCCGCAATCCCTTCCGGGCGATTGCCGGCCCCGGCTTTACTGAATAACGACGCGCCAATATCTCCAAAATCAAACTCCACAATGCTACCGGCGTTGATGGTACAACTTTGCGGAACCTGAATTGTCCCGCTGTAACTGATGGTATAGACCGGAGTGCTCAACGGATCCGAGGAGGTCGTTGTGACATACACACGGAACATCGTCTCACGCGGAATCACCACCATATTGATAAAACGCCGCGTTACCCTAAGACGGAACACCAGGCTTGAATCCTGAACCCCAAACGGCAGATTTTTGGAGACATTGGGGTGACTCCCCATCTGAATGTAATTCTTCGGGGGGTAAAACACGCCAGAATAGCTGTCCGTGATTTTCATCGCCCCGTCCAGATACTCATTCAGCTTCAGGTACTGATAGCCATCAATGGTCCCCGTCACCGGGAAATCCGTCACATAGCTGCGCTTGGTGGTGTTCCCCGACGTCCCCTTTGGACAAACGGCATTAACTCCCACCCATTGCGACTTCTCGCTAAGCGTGACAACTTGTCCAACCTGATTATTCGAACTGTTAAAGGTATCCGTTAAATCGTAATACACATCGGTTGGGACGCCTTTTTCATTAACACATACAGTGGCCATTGCCTTTGTCACAGGCAACACAACCAGAAGCGTCAACATCAGGTAGCGAATCTTAATCACAGCGGATCTCCTTAAGTGTGATCGCCTGTTGCAGGCTCTTTTCTGGCAGTCGGTAAGATGCCCGGCATTGCGAACCCGCCCCATTGCCCCACTGGATCAGCAGTTCACCTTCCAGCGGCAACCCACTCAGGTAAATCTGTCCATCATCCCCGACCATGCTGGTGACGCCACTTTGCGTTTCCCGCACAATTGCGCCAAAAGGTAAAGGCTGATTGCCGCGTTTCACCGTCAGCAAGGCTCGTACACCAATACGCGCATCAAAACTGGCGCGAACCAACGCACCTTTAGTCGGGACAACGCTGCTTACGTTATTTTCAATATCGGTGTTGTTGCTCATGGTGTTGGTATCCAGCGCTACGCGGTTATAGCGATAAACCGTGGCATAGGGCATCACCGCATAACCCCGCCAGTCGGTTCTTACCCCGGTCTGGTTTTCGACACTAACCCCCGCTGCACCCGGCGCTTTAATGAGGACGTTGGTATCCCCTAACGGCTGGCTAAAGGTGACACCGTCGGCGTGGCCCACTACGCCACCGGAAAGCTGCCAGTTCAGGTCATGCTGATCGCGGGCATAGTTATACCCCATCCCCAGCGTGCCATAGGTTGCCTGCCAGTTAGCACTGGCGCTCCCGCTGGTCCCGTTCGTGCTGGTATGCCCTTGCGTCACGCTATAATTCAGGTTGCGATCTTCCAGCAGCGTGCCGCTGACCCCGGTTTGCCAGCTGGTATCACCGTCGCTGTTTCGGCTGGCCGATGCCGTGGCATAAGCTCTGTCCAGCGCGTTATCGCGGCGGTAACCGTGGCGGGTAAATAAACTGAACGGTATGGAAACGTTAACCGATGCGAGCCTGTCAGTGCCGCTAATACCGACCGCCTGGTTCCACGACCACGACACGGAATAGCTGATACCCTGCCATCCCCCGGCGTAACCCAGTTGATACCAGACATTTGAGTCGCTGGTTCCCCAATAAGTCTGCTCGCTACCCGAGACATACACGGAACCATAGTCCCCGAGAGACTGTGAAATGTTGAGCTGAAAGCGCCCTTTTTTATTCCACGTCAGGTTGTGATAACTCTGAACATCCGGCACGCCATCTTCATCTTTACTATCACCGTACTGATAGCCTTCCATGGCGTTCCATGCCACGTCATCCAGGGTATAAAACCCCTTCGTGGAGTAGCGATAGCCCAGCAACTGGAAGTTAGTGCCCATTCCGTTAAGCGATTTTGCGTAGAGAAAACGCAACGACTGGCCTTCATGGCGGCTGTCATCCGCCAGTTGGCTTCGGGCATGGGTTAAATCGAGCGAGACCGCCCCCCAGTCACCAAGGTTTTTTCCCGCGCCAATCGCCAGAGCGGTATACCGTGAGGCCAGCTGTGTCCCGCCATATAACGTGTAGCCCTCCGCCAGACCGGCAATCAGCGTCCCCTGTGTAAAGAACGGTGTATCCTGTTCGCTGTTGCCGCTGCGGTAATCCCCGGCCACCAGATCATATTTCCAGCGCCCTTCGCGCTGGAGCAAAGGCACAGTAGAGTACGGCACGATATACCGTTGCTGGCTGCCATCTTTCTCTTCGACCGTGACGTCCAAATCGCCGCTTGAAGAGGTAGGGTTCAAATCACTGATGGCAAACGCCCCTGCCTGCACATAGCTTTGATAAATCACGTAACCGTTCTGGCGAATCACCACTTTTGCCGGGGTACGGGCGATACCGCGCACGGTTGGCGCGTAGCCTTGCAGGCTGTCCGGATACATGCTGTCGGAAGAAAAGAGACGGCCCCCGCGAAAGCCAACGCTATCAAAGACGTCGTTACCGGTATTGCTGTCGCCCAGCACCAGCTCACTCTTCAGCGGGATAACCGTACGCTGCGCCCATGTGCCGATATTCTGCCAGGCATTGTGTCGCTGGCCATTGCTTTGCGTGTAGCGCCACGCGCCATTGTTGCGCAACCGCCAGGCGCCATAGTTAAGACCACTTTGCAGGCTGAGATAATAGCTGTCGTCATCGCTGCCCCGATTGCCGCTAAAGCTGTAGTTCAGCAACGCAGCCGGAATTCCTTCATCCCATTGTTCAGGCGGAATATAGCCCCGCGCACTGTTCTGTAATGCCACCTGCGGCAAGCTGACGTTAAGGCGCTGAGCTGAAAAGTTAAATGCCACCTCGCTACCAGGAAGTACCGTGGTCAACGGAACACATGCCTCCCCTTTAACAGCGGCCAGCTCAGGAAAAGCGGTGATATTGACACCAAAACGATCCAGCATCGCACGCGTGATACACGGAGATAACCCGCCTGCAACAGGAGAGGTGCTCCCGGTGGCCGCTTCAAAACGCACATCCTGCGTGCCGATAAACTCATCGTTACGCCAGATATCTACGCGATAGAGGCCCGGAGCCTGCTGATGGCCTTGTTCAAAACGTGACAAATCCGCCACGCTCGCGGTGTCGTCTGATAAAAACGCAGGATTAAAGTAGCTTTCGCTCCACCCGTTAAACGGCCAGAGCGTTGTCATCAAAGCCAGAGCTACCGGGCAGTAACGCCATTGAGTGTTCATTACCAGGCTCTGCTTACAGGCTGACGCGGCGCGCCGGGGTGATCGCCCCATAGTCATTCACACTCTGCCAGGAAAGCGTGCCGCCCGCAGCCGCCGGGAGGCGTTGCTGCGCCGAATTTTTAGGGGCAATCATCAGGTTATCCAGCTTCTGCCCACCCAGTTGCAGATTAACCAGCGTCACATAATACGGAGAAGCATTACTCACCTTCAGGTGATCCCCCGTTCGTTCAAAGCGTAACTGAGAGAGCGCCTCTTCCGGCGGCATCGCCAGGTTATTAGGACGAACGAACAGCTTAATGCGCGACAAAATAGCCAGTTGCAGGACGTTTTTTCCTTCCAGTGTGGCCTTATTCACTGATGGGATCGCTTTCACATTCATCCAGAAGAGGGACTCGCGATCGGTGGGCAGTGGTGCGCCTGTATAAATAATACGCAGCGTATTTTCGCTGTCAGGTTCACTGACAAACAGCGGCGGCGTAACAACGAAGCTTTTTTCTTTTTCACCACGATCGTTTTCGATCCAGGCGTTAATTAAATAACGTTCCTGCTTATTGCTGTTTGTAATCGCCAGCGATGTTTGTTTCGCTTCCGCCGGATAAATAACGCGTGTTGCGCCCAGCGCAATACCACCGGACGCACTGGCCGGCAGAGAAAAAAGCATCAAAATAAGAGAGAAGATCAGGCCTGATTTAAACATGGCGTTCATCACTACAATACCTTTAATAATATGTTCGCGGGTGTGTACGGCGTTATGGATAAATCAATGTAAACCAGACATCAGACTGAATATTGCCCGGTACAAGATGTTCGGAAATCGCCCGATAACGGGCGCTAAAATGAAAAGCAAGCTCGCTCGTTTCTAGCGGTAATGTGCTCGTCGGGGCCGTATTTGGGATAATCTGCCGTTGCTGTTCGTCAAAAAGGGCCAGCCCGACGCCACTGTTTACCGGGGCCTCTCCCGCCCGCGATGTCGCGATAAAGACCTGTGGATCTTCCGCTGGCGTTACGCCCTGAAACTGGATCCCCACGCTGCGTGAGACATCCATGCTGCAATCCACCAACCGTATGGCAAAAGGGACATTGACCGTAGAAAAACTCCCCACGCCAGAAAACGAATTGGTCCGGTACTGTCCCATTTCGACCCGCATATGTTGGCTGTCAGACGCCACAGCGCAACCGCCATTGACCAGTTCGCCTCTGATATGAACCTGCCCGCCATCCACGATGACAGTGTGTGCCATCACTGATGGTGCAAACGCGAGTGCCAGCAGCATCCTTTTCCTGATCATCTTTCATTCTCAGCTTTAGCGTGAAAGTGGCCTCCTCCCTGAGGCCGGAAACATCCCTGTGGAAAAGGCTTATTCGTATTTCATTACGAAGGTTGCATCCGCGTTAGCCATGCCAGGTTCAGTGGTGGCTGCAGTGGATTTATAACGTGCGGTAAAGCTCAGGGTGTTCGTCCCCTGAATCAGGCTCTGCGCCGCGGAGAAGGACGCGCCATCCGGGGTCAGCGTGCTGGATTTGTTATCGAGGATCTCGATACCAACACCTTTTGCTGTGTTGTCGTTGCTGCCGGACGTTACTGCCAACAACGTTTTGTCAGTTGGATCAATCTGACCGGTAAAGGCTACGGCTGCAGTTTTCGCTACCAGCGGATCACAGTCATTCAGTACGATGTTGAAAGGAATATTCGAGGTCGTGTCACCAACTTTGGTGAATTTCGCCGTACGGTATTGACCGAGATTAACAATTTGATCGGAAGACTCAGTATTCACAGAACATGCTGCGTTAACCAATTCACCTTTAAAATGTACCGTTCCGCCATTAACATAAACCGGTGTTACAGGATCTTCTGCGTGTGCAGCACCAGCGGCCAGCACCAGGGCCGCAATAACGGTTGAAGCAATATTGCTGAGTTTCATGTCTATTCCTTTAAAATGTAGAAAGCCCTTCCCGCGATAATCGGGAATAAGAAATACGTTCAATCAATTAATTGAAGGCTTATTTCAGGAGAGATAAAGTAGCGCAACAATAAATATAAAAATATGTCCAAACACTGTGATATCTCCTGGTTACATCCTAATTCCCACTAAGAAAACGCCCACACATAAAAAAGGGTTTATGCCATCAGCAAAGGGGCCAATGTGGAAATCTCGCAATGAGTGACTGACAGCGGCGCTCGCTTCTGACAAAATATAGGCAATCCCCCTTTCAAACGTTACAGACGGAATCCTCTCTCTGATGGCAGCAAAGATTATTGACGGTAAAACGATTGCGCAGCAGGTGCGCTCTGAAGTCGCGGAAAAAGTGAAGGCGCGAAAAGCGGCTGGACTTCGTGCACCAGGGTTAGCTGTTGTGCTGGTCGGCAGCAACCCGGCATCGCAGATTTATGTCGGCAGCAAACGCAAAGCGTGCGAAGAAGTGGGGTTCGTCTCCCGCTCATACGATTTGCCAGAAACCACCAGCGAAGCAGAACTGCTTGAGCTGATTGACACCCTGAATGCCGATAAAGAAATCGACGGTATTCTGGTGCAGTTGCCTCTGCCTGCTGGCATCGACAACGTGAAGGTCCTTGAACGTATTGCGCCTGATAAAGACGTGGATGGTTTCCATCCGTATAACGTTGGCCGTCTGTGCCAGCGCGCGCCACGTCTGCGCCCATGCACTCCGCGCGGCATTGTTACCCTGCTGGAGCGCTACAACATTGATACCTATGGCCTGAATGCCGTGGTGATTGGCGCGTCTAATATCGTTGGCCGTCCCATGAGCATGGAGCTTCTGCTGGCAGGTTGCACCACGACCGTGACCCACCGCTTTACGAAAAACCTGCGTCACCATGTTGAGAACGCCGATCTGCTGATCGTCGCAGTGGGTAAACCCGGCTTTATCCCTGGTGAGTGGATCAAAGAAGGCGCAATTGTTGTGGACGTGGGCATTAACCGTCTTGAAAGCGGCAAAGTGGTTGGCGACGTGGTGTTTGAAGATGCCGCAGCACGCGCATCCTACATCACTCCGGTTCCGGGCGGTGTAGGTCCAATGACCGTGGCAACCCTGATTCAAAATACTTTGCAGGCATGCGAAGAGTATCACGACGTAGAGGAAGCGTAAGATGTCCACATTTGCATTAGGTAAACACCCGCACGTTGAGTTGTGCGATCTGCTAAAACTGGAAGGCTGGAGCGAGAGTGGCGCACAGGCCAAAATCGCCATTGCTGATGGTCTGGTTAAAGTGGACGGTGCGGTTGAAACCCGTAAACGTTGCAAGATCGTCGCGGGGCAGACCGTGAGTTTTGAAGGTCAGAGTGTGACGGTGACGGCGTAAGTCGTCTGCTCCCTCTCCCACAGGGAGAGGGGACTGTTCAGCGCTATTTTTACTCTCCCTCGCATCAGGCCCTTTTTCTCTCGCCCCTTTGGGGAGAGAGGGGAATCCCCCTCCTACTCCCGACAAATCTCCCTATTTCCATCGCGGTTAATTATCGATCAACTTCAAAAAATCACTATTTCATCTGTTGAAAAGTGAAAATTTAGTTGCACGAATTTCACACTTTCCTCACGATAAGTAGAACGTTCTACTAAAACGTTATACTTACAATAACAGCGCCAATTAAAGGCGCTACTCGGGGGAAATCAGCATGAGTCTGATATCAGGGTTTGTTAAATCGTTGTCAAAGTTATCGATGATTGGTCGCGCATTAATGCTGCCAATTTCACTCCTTCCTGCTGCAGGTCTGCTGTTGGCCTTCGGGGATAAATTCCATCTGCCACTGATGATGAACGCGGGTGGCGTCATTTTTGATAACCTGCCGATGCTGTTCGCTATCGGCTCTGCTGTGGGTCTGGCATCGGAATCCGGTATCGCCGCACTCTCCGCTGCGGTGTCGGTTTTTGTCACAAACATCACCATCGGAACGGTGCTCAGCATCACGCCAGAGATGGCTTCCCAGGGTGGAAAATACGCGATGGTCGTGGGGATCCCCACCTTACAGATGGGCGTTTTCGGCGGTCTGATTTGCGGTATTCTCGCCGCGTGGTGCTACAACCGTTTCCACACCATGCAGTTGCCGGAATTCCTCGGCTTCTTCTCGGGTAAACGTTTTGTCGCCATTGCCACCGCTTTTTTATCCTTCGTTCTTGGCCTGCTGCTGCCCTACGTCTGGCAACACATCCAGGCGGGTATCGATGCGCTTTCCGTTATTGTTAACGGAGATAATCAGGCCGCATCGACCTTTATCTTCGGTCTGGTTGAACGCGCACTCATCCCGCTTGGCCTGCACCACATCTGGTATCCTTCGTTCTGGTACTCGTTTGGCGACTACACCACCCAGGCAGGCCAGGTGATCCATGGCGACCAGACTATCTGGTTCAAAATGCTGGAAGAAGGGACAAAATCCTTCAGCAGCGATACCTACCAGAATGCCGGTAAGTTCATGCAGGGTGAGTTCCCGCTGATGCTGTTTGCACTGCCTGCGGCATGCCTTGCGATGTATCACGAAGCTCACACCAAAAACAAAAAGATCGCCTTCGGCATTCTGTTCTCCGCAGCATTAACCTGCTTCCTGACAGGCATTACCGAACCAGTCGAGTTCACCTTTATTTTTGTTGCGCCAATCCTGTACGTCTTTAACGCCATTATGGCCGGCCTGGCCTACATGACGATGTACCTGCTGCATGCGCACATTGCAAAATCGTTCTCTGCCGGGTTTATCGACTACCTGTCGTTTGGGATCCTGCCATCATTTAATGGCTATCAAACCAACTTCCTGAACGCGGTCATTATCGGTATCCCGATGGCGCTGATTTACTACTTCACCTTCCGCTACGTCATTCGCCGTTTCGATGTTAAAACGCCGGGCCGTACTGAAGTCACCACCACCACGGACGATAAAACCGACACCGAAATTGCGACCGAGATTATCACTCTGCTGGGTGGCGCGAAGAACATCGACTCCGTGGGCTCGTGCATCACTCGCTTGCGCCTTGAAGTGGCAAAAAGCGATGAGGTGGATAAGGATGGTCTGAACGGTCTTGGCGCACGCGGCGTGGTCTTTGTCGGGGACAACGGCATCCAGGTAATATTTGGAGCCAGAGCACAGTTTATCGCCCAAACCATGTCCACCATGATCGGCAAATAATAAGATGCCGGACTGACACGTCTCCTGTACTCTGGGAGACGTTGTCTTATCTGGCTGATAATCGGTAAATTTCAGGGAGCGGTTTTGAAGAAAGTCAGCATTATTGATGTCGCAAAGCAGGCTGGCGTATCGGTATCTACCGTATCGCTGGTACTCCGCCAGAAAGGGAAAATCTCAGAAGCGACCATTGAGAAAGTCCATGCTGCCATCAATACGCTCGGGTATGTTCACAACGTCGCCGCCGCGAATCTTCGCGCCAATACCTCCAATCTTATCGGCCTTATCCTGCGTGATTTCAGCGACAGCTTCTCCATTAAGGTGATGGCAAGCATCGTGCTGGAGCTAGAAAAACAAGGGTTTATGGTTTTTCTCGGTCAACCGCTTAACGACCACGAACATCTTGAACGCTGCCTGCTCTCGTTTAAACAGCAAGGGGTGGCTGGCGTCATTTATCTGGCCTCGGATACGCGCACATCCTCTCTACCCGCACAAATCCGTGAATGCCCGTTACCTCTGGTTGCCGTCTCACAGTCCCTGCTGAGTGAGCCCTGCAATCTGGTGATGCGTGATAACCGCCAGGCCGCAAGCCTGGCAACCCGTTACCTTATTGAACGCGGTCACCGCAATATTGCCTACATTGGTGGACGTGAAGGCTGCCTTATTCGCGAACAGCGCCTGCTCGGTTTTCGTAGCGCAATGGCACAATACGGCCTGGTTAATCGTGAAGAGTCAGCCCCGGCCTGTAGCGACGACACCCAGGCTGCAGGTTTGGCGACACGTCAGTTGCTGGAGAAAAACAACACCATCACCGCCCTGCTTTGCCATTCACCAGATGCGATGATCGGCTCCATTTCCGGGATCCATCATGTGGGGCGCACCGTCGGGAAAGATGTGTTTTTAACCCAGCAGGTCGCACTGGTGGGCTTTGAAGATATGCTGCATGTTAATCTCACCTCTCCGTCATTCACCTACGTCTCTTCAGCCAGTGAAGAGACCGGCCGCCAGGCTGCCGGGCTGATGATTCGTAAACTGAAAGAGCCAGAACTGCAAACCCAGCGAATTACGCTTTCCGGGCAGCTTATCGCACGGGAATCCGCATAATTTCAGATTTAGCTACGCGTTACCCAGGTCGATTAACTGCTATATTTCCATGATTTACCATGGATTATTACGATGCCGACCATTATCACCCACGCCGCTGTACCACTTTGTCTGGGCTTAGGCCTGGGCACTAAAGTGATCCCTCCTCGTTTACTTTTTGCCGGAATTGTCCTTGCCATGCTGCCGGATGCCGATGTTCTGGCGTTTAAATTCGGTGTGGCCTACGGCAATATTTTCGGCCATCGCGGGTTTACGCATTCGTTGTTGTTTGCGTTCATCGTGCCAATTCTCTGTGTCCTGGTCGGTCGACGGTGGTTCAGAGCCGGGCTAATGCGCTGCTGGCTGTTTTTGACGGTCTCACTGCTCTCTCACAGCTTACTCGATTCGGTGACGACAGGCGGCAAAGGGGTCGGCTGGCTTTGGCCGTGGTCAGATGAACGGTTCTTCGCGCCGTGGCAGGTGATTAAAGTCGCGCCATTTGCCCTGTCGCGTTATGCCACGCCGTACGGGCATCAAGTGATTATCTCTGAATTACTGTGGGTCTGGCTGCCGGGGGGCGTGTTGATGGGGCTGTTATGGTGGAAGCGGAGATAAAAGCAAAACGGCAACTCAGGTTGCCGTTTTTCGTATTTGCCCCCTCTCCCAAAGGGAGAGGGTCAGGATGAGGGGAAAATTACTTACGACGCCAGGTGGTTCCCTGCGGGCCGTCTTCCAGAATAATGCCCATCTCAGTCAGACGGTTACGCGCCGCATCTGCCGCCGCCCAGTCTTTCGCCTGACGCGCTTCCAGACGTGCCTTAATCAGGGCTTCGATCTCCGCGACTTCACCCTCATCCGCCTGAGCACCGCTTTGCAGGAACACGTCCGGCTCCTGCTCCAGTAGACCCAGAACGGCAGAAAGCTTACGCAGATGAGAGGCCAGCGCATTTGCCGCCGCCATATCTTCAGACTTCAGACGGTTTACTTCACGCGCCATGTCGAACAATACGGAGTAGGCTTCCGGGGTATTGAAATCATCATTCATCACCTCCACAAAGCGCGCTTCGAAGACCTCGCCACCCGCCGGTGCAGCCGATTTATCCGTACCGCGCAGCGCAGTGTAGAGGCGCTCCAGAGCGGAGCGTGCCTGCTTCAGGTTCTCTTCGCTGTAGTTCAACTGGCTACGGTAGTGACCAGACATCAGGAAATAACGCACCGTTTCCGCATCGTAATATTTCAGCACGTCACGCACGGTAAAGAAGTTATCCAGCGATTTGGACATCTTCTCACGGTCAACCATCACCATTCCGGAGTGCATCCAGTAGTTAACGTACTCGCCACCGTGGGCACAGGTAGACTGCGCGATTTCGTTTTCGTGGTGCGGGAACATCAGGTCAGAGCCGCCGCCGTGAATATCGAAATGTTTACCCAGCTGTTTGCAGTTCATCGCAGAACACTCGATGTGCCAGCCTGGACGCCCTTCACCCCACGGGGATGGCCAGCTTGGTTCGCCCTCTTTGGACATCTTCCACAGGACAAAGTCCATCGGATTACGTTTCACGTCGACCACATCGACACGCGCACCGGCCTGCAGTTGATCCAGATCCTGACGGGATAACTGGCCATACGCCGGATCGGTCGGCACGGAGAACATCACGTCGCCGTTATCTGCAACATAGGCATGACCACGTTCAATCAGCTTTTCGGTGATGTCGATAATTTCGTGAATATGGTGGGTCGCACGCGGTTCACTGTCCGGGCGCAGAATATTTAACGCATCAAAATCGTTGTGCATTTCCACGATCATACGATCCACCAGCGCGACAAAGCTTTCGCCGTTTTCATTAGCACGCTTAATGATTTTGTCGTCGATATCGGTGATATTGCGGACGTACTTCAGGTTGTAGCCCAGGAAACGCAGGTAGCGCGAAACAACGTCAAAGGCAACAAAGGTACGGCCATGGCCGATATGACAGAGATCGTAAACCGTAATACCACACACGTACATGCCAACTTCCCCGGCATGGATAGGTTTAAATTCCTCTTTTTGGCGCGTCATTGTATTAAAGATTTTTAACATCGAAGATTCCATGTAAACACGTGTGTGGACGAAAACCGGGTATTCTACCCGTAATTCAAACCTGAAGCAGCACACAATGCAAGGTGATCGCATCCTGTGGTTATGCTATAACAAGCCCCTATATGTGACCCGAACACGGGTCGACGCACCACAATAACGGAACAGGATGCAAAAATGGTTACTTTCCACACTAATCATGGCGATATCGTAATCAAAACCTTTGATGACAAAGCGCCTGAAACAGTTAAAAACTTCCTGGACTACTGCCGCGAAGGTTTCTACAACAACACAATTTTCCACCGTGTGATCAACGGCTTTATGATCCAGGGTGGCGGTTTCGAACCGGGCATGAACCAGAAAGAAACCAAAGAAGCGATCAAAAACGAAGCGAACAACGGCCTGAAAAACACCCGTGGTACGCTGGCAATGGCGCGTACTCAGGCGCCGCACTCTGCAACCGCACAGTTCTTCATCAACGTGGCTGACAACGACTTCCTGAACTTCTCTGGCGAAAGCCTGCAGGGTTGGGGCTATTGCGTATTCGCAGAAGTGGTTGAAGGTATGGACGTTGTTGATAAGATCAAAAGCGTTTCTACTGGCCGCAGCGGTATGCACCAGGACGTTCCTAAAGAAGACGTTGTGATTACAAGCGTGACCGTCAGCGAGTAATTCGTGGCGACACTCTTTATTGCAGATTTGCATCTGCAAACAGAAGAACCGGCGATCACCGCCGGTTTTCTGCGTTTTTTGCGCGGTAAAGCGCAAACCGCCGACGCACTCTATATTCTGGGCGACCTGTTTGAAGCCTGGATCGGCGACGATGATCCCAATCCTCTCCACCGTGAAATGGCTGCCGCCATCAAAGCACTGGTCGATTCCGGTGTCCCTTGCTACTTCATTCACGGTAACCGTGATTTTCTGATCGGCACACGCTACGCCCGTGAAAGCGGTATGACATTACTGCCGGAAGAGCAGGTGCTCGACCTCTATGGCCGCAAGGTACTGATCATGCATGGTGATACACTCTGCACCGACGATACCGGCTACCAGGCGTTTCGCGCCAAAGTCCATACCCCGTGGATCCAAACGCTGTTCCTGGCCCTGCCGCTGTTTATTCGTAACCGTATCGCCGCCAAAATGCGCGCAGGCAGCAAAGCCTCCAACAGCAGCAAATCGATGGCGATAATGGATGTGAATGCTCAGGCCGTTGTCGACGTAATGGAAAAACACCATGTTCAGTGGCTGATCCACGGCCATACCCATCGACCAGATGTACACACTCTGACAACGAATGGCGAACCAGCCCACCGTGTCGTGTTAGGTGCCTGGCACAACGAAGGCTCGATGGTAAAAGTCTCGCCAGACGGCGTTGAGTTGATCGCCTTTCCGTTCTAAACCGGCTTCACATCCCCGTCAATAATCATTCTATTTTTCTGAATAACATCCGCAAATTGTTTCGATTTTAATCACCCCGTGGTCGGCTTATTATTTATCACATCAGGGCAATACGGCCCTAACACAGACAAAACACTTAAGGAATACGACCATGAAATCCATCAAAACTTTCGTTGCAGTTGCCACTCTTTCTCTGATCTCTTTCGGTTCTTTCGCTCAAAGCGTCAGCGCGACTGGCTCAACGCTTGACCGTGCAGAAGCGAAAATTGCGGCCCAGGCTGCTGAACAAGGTGCGTCTTACAAAATCACCAGTGCCCAGTTCAACAACCGTGTTCACATGACTGCAGAACTGACTAAATAAGACGCCTGATTGCCGTGCCGCCAGTAAACAGACCCGCGACAGCGACAATACGATGAGTAAGGAACGGAAAATGAAAAACATCAGCATCGTGAGCACCCTGCTTCTGACCGCAGTCCTGTCCACTGGCGCGATAGCGGCAGAGCATCGCTTCTCTACCCCTGAAGCAGGCTCGAATATTGACACCACAGTGCAGAACCATATTGATGTCAGTCGCGCCTTCGAAAAAGAGAGCCTGACTGCAGGCAATCTCCTGTAAAAACCGCATAAGCCCAAGCCGAACTGACCGCCCAACTGCGGTCAGTTTTATATTGGAAAGAAGACAACTTCGCCCTAACATTCACCGCGCAACCGTTTTCCTTGCCTGTATTACATGCTATTCTCTGTGCCCTCAACGCAGTGTGTTTCGCACCACAGGAGTTTTAAGACGCATGTCTTCCCGCAATAATCCGGCGCGTGTCGCCATCGTGATGGGGTCCAAAAGCGACTGGGCTACCATGCAGTTCGCCGCCGAAATCTTCGAAATCCTGGATGTTCCTCACCACGTTGAAGTGGTTTCCGCACACCGTACACCTGACAAGCTGTTCAGCTTTGCCGAAAGTGCAGAAGCGAACGGCTACGAAGTGATCATTGCCGGTGCTGGCGGTGCAGCACACCTGCCAGGCATGATTGCCGCCAAAACACTGGTTCCGGTATTGGGTGTTCCCGTGCAAAGCGCTGCATTAAGCGGTGTTGATAGCCTTTACTCCATCGTTCAGATGCCACGCGGGATCCCGGTTGGTACGCTGGCCATTGGTAAAGCGGGTGCGGCAAACTCCGCCCTACTGGCGGCCCAAATCCTCGCCACGCGCGACAAAGCATTGCATCAGCGTCTGCTGGACTGGCGTAAAGCCCAGACCGATGACGTGCTGGATAACCCGGATCCACGAGGTGCGGCATGAAACAGGTTTGCGTCCTCGGTAACGGCCAGCTCGGCCGTATGTTACGTCAGGCCGGTGAACCACTGGGCATTACCGTCTGGCCTGTCGGACTGGATGCCGAACCCGAAGCCGTTCCCTTTCAGCAAAGCGTGATCACCGCCGAGATCGAGCGCTGGCCGGAAACCGCCCTGACGCGTGAACTGGCACGCCACAATGCCTTCGTTAACCGCGATGTCTTCCCAATCATTGCCGACCGTTTGACGCAAAAGCAGCTGTTCGACAAATTAGGCCTGGCAACCGCACCGTGGCAATTGCTGGCTGAAAAAAGTGACTGGAATGACGTTTTTGCCATGCTGGGCAAGCTGGCGATCGTAAAGCGCCGTGTCGGTGGCTATGACGGTCGCGGTCAATGGCGTTTACGCGAGAACGAAACCGCCGAACTCCCGGACGACTGCTACGGCGAGTGCATCGTTGAGCAAGGCATCAACTTTAGCGGCGAGGTGTCTCTGGTAGGCGCGCGCGCCCACGATGGCAGCACCGTGTTCTATCCGCTGACCCATAACCTGCATCAGGACGGTATTCTGCGCACCAGCGTTGCCTTCCCGCAAGCCAATGCGGCACAGCAAACGCAGGCAGAAGAGATGCTCTCTGCCATCATGCATGAGCTGGGTTACGTCGGTGTCATGGCAATGGAGTGCTTTATCACTCCCGCCGGTCTGCTGATCAACGAACTGGCGCCACGTGTACACAACAGCGGCCACTGGACGCAAAATGGCGCATCCATCAGTCAGTTTGAGCTGCATCTGCGCGCCATTACTGACCTGCCGCTGCCACAGCCGGTGGTGAATAGCCCCTCAGTGATGATTAACCTGATTGGAACCGATCTGAATTATGACTGGCTCAAGTTACCGCTGGTACACCTGCACTGGTACGACAAAGAGGTACGTCCAGGCCGGAAAGTGGGTCACCTTAATCTGAACGATATCGACACGGGTCGTCTGAGCGCTACGCTGGAAGCCATTATCCCGCTGCTGCCGCCAGAGTACGCCAGCGGTATTGTCTGGGCTCAATCAAAGCTTAAATAGTTCGCTTACCCTCATAATTCGCGTTTCAGTAAGGCGACAAGCGAGTGGCTCCCCAGGAACGTAATAAATACGTGACTGGGGTGAACGAGCGCAGCCAACGCATTTGAAACGTGAATTATGACGGGTAAGTTGATCTTCCCCTTCCCCGGCGTAAAATTCCCGCCCATTGTTGCTCAGTTTTCTTCTGGAAGAACCATGAACGATGGAACGGACTATCGCGCGATCCTCGCATCCGATACCCCTTTAATCGACGTTCGCGCGCCGATCGAATTTACGCAGGGTGCGATGCCCGCTGCAATCAATCTGCCCTTAATGAACGACGACGAGCGTGCCGCCGTGGGTACATGCTATAAACGCCAGGGACCAGAAGCAGCCCTCGCTCTCGGCCACAGTCTGGTTCAGGGGGAACTCCGTGAGAGCAGAATCAGCGCCTGGCGCGATGCCTGTCTGGCGAATCCTGACGGATATCTCTGCTGCGCACGGGGCGGTCAGCGTTCGCATATTACCCAGGCATGGCTGAAAGAAGCCGGTGTGCATTACCCGCTGATTGCAGGAGGTTATAAGGCCCTGCGTCAGGCCGCCATTCGGGTAACGCAGGAGCAAGCGCAAAAACCCATGGTGCTGATTGGCGGTTGTACCGGTAGCGGTAAAACCCTGCTGGTGAAGCAACATGTTGACGGCATCGATCTGGAAGGGCTGGCCCATCACCGGGGCTCGTCGTTTGGCCGCACGCTGACACCGCAACTGTCGCAGGCGAGTTTTGAAAACCAGCTGGCAGTGGCGCTGTTAAAAAAAGATGCTGCACGCTGGGTGCTGGAAGATGAAGGCCGGATGATTGGTTCTAACCATCTGCCAGAGTGTTTGCGCGATCGCATGGTGCAGTCATCAATCGTCGTGGTGGAAGACCCGTTCGACATCCGCCTTGAACGCCTGCGTGAAGAGTATTTCGAACGCATGTGGCAGGCATTTTCCTCCGCATATGGCGAAGAGGCAGGCTGGACAGCGTATAGCGACTACCTGCATCACGGCCTGTTTGCCATTCGCCGCCGCCTGGGGCTACAGCGTTTTGCTGACCTGAGCGCACGTCTAGACGACGCACTCATCGAGCAGCAGCGCACAGGCCGTACCGAGGCGCACTATGCCTGGCTTGCGCCACTGCTCAATGACTATTACGACCCGATGTACCGTTATCAGCTTGAGAAAAAAACCAACAACATTGTTTTTCGGGGATCGTTTAACGACGTGGCCGCCTGGCTGGCGGCCTGATATTCAGTGCCTGTCGCGCTTGTCGGCGCGTTTCGCCAGCCAGTCGCCAACCATCTGAACAATCTGTACCAACACAATCAGCGCGATAACCGTCACCACCATCACCTGGGTTTCATACCGGTAATAGCCGTAGCGGATCGCCAGATCCCCGACGCCCCCCCCGCCGACAATCCCTGCCATCGCGGAATAACCAATCAGGCTCACCAGCGTAATGGTTAATCCGCGCAGCAATCCGGCACTCGCTTCAGGCAAGAGTACCGTGCAGATGATTCGCATCGGGCTTGCACCGAATGCTTCTGCGGCTTCAATAATCCCTTTATCAACCTCCCGCAAGGCGCTGTCCACCAGCCGGGCATAAAAGGCGATAGCGGCGACAGAAAGGGGAACGGATGCCGCAATCGGCCCAATGGTATTCCCCAGCAGGAACTGCGTTAACGGCAGCAACAGCACCAGTAAAATCACAAATGGCACAGAGCGAATGATGTTCACCAGCACCGAACTCACCAGATAGACCGCCCGGTTTTGCCAGAACAGGTTTCTGTCGGTAACGAAGATCAGAAAGCCCAGTGGCAACCCGCCAACAATCGCCAGCACCGTTGAGATGCTCAGCATCTGGAAGGTTTCGTTAAACGCCAGACCCAGATCGGCCAGTAAATCATCCACGGATCACCTCCACCTGCGCGGTACGAATGCGGATATGCTCGACAGCCGCGTCCACGGCTGGCGGATTGTGCGGCGCAGTCAGTTGCACCACCAGAATGCCCAGCGCACGCTCGCCAATATATTCAATTTTGCCGTGCAGGATATTCACCGCCACACCAAATTTCACCGCCACCTCAGACAAAACCGGCTGCTCGGCTGAATCGCCAATAAACAGAATCTTGAGCAACTGACCCGGCAGATGCTGCTGCAAACGCTCCGGCAAGGTCAGGTTCAGGGTGTGTGATACCAGCTGCTGTGTAAACGGGTGCTGCGGGTGTGCGAAGACGTCGAAAACATCTCCCAGTTCCACAACTTCACCGCCGGACATGACCGCCACACGATCGCAAATCGATTTAATCACATTCATTTCATGGGTGATCAGTACGATCGTGATCCCCATCTGCTGGTTGATCTGCTTCAGCAACGCCAGAATGGTGGCAGAGGTTTCGAGATCCAGCGCCGAGGTTGGTTCGTCACACAGTAAGACATCCGGATGATTCGCGATCGCGCGCGCAATTCCCACGCGCTGTTTTTGCCCGCCGCTCAGTTGTGCCGGATAGCGGCTGGCTTTATCGCTTAGCCCCACAAGAGCCAGGATCTCCGCCACGCGCGGCGCGATGTTGCTGGATTCCCATCCCGCCGCCTTCAGGCTAAACGCAACGTTCTGCGCCACGGTACGGGTATGCATCAGGTTGAAATGCTGGAAAATCATCCCGATACGCTGGCGCGCTTTGCGCAGGTTAGCGCCATCCAGCGCAGAGATTTCCACACCGTTGATACTGACGCTGCCAGAACATGGACGCTGAAGCGCATTCAGGGTTCTCAGCAATGTGCTTTTGCCTGCCCCGCTCGTGCCAACAATACCGAAAATTTCCCCTGCGGCAATACGCAGACTGACGTCTGATACCGCGCGGGTGGAAGGCCCACGTCCTGTCTGGAAATCGACGCACACCTTGTCTAACTCAATCATGACTACCTCAGAAATGCCAAAAGGGCAGCCGTTGCTGCCCTGTTATACACCGGCGTGATACTTACTTTGCCGTCATCCAGTCTGGTTTCTGGAATGCGTTGTACACGTTATTAGGATCGTCGATGACCGCGCGATAAGCCGGAGACTTCACGACCTCGACAATATCTTTCGCGAAAGGCTTATCCGCATCTTCGCTGCGTACTGCAATGATATTTTTCAGATTTTCGTCGAGATGTTCCTGTGCAATCGCGCTGGAGAGTTTCAGCCCTGCGGCGATCGCAAAGTTACCGTTTACCAGCGAAGCGGTTACGCCATCCAGCGTACGCGGTAATTGCGCGGCTTCAAGTGGCTTAAAGACCAGACCTTTCGGGTTGCTGGCAATATCACGCTCAGAGGCTTTCGTTGGGTCAATATTGTCTTTGATGGTGATAAGACCCAGCGACTGCAGGAAACGCAGACCGCGAGCCAGATTAGTCGGATCATTTGAGAGTGTGATTATGTCGCCCTTTTTCAACTCATCCAGGCTTTTGATCTGGCGAGAGTAGAAACCCATTCCTGCTGTCGGTACGCTCAGCAATTTCGTCAGCTTCAGCCCTTTATCCGCGGTAAATTTATCGAAATAGAGTGAATGCTGGAACAGGTTGGCATCAATACTGCCGTTAGACAGCGCCATATTTGGCTGTACGTAGTCGCTAAACTCACGTACCACAACCTTGTACCCTTTCTCTTTGAGAGACGGCGCAATCGCCTGCTTGACCATGTCTCCATACGGGCCTGGTGCGACACCAAACACGATGGTGTGTGGATCGCTGTTAGCGTGGGCAGCCTGCAAACCGCAGACCAGTAAAAGCGCAGCGGCTGCGGCGCGAAGTGTGTGGCGCAATCCCATAACATCTCCCTTTCAAAGCTGTGTTGCGTGTGCGGTGCGCCGTACGATGCGACGCAGTTATTCATTAACATGACACAGATCGCACACCTCTGTCCTTGAAATTATTTCATGATATTGCTGAATATGTCTTTGAATGTACTGAAGAAGGGATATGCGAATTTCAGGAATAGAGAGCAATACTTCGGGAAAGGCGATCGCACATAAAAAAGGCCGGAAAGCGCTCACGCTTATCCGGCCTGCAGGACTTTCCTCTCCCTTTTAGGGAGAAGGTCAGGATCAGAAGTCGTAACGCAGACGGACCAGGTTCATATCGCCCAGATCGTCGGTGCTGGAGGTGAATACGTGTTCGTAATCCACACGGAAACCGTAATCCAGCTGGAAGCTGATACCTACGCCGTTATCGATGCGCTGGTAGTTACGACCGTTCGCATATTCGATACGGTCACCCATGAAGTAAGGCTGGATGGATTTAACCGCATACTGACCGATTGGGAATTTGTAACCTGCGAAGTATTCAATACCCCATGCGTCACCAGCAAAGTAGTTATTCGTTGAGACTTTTTTGGTGGTCATGAAGTTCTGATACCAGCCGCCGCCAGCAGAGAAGGTCCAGTTATCTGGTGTCCAGCTCAACGCAGTACCTACGATGTTCTGATCATAGGTTTTGCTGTCGCCGTTTTCAGGATTACGCATGTCTGCGCGGGTGTAGTTCCATGCTGCGCCCCAGGTCAGATCATCGGTCAGGTGATAATCCAGACCCAGTGAACCACCGCCTTTACGTTTGTAACGCAGGCCATTGCCTGGCAGGTATTCGCTGTCTTCAAACAGATAGGATGCATAGATGTCTGCATCGCCTACCGTTTTCTTATATTTCAGCATCTGGCGTGAACGGTAAGTCCCGTCGTAGTCGCCGTTGATACCGTTAGCTGATGCCTGGCCAATCATGTCGTAGTCCCAGATATCAGTTTTCGCACCCACCACATCGTAGTAAACGCTGTTCTGTTGACCGAAGGTCAGCATACCCCAGGTATCGCTTTTCAGACCGGTGTACAGCATACGACGGGAAGTGTTGTTTGCGCCTTCTGCATAGTGGTTATCCCAGTCGAACAGCGCAGGAATGTTCACACCCAGCTCGTAGTAGCTTACCCAGCTGATGTCATCAAACAGATAGTAATCTGCTGCGAAACGGAAACGCGTACCGCCGTCGAAACCGTTACGTTTGTAGGAGCCTTTGTCGCCATCGCCCGTCATCATGTTGAACTGAGGACGAATACTGCCGCCAACGGTGAAGTTCAGACGGCTCAGCGGGTTACCTGCCTGGGGATCTTGTTTAAGAACAGTGAGTTCCGCCTGGGATGCGAAAGACGTCAATGCCACTGCTGCGCCGATCGTTGTCGCCAGCGCTGTTTTTTTTATAGTCATTATATTTCCTTGATAGACACGCTGCTAAATATTTAGCAGGTGAATATTAACTGGAAATAATATGGCTGTGTGGGCGGGTTTTTAATGATTTGTGCTACTAAAAGTAGAGGTATTACCTATTTGTGCTACTAAATGATTACGCACCAGTATATAAACCGGCGCGCAATCATCACGGATGGGAATTAACTCACAAACTGGCGGAACAGCGCCTTGCCTTTTAAGAGCCGGATGCCAAGCCAGCCGCCGCACAGCGACAACAACACCGCACCACAGATTGGCAAGGTAAACCAGAGCCGCCAGTCAGGCTCCCACGGGAAGTCAAACACTCTGGTTTGCAGTACTGCCAGCGCCGTTTCTGCGCCAATGGCCGCGACCAGACCTGCCACCAGTCCCAACAGGGCGAATTCACACCACAAGGTGGCGCGCAGCAGGCGTTTACCCGCACCCAGTGTGCGATACACCACCAGTTCCTGATGGCGCTGACGCATCCCGACCTGAACCTGCGCCAACAGTAATAGCACCCCGCAAATCGTCACCAGAACAACCATCACCTCCAGGGCGCGACTCACCTGATCCAGCACCTGTCCTACCTGTTTCAGGATCGCCCCAATATCGAGCAAACTCACCGTCGGGAATTCACGGTTAAGCTGCGTCAACATGCCATTGCCGTTCTCCCAACGGAAACTGGTAAGCCAGCTCTGAGGTTGCCCGTCCAGCGCCCCTTCCGGGAAAATAAAGAAGAAGTTCGGACGTAAACTTTCCCAGTCGACCTTACGCAGGCTCGTGACTGTGGCGCTAAAGTCTTGCGTATCTCCGGTGAACGTCACCTTGTCGCCCAGCCCGACATTCAGCCGCTTCGCCAGCCCCTCTTCCATCGAGACCTCCCCTGCTTTTGGCGGCCAGGTTCCGGCGGTAATCGGGTTATGATCCGGACGCTGGCTCTGCCAGGTCAGGTTCAGCTCACGGTTGAGCGATTCATCCTGATTTCCCTTCGTTGTCTGGCCGTTGATTTGCGTCAGACGCGCGCGAACAATCGGATAGAACGACTCCGGCACAATCTGGTGCTCAGAGAGAAACGCCTTCAGCGGTGTCACCTGCTCGGGCGCAATGTTGATCAGAAAGTAGTTCGGGCTCTCCGGTGGGAGTTGCTGTTGCCAGCGCTCCAGCAAATCCCCCCACAATACCAGCAACAGTGCCAGCAGCATAAACTACAGGGAAAATGCCGAAAGCTGGCTCAGGGTTGACCAGGGCTGACGCAATAAACGATTGATTGCCAGACGCACAGGCAGCGATTTCACCGTCAGCCCTTTCAGCACATTAAGCAGCATCCAGCCCAGCACGCCACACAGCAGCGCCAGCACGACAGCGCCCGCCAGAACAGCCCACAGCAGCGTGCTGCCGCCCATCAACCAGGCCAGAAGCCCTACCGAAACAGCCACAATAATGGGCAGATAAAACTTCAGCGGCCAGACGTTCGCCACCACATCACGGCGGAGAACACGCAGAGGTTGTGTCGCCAGGAGCAGGCGATAAGGACGCAACCCCACCAACAGTGAAATCACCACCATTGCTCCAATGGCCCAGAGCCACGGCCACAGGCTGGCCGGGGGGAGAGCCGCAGGCAAAACGGGTTTAAGCAACACCATTAGCACATTTTCGAACAACAGCCCCATCGCCCCACCAGTAACCGCCGAGAGCGCCAGCACCATCAACCACTGGCCGACAATCAGCTTACGTAGCTGCACCCTGCCCGCACCGAGCGTTTTGAGGATTGCCACCAGGTCATAGCGGCTGCGGCAATAGTGTCCCATAGCAACGGCCACCGCGGCCACCGCCAGCAGCAGTGTTAACAGTGCCGAGAGCAGCAGGAACTGCTGAGAACGTTCAAGCGATTTGCCGAGCGCGCCCTCATCCTGTTCCAGCCCGTACCAGCGGTGTTCCGGTTTAAGCTGCGGCAACAGCCATTTTTCATAAGATTCAAGCTGTGCAGGCGTACCGCCAAATTTATAGCGCCAGGTCACGCGGCTTCCTGGCTGTACCGCATTGGTTTTCGCAACGTCAGCCGTGTTCATCAGCAAACGCGGCGCAAGCTGGAACGGATTAAAACCAGAGTCGGGCTCCTGAACCACTTCACCGGCAATTTTCAGCGTGGCATCGCCGACGTCAATGTTATCGCCCGTTTTCAGGTTCAGTAAGGCCATCAAGCGGGGAGCCAGCAGCACCGTGCCGGGTTCAGGTTTTAGACCCGGCGGGCTGGTTTGCAGTTCGCCATACATCGGGTAGATATTATCGACAGCTTTAACGCTGGCCAGTTGTGGCATATCACCCGCAAATGTCATGGTCTGGAAACTGAGCTGCTCGCTCACTTTCAGTCCCTGCTTGCTGGCCTCGGTTATCCAAGCTTGCGGCACTTCCCGCGAGCTTTGCAGCGCCCGATCTCCCGCCATAAACTCACGACTTTGCTGGCTTAAGCCCTTCTCCATGCGATCGCTGACGCTACCAAGCGCCAGCACGCATGCCACCGCCAGGCTCAACGCCAGCCAGACAATCAGCAGCGAGGGTGAGCGCCATTCGCGCCAGAACCAGCGGGCGATCATGCTTCCTCTTGCAAAAGACCGTTCACCAGCCGCAGACGGCGATCGCAACGCGCCGCCAGTTGTGGATCGTGAGTCACCAGAATCAGCGTTGTGCCGTGCTCACGGTTCAGTGAAAAGAGCAGATCGGCAATTTTATCTCCCGTCTGACGGTCAAGATTGCCGGTTGGCTCATCGGCAAACAGCACCTCAGGGCGGCCATTGAAGGCCCGCGCCAGCGCGACGCGCTGTTGCTCACCGCCGGAAAGCTGCGCCGGAAGATGGTCAAGACGTTTTCCCAGACCCAGTTGTTCCAGCAATGCTTTGGCGTGATCGCGGCTCTGGCGGGTATTTTCACCGCGTAGCAGGCCCGGCAACTCTACGTTTTCCAGCGCGTTGAGAGTAGGGATCAGCATAAATGACTGAAAGACAAACCCAATATGTCTGGCACGCAGTGCGGCACGCGCCTCTTCATCAAGCGAGTGCAGCGGCTGGCCGACCAGGTTGACCTCTCCGCTACTGCCGTCATCCAGACCGGCCAGAATCGCCAGCAGGGTGGATTTCCCGGAACCGGATTCGCCTATCAGCGCGATGGTTTCAGCGCGTTTGACAACGAGTTCAACTCCGGTGAGGATGGAAAGCTGGTGTTCACCCTGACCGACGGACTTCTTAAGACGATGAACTTCAACAATGTTTTCCGCTGGCATTTGCCCTTCCTGTTTTTGATTCTGATGACTTTCCGCGCGGCGGCTGCGGACACAATTCTCGTTCTGGGCGACAGCCTGAGTGCGGGCTATCGGATGGCCGCCAACGCGGCGTGGCCTGCACTGCTGAATGATAAATGGCAGGCAAAAACACCGGTCGTCAACGGCAGTATTAGCGGCGATACCTCGCAACAGGGGTTGTCACGTCTGCCTGCATTACTCAAACAACATCAACCGCGCTGGGTGCTGGTCGAGTTAGGTGGTAACGATGGGCTACGCGGCTTCCAGCCACAACAAACGGAACAAACGCTACGCACCATATTGCAGGATATTAAGGCGGCGAATGCAAAACCGCTGCTCATGCAAATTCGTCTGCCCGCCAACTATGGTCGTCGGTATAATGAAGCCTTTAGCGCGATCTACCCTAAGCTTGCCAAAGAGTTTGATATTCCGCTGCTGCCATTTTTCATGGAAGAGGTCTATCTGAAACCCCAATGGATGCAAGACGATGGTATTCACCCCAATCGCGATGCTCAGCCGTTTATTGCCGACTGGATGGCGACACGACTGGCTCCCTTAGTTAAACATGACTCTTAATCCAGTGGAGATCCTGACAGGTAAAGTTATGCAAAAATCGGTCTTAATAACAGGATGTTCCAGCGGAATTGGCCTTGAAAGCGCCCTTGAATTAAAACGCCAGGGATTTTGGGTACTGGCCGCTTGCCGTAAACCCGAAGACGTCGACCGCATGAACGGCATGGGTTTTACGGGCGTATTACTGGATCTGGATTCCCCGGAAAGCATTGAACGTGCCGCCGATGAAGTGATAGCGCTGACCAACAACTGTTTGTTCGGCCTGTTCAATAATGCCGGTTTCGGCGTGTACGGCCCACTTCAGACCATCTCCCGTGAACAACTGGAGCAACAGTTTTCCGCCAACTTCTTTGGCGTGCATCAGCTCACTATGCGCCTGCTGCCCGCCATGCTGCCGCACGGTGAAGGACGTATCGTGATGACCTCCTCCGTGATGGGATTAATTTCAACGCCGGGTCGTGGCGCTTACGCCGCCAGTAAATATGCGCTGGAAGCCTGGTCTGATGCATTACGCATGGAGTTACGCCATAGCGGTATCAAAGTGAGCCTGATAGAGCCAGGCCCTATCCGCACGCGCTTTACGGACAACGTCAACCAGACTCAGTCCGATAACCCGGTAGAAAATCCCGGCATTGCGGCACGTTTTACCCTGGGGCCAGAGGCGGTTGTCGCCAAAGTACGCCATGCTTTTGAGAGTGAACGTCCAAAATTGCGTTATCCGGTCACACTGGTGACCCATGCCGTCAGCCTGTTAAAGCGCCTGTTACCCAGCCGCATGATGGATAAAATTTTACGCGGGTGAGTTGAAGCGTCACGCCTTACCCCCATGTACTTATCAAACTGATAACTGAGAATGCCGTATGTCCGTACAGAATATTGTCAACATTACCGAAGCGAACCTGCATCAGACGCTTGAACAGTCGATGACAAAACCCGTGCTGTTCTATTTCTGGTCTGAACGTAGCCAGCACTGTCTGGAGCTGACACCCGTGCTGGAACGTCTTGCCGCTCAGTACAATGGTCAATTCATCCTGGCAAAACTGGACTGTGATGCCGAGCAGATGGTGGCTTCACAGTTTGGTCTGCGAGCCATTCCAACCGTTTATTTGTTCCAGAATGGTCAGCCTGTTGATGGCTTCCAGGGCCCACAACCTGAAGAAGCGATCCGCGCCCTGCTGGACAAAGTACTGCCGCGCGAAGAGGAGCTGAAAGCACAGCAGGCACTCGCACTGATGCAGGAAGGCAAACACGACGAAGCGCTGCCGCTGCTGAAAGACGCCTGGCAGTTGTCGAACCAGGATAGCCAGATTGGCCTGTTGCTCGCGGAAACGCAGATTGCGCTGCACCGTTCTGACGATGCCGAAGCTGTGCTGAAGACGATCCCAATGCAGGATCAGGATACGCGTTATCAGGGACTGGTAGCGCAAATTGAGCTGTTGAAACAGGCCGCGGATACACCGGAAATTCAGCTTTTGCAGCAACAGGTTGCTGACAAGCCGGATGACGCTGCACTGGCGAGCCAACTGGCGCTGCAACTGCATCAGGTTGGTCGCAACGAAGAGGCGCTGGAGTTGTTGTTCAGCCACCTGAAGAAAGATTTGGCGGCAGCCGATGGTCAGGCTCGTAAGATGTTCCAGGAGATCCTGGCTGCGCTTGGTACAGGCGATGCACTGGCGTCGACATACCGTCGTCAACTGTACGCCCTGCTCTATTGATAAAAAAAGCCCGGCGGCGCTACGCTACCGGGCGTTAAAAACCGACGATCAGTCTGTTTTTTTCAACTGCGTCACCACCAGTTGATGCCGCGAGTTATAGAACTTCCGATAGGTTAAGTAGCAGGCAATAATGGTCGACAGGCTGGCCGTAGAGAGCAGCATAAACGTCACCATAATCTGATACTTAATCGCTTTTACCGGATCGATCCCGGCAAAAATCAGCCCCGACATCATTCCCGGTAAACTCACCAGACCAACCGTTTTCGCCGAATCCACCGTTGGGATCAGCGAGGAACGAATGCTGTCGCGGATAAGCCGTGCTGAAGCCACTTTGGGTGTCGCCCCCAGGCTTAGCTTCTCCTGGAGTTGCTGCTGCTCACTGCTGAAACGTTGCCCCAGATTGTTGTAGCACAACCCCACCGCGACCATCGCGTTACCGGCAATCATCCCGGAGATGGGGATCACCTGCATGGGGGTAAACTCAATTGAGCCGGACAGTACCAACACGGCCAGTGTCAGCGCGGTTCCTGTGGTGATGGCGATAAATGAAGAGATAAATGCTTTATCGATATACTTGCTGCGCTTCTGCGCATTCCAGGCCGCATTAAAGCAAATAAAGAGCACCATCAGCAGCGTCAGTACCGCGTGATTGACGTTGAATATGTACTTCAGCACGTAACCAACGATGATGAGCTGAATCACCGCCCGGCAGATACTCCACAAAATGTCTTTTTCCAGCCCCAGCTTCTCACGATGACTCACCACAATCGCCACCAACACCAGCACCATCGACAGCGCCAGAGATTCGTTGGTTATATTATGCTCACCCACGGTTCGCCTCCTGCATTTTCCCGCCCTGCGGCTGAAGTGTAATTACATCATCCGCATGGGTAATTTCGTTTGAATCGTGCGTCACCCAGAGCACAGCGATGTTTTGCTCACGGGCGTAGCGGTGGATGATGTCATTTACATTGCGCTTATTGTTGTCATCCAATGCACTGGTGATTTCGTCCAGCAGCAGCACCTTCGGTAAAAACTGCAGGTTGCGAATTAATGAGACGCGCTGTTTTTCCCCGCCAGACAACTCAGTAACAGACTTCGTCAATGTGTCCGACGGCAAGCCAAATCGCTCCAGATCGGCAATCAGTCTTTCTGGCTCGGGCGATTTAGCGCGCAGTTGCCATGGGAAGATCAGATTGTCATAAACCGTCTCACCAAACAGAGAAGGTGTTTGCACGCAATAGGAGACCTGCTGGCGGTAATTTTCCGGGGAAAGCGTGGCAATATCTTTCCCTTCAAAGAGAATTGTTCCCTCAGTTGGGCTGAGCAAAGAGGCGATGATCTTAAGAAGTGTGCTTTTTCCGCACCCCGAAGGGCCGGTTATCAGTTTAAATTCACCCGGTGAAAGGCAAAAATCGACGTGCTGCAGGATCGTGTTTTTGCCCACACGATATCCAACATCCTTGATATGCAAAATGACCTGTTTGTCGTTCATATTTTTTCCAGTACCCACACCTGCCACAAAGACTTATTCAAGACTTAAACGCCATTTTCCTTTTCATATCCATCAGGCAGTCTCACTTAAGTAACGTTAATGCAATGATTCAGGAAAGAGATAGCCCAGTGCCCTTATGGAAAACGGCCAGTAAAACATCTATCACACCTGAACATACTGACATGAAATTCATTATTTGTGATCGTACCACAGCGATATGGTGTGGCGCGAATAGCCTCCGACAATGAGTAATGTTAGTATTTTCGCAGATAAATAGTCATTCCTATCCCTACAGGAAGTATCCAGCATGACACATATTTTTTATGAGTTCTCTTCACTTAAACCTGGTGTTCCTACTGTAGAAACATTAATGGAAGTCATCAATTCTTCGGAACTCACGCGTTTTGTCATAGGTGCAGAGGTTGTCGATTTCGTCAAAAAAGCGTTGATCGTTAATACCACCATTAGCAGCTTTAAGAATTGCCGGTTTGCCTTTGATAACGGCGCACATTTTATTGAATTTGACAGTAAAGGAAAATCAAGGCGTTTTAGCGACGTTCCGGATTGGTTCGTTTCCCCTGCCGAGTTTGCACGTTCTCAGTGGCTCATTAACCATAAACTCGCCGACGTTCACGCCACAGAATTTGTTGATGTCTTAATGTCCTTTCCACTTAAAGAGCGCCGCGCACATTGCAACTTACTGTTTGGACTGGATCTACATAAAACGGGGGTTGTACCAGCGGTCCCTGCAACGACCAGCAATCTCGGCAATAAGAAGGGCAAAACCACCAAGCCCAAAATTGTCGATCTGGGTTCATTTGAACTGTTCCGTCAATTCTTTGAACGCATGAAAGAGGCGGTTTTTGCCGACCAGTTCCCAACCTTACAGGTACTCACAGGCATCAATAATCTAGCCAAAGCGCCACAAGCGTTAAAACAAGGGATCAGAACCTGGTTTAAAGCCATCGCAGGCGATTTGCCGCCAAATAACAAACGCGTGGAAGCGGGAAATGCGCTACTGTTTTGCGCCCCCATTCGCGAGCAGATCCGACAAATTGAGGCCCTGGGACTCGAAAAATATTATCAGGGTTTATCCCGGGCGATCGCCGAGGCAGACGAGTCGTTTATCACTGACTTTTCTTATACTCCTCCTGAACGCTGAATCATCAGAATAAGGACAACATGGCCTATCGCCCCCCTCTTTACAGGGGCGAATTTCCAGCCATTAGCCGATATACTGACATACAACACACACAATATTTATCTTCTCACGGCATGCAAAACAGGAGGTTTTTATGCTCATTGTTATTCCCGTCCTTATTTTCGTTGCGCTGGTGATTGTTGGTGCAGGTGTCAAAATCGTCCCGCAAGGTTATCAATGGACCGTTGAACGCTTTGGCCGTTACACCAATACCTTGCAGCCGGGCTTAAGTATTATTGTCCCCTTCATGGACAGAATAGGCCGAAAGATCAATATGATGGAACAGGTGCTGGATATTCCATCCCAGGAAATCATCTCCAAGGATAACGCCAACGTTACCATTGATGCTGTCTGCTTTATCCAGGTCATCGACGCCCCTAAAGCGGCGTATGAAGTGAGCAATCTGGAACTGGCTATCGTCAACCTGACAATGACGAATATCCGTACCGTTCTCGGTTCTATGGAGCTGGACGAAATGCTCTCTCAACGCGACAGCATCAACACCCGCCTGCTGCATATTGTCGACGAAGCGACCAATCCGTGGGGTATTAAAGTCACCCGTATTGAGATCCGCGATGTGCGTCCACCCGCAGAACTTATCGCCTCCATGAACGCGCAGATGAAAGCCGAACGAACCAAACGCGCCTATATCCTTGAAGCCGAAGGGGTGCGCCAGGCTGAGATCCTGAAAGCTGAAGGGGAAAAACAGTCGCAGATACTGAAAGCTGAAGGCGATCGTCAGTCGGCATTCTTACAGGCTGAAGCGCGTGAACGTTCTGCTGAAGCCGAAGCGCGTGCTACCCAAATGGTTTCCGAGGCTATTGCTGCGGGCGATATCCAGGCGGTTAACTACTTTGTCGCGCAAAAATATACTGATGCCCTGAAAGAGATTGGCTCTGCGAATAACAGCAAAGTGGTGATGATGCCGCTGGATGCCAGCAGCCTGATGGGGTCTATTGCCGGGATCGCTGAACTGATCAAAGACAGTGGAAACGAGCGTAAAAAATGATCGAGCTGATTGTCGCACATCCGCATGCATTCTGGCTGAGCCTCGGGGGGCTTCTGCTGGCAGCTGAAATGTTGGGGGGGAATGGTTACCTGCTCTGGAGCGGTGTGGCTGCGGTGATCACCGGGCTTTTAGTCTGGCTGTTGCCGTTTGGCTGGGAATGGCAAGGCGCATTGTTCGCCGTACTCACCCTGGCAGCGGCCTGGTTATGGTGGCGCTGGCTGAATCGGCAGGTGAAAGAGCAAAAACCCGCAGACGCCAGACTCAACCAGCGTGGACAGCAGATCATCGGCAAACGTTTTACGCTGGACACAGCACTGGTTAACGGGCGTGGGCATATGCGCGTAGGTGATAGTTCATGGCCAGTGGTGGCCGATGATGACCTCAGCGCAGGCACACACGTCGAGGTCATTGCCGTAGAAGGCATTACGCTGCGGGTCAAAGCCTGCTAAGCATTTGCCTTACGATGGCAGCAGCCGGAAAGATTGTCGATTATCGGGCAATCGGCGCTGTCATCTCCAGGGCATGAATCTGCCAGCCCCAGCAGTTGTTCACGCATAGCCTGCAACTCTGTGATATGGCGTTCGATCTCTGCCACCTTCTCCAGCGTGCGTTTTTTCACGTCAGCGCTATGGCGTTTTGGATCGTTGAACAGATGAACCAGCTCACCGCACTCTTCAAGATTGAACCCCACCTGCCTTGCCTGACGGAGTAACGTCAGTTCATCAAGATGCAGTTGCGTATAGCTACGGTAGCCATTTTCGCTACGCAGTGGCGGCGTCACCAACCCTTTTTCTTCATAAAAGCGAATCGCTTTGCTGGTTAACCCTGTTTTTTTCGCAACGTCGCTGATATTCACATTTCCCCCTTGACCTTCCCCTTGATGGAAGGTTTAACCTTCATAACTGTCAGGTAAAAACATTATGTCGGTCAATAACTGACCAACGCATTATACGGGAGTTTTGTTATGTCTCACACTATTGATCTGACACTGGATGGCCTCTCCTGCGGCCACTGTGTCAAACGTGTCAAAGAAAGCCTGGAACAGCGCCCTGATGTGGAGAGCGCAGATGTCACTATCGATCACGCTGCAATTACCGGTAGCGCCAGTGCCGATGCACTTATCGACACCATCAAGCAAGCCGGTTATGGAGCGGAGCTGAGCCACCCAAAGGCTAAACCGCTGGCAGAGTCATCACTCCCGTCGGAAGCACTGACAGCGGCCCCTTCTGAGCTTCCGGTAGCTGATGATATTGATGACAGCCAACAGTTGTTGATCAACGGCATGAGCTGCGCCAGCTGTGTCTCCAGGGTACAGAATGCATTGCAGGCCGTACCCGGCGTCGCACAGGCACGGGTCAATCTTGCGGAGCGTACTGCGCTTGTGATGGGCAGTGCCTCTGCAGCAGATTTAGTTCAGGCGGTCGAAAAAGCAGGCTATGGCGCAGAGGCTATCGAAGATGACCTCAAACGCCGCGAACGTCAGCAGGAAACAGCCGTCGCCACCATGAAACGCTTCCGCTGGCAGGCGATTGTCGCACTGCTGGTCGGTATTCCGGTGATGGTGTGGGGGATGATGGGTGACAACATGATGGTCACCGAGCACAACCGCACGCTGTGGCTGGTGATTGGTTTGATGACTCTTGGCGTGATGGTTTTCGCCGGCGGTCACTTCTATGCCAGTGCCTGGAAGAGCCTGAAAAATCGCACCGCCACCATGGATACACTGGTCGCACTGGGAACGGGTGCTGCATGGTTATACTCGATGAGCGTTAACGTCTGGCCGCAGTGGTTCCCGATGGAAGCACGTCACCTTTATTATGAAGCCAGCGCGATGATCATCGGCCTGATTAACCTGGGCCATATGCTTGAAGCCCGCGCACGCCAGCGCTCATCAAAAGCGCTGGAACGCCTGCTCGACTTAACCCCACCGTCTGCCCGTGTCGTAACTGAAGACGGTGAGAAAACCGTGCCGCTGGCAGAGGTTCAGCCCGGCATGACGCTGCGTCTGACCACGGGAGATCGCGTCCCCGTCGACGGTGAAATCACCCAGGGCGAAGCCTGGCTTGATGAAGCCATGCTGACCGGGGAGCCCATCCCACAGCAAAAAACACAAGGGGATGCGGTCCACGCCGGTACGGTTATGCAGGACGGCAGCGTGCTGTTTCGCGCCAGTGCCGTGGGCAGCCACACCACGCTGTCGCGCATTATTCGTATGGTTCGTCAGGCACAAAGCAGTAAGCCGGAGATCGGCCAGCTTGCCGATAAGATTTCCGCTATTTTTGTCCCTGTCGTGGTGGGCATTGCGCTGCTGAGTGCGGCCATCTGGTATGTCTTCGGCCCTGCGCCGCAGATTGTCTACACGCTGGTAATTGCAACCACGGTACTGATTATCGCCTGCCCTTGCGCGTTAGGGCTGGCCACGCCAATGTCGATTATCTCCGGCGTCGGGCGTGCCGCCGAGTTTGGCGTTCTGGTTCGTGATGCGGACGCCCTGCAACGCGCCAGTACGCTTGATACCGTCGTTTTTGATAAAACCGGCACACTGACAGAAGGCAAACCGCAGGTTGTGGCCGTCAACACGATTGATCTTTCTGAAGCAGAGGCATTGCGTCTTGCGGCTGCTCTGGAGCAAGGTTCCAGCCATCCACTGGCCCGCGCCATTCTCGATAAAGCGAACGAGTCTAACCTTCCACAGGTAAGCAACTTCCGTACCCTGCGCGGATTGGGCGTTAGTGGGGAAGCCGAAGGATACACACTGCTGCTGGGTAATCAGGCGTTGCTGAATGAAAATGGCATTGATACCGCGGCCCTGGACGATGTCCTCAAAAATCAGGCTGCGCAGGGTGCGACTCCCGTTTTGCTGGCGGTTAATGGTAAGGCGGCAGCCCTGTTCGCCATTCGCGATCCGTTACGCCAGGACAGCGTGAAAGCTCTGAAGCGTTTGCACCGCGCAGGCTACCGTCTGGTGATGCTGACGGGTGATAATCCAACCACGGCCAATGCCATTGCCAAAGAAGCGGGCATTGATGAGGTGATTGCAGGCGTGTTGCCCGATGGTAAAGCCGACGCCATTAAGTCATTGCAACGCCAGGGTCACCAGGTGGCGATGGTCGGTGATGGCATCAATGACGCTCCAGCGCTGGCACAGGCTGACGTCGGCATCGCCATGGGCGGTGGCAGCGATGTGGCCATTGAAACGGCTGCCATTACTCTGATGCGTCACAGCCTGATGGGGGTTGCAGATGCACTGGCTATTTCCAAAGCAACGTTACGTAACATGAAGCAAAACTTGTTGGGCGCCTTTGTCTATAACTCGCTTGGCATCCCGATTGCCGCAGGGATCCTGTGGCCTCTGACCGGGACATTGCTCAATCCGGTCGTCGCTGGCGCGGCAATGGCGCTCTCCTCTATCACCGTGGTCAGTAACGCAAACCGTTTACTGCGGTTTAAACCGAAAGATTGAACCTTCTTCTCCTACGCGCTAGCATGAATTTTTCCATTCATGGAGCGCGTATGAGTCTGTTTCAACGTATAAAAGCATCGTTTCGCGCACGATTCCCGCGTCGTTACGCCTGGCCTGGAATGGATATTAACCTGCCTGGCGGGCAACATCTGCATCTGGTGGGCAGCATTCATATGGGGACTCGTGATATGTCGCCGCTGCCGCCTCCCTTGCTCAAATTGTTGCGCAAAGCCGACGCCCTGGTTGTCGAAGCCGATATCTCCGGCAGTGAATCACCGTTTGCGGACCTGGATCTTCCCCCACCGCTGAGTGAGCGCCTGAACGATACACAGCGTGTTGAACTGGAACGCGTCGCTGATGAACTGGGACTATCGATCTCCATGCTGGAAACACAGCCTTTGTGGCAAATCGCTATGGTGCTTCAGGCGACACAAGCGCAACGGCTGGGGTTGCGGGGCGAATACGGGGTTGATTATCAGTTGCTGAATGCCGCCCGGGCGCGCAACCTGCCAATCATTGAACTGGAAGGGGCGCAGAGCCAGGTCGCGCTATTGCGTCAGTTGCCGGAAGACGGCCTGCCGCTGCTGGATGACACCCTGACCCACTGGCACACTAACGCACGTTTATTGCAGGTCATGGTGAGTTGGTGGCTTGATACGCCCCCAACAAACGGTAAGCCAGAATTACCCGCAACCTTCAGCCAGTCGTTGTATGATGTCCTGATGAACGAACGCAACCTGGCCTGGCGACACACGCTTCATGCCCTGCCTGCGGGGAATTATGTTGTTGCGGTTGGCGCACTGCATTTGTACGGAGAAGGGAATTTGCCGTCACTGTTGATGTAAAAAAATGGCCAATATTTCTATTGGCCCGTCAAAGAGGAATTTCATCGTTATTATTATGCCGAAGGAGACCTTCGGTTGAGCCGATTGTCGCTCAAAGTGACCATCACTGCCAATACTATTGCGCAAGATGGTGCTATTTTTTAGACAAACGTCAGGCGTATGCTCTGCACATTAATTGTCTGTCGTAAGAAGGATAGCTATGACTCCCGCCGTTAAATTACTCGAAAAAAACAACATTTCCTTCCACATTCACACCTACGATCACGATCCAAACGAGACAAACTTTGGTGACGAGGTGGTGCGCAAACTGGGGCTGAATGCCGATCAGGTCTACAAAACGCTGCTGGTTGCGGTAAACGGGGATATGAAACACCTCGCTGTTGCCGTCACGCCCGTTGCCGGACAACTCGATCTGAAGAAAGTCGCTAAAGCACTTGGCGCAAAAAAGGTCGATATGGCCGACCCGATGGTTGCGCAACGCACGACAGGCTACCTGGTAGGTGGGATCAGTCCTCTGGGGCAGAAAAAACGTCTGCCGACACTGATTGACGCGCCTTCTCAGGAATTTGCCACCATCTATATTTCTGGTGGAAAGCGTGGGCTGGATATCGAACTGGCAGCAAGCGATCTCGCCAAAATACTCGATGCCAAATTTGCCGATATCGCGCGTAGGGATTAGTTATTTCCCGGAGAGCGCGTTATTAGTGAAGACAGTCTGGACGCGGACAGGAACCGGAGCGTACACAGAGTACGTGAAAATTCCGGGCACTGTCCGCGAACAAAATAGCGTGGTTATTGCCAGCTCACCTCACCTTTCGGCTCATAAGCATTCACGTCAATCGGTGAATTCTGCTGAATAAACTGCTTCAGCACCTCCGCATCAATAAATCCGGTATTCACATACCCCGGTTTGGTGTCGATGTGCGGATATCCATCACCGCCCGTGGCGTTAAAGCTCAGCGTCGCCATACGGTAGGTTTTAGCAGGATCCACCGGCTCACCTTTAATTTTCAGGTCGTTGAGCTTGCCGTCCTTCGCCGTAAAACTGACGTTCGCGAACTGCGGATAGGCCCCGGAGTCCGGCTTCATTTGTGCCACAGCGGTCAGATAGTCGGTAACGTCTTTCCCGTTCATATCGACATAGACCACCACGTTGCCAAACGGCTGTACCTTCAGCACATCTTTATAGGTGATATTCCCGCCTTCAATCGAGTCACGAATGCCCCCACCGCTCATCACCGCAAAGTCCGCACTGGTTCGCGCCATTTGTGCCGCCAACACCAGGTGACCCATATTGGTCTGCACAAAACGAACTTTACTGCGATCGCCTTCAAGGCGGCCATTCAGTGTGCCGATTTTCACATCCAGTTGCGCTTTGCCCTTGTTCTGGAATGGCGTCAGCAAGGAGAGCATCTGCTGGTTTTCCGCAATTTCTGGGGTATAAAGTACGCGCTCACTTTTTCCATCTGCGTAAGTCACTTTCTTCTTCAGGTTGACCGGGATCAGCTGGTAATGCACCAGTTTCATCTCGCCGTTGCGAAATTCAAAGTCTGCGCGCCCCACATATTTACCCCATTCGTGGGCCTGGACAATCCAGATCCCATTCTGACGGTCTGGCGCACACGGCGTACCCGGAACGTAATCCACCTGCTTTTTATTCTCTGATGCCATACAGACCGGATCTTGTGAGTGACCACCCACAATCATTGCCAGAGAGCCCGCAGGCAGGCTGCGAGCCATCTCCACATCCCCCGGCGCATTGGAGCCATGTTCGCCGTTATCGTAGTGGCCCATATGGGTAGCGGCGATAATGACATCCGGTTTTTCGTTTTGATTCAGTTCCTGAATCACCAGCTTCGCTTCATCTGCCGGTTTACGGAATTCGATATCGGTAAAATATTCCGGATTACCAATTTTTGCCGTATCGTCCGTGGTTAAACCGATCACGGCGATTTTCAGATCCTGGCGCTTAAACAATGCCCAGGGTTTAAACAGACGTTCACCTGTGCTTTTTTGGTAAATATTGGCGGACAATAGCGGGAATTTGGCCCATTTTTCCTGCTGACGCAAAACGGTCAGTGGGTTATCAAACTCATGGTTACCGACGGCCATCGCGTCGTAGCCAATTAAATTCATGCCACGAAAGTCGGGTTCAGCATCCTGCAAATCTGATTCAGGTACACCCGTATTGATATCCCCACCGGATAACAGCAGCACGCTACCGCCTTCTGCAGCCACCTCTTTGCGAATACCATCCACCAGCGTTTTTTGTGCTGAAAGACCGTATTCACCGTATTCGCTGCGCCAGAAATGACCATGATGATCGTTAGTATGCAGAATGGTGATTTCGTAGGTTTTATCTTTTTCATACGCCTGTGCAGGCAGGCTTGTCAGCCCCCACGCAGCAATTAGCGCCAGCGCGACGCCACGCTTCATTAACTTCATCTCTTCTCTCCCTGACCCATAGACAAACGCAAAAATTACAGTGACTCACAAGAATAGACAAATATGTTTTCAGAATCGCGACTTTCTTCAAATCTCACGGACAGGTATGTTAGTTGGATAATAATTACACCCTGCATTTCTAATAACAAAACGACGTGGTATTTATGGCAATCAGTGAATCAACCCAGCCCGTTCAGGGCGCTCCGGCGTCGCCGCCGAAACCGCGCACTTCATTTAAAGTGTTAGGTGCAATCAGTCTTTCCCATCTGCTCAACGACATGATCCAGTCATTAATCCTGGCTATCTATCCGCTGCTGCAGTCCGAATTTTCATTAACCTTCGTGCAAATCGGGATGATCACCCTGACCTTCCAGCTGGCCTCTTCGCTGCTGCAACCGGTCGTCGGCTACTGGACAGACAAATACCCAATGCCGTGGTCACTGCCTATTGGCATGTGCTTTACCTTAAGTGGGCTGGTACTGCTGGCAATGGCGGGAAGCTTTGAGGCCGTGCTGGTCGCCGCTGCGCTGGTCGGTACAGGCTCTTCGGTGTTCCACCCGGAATCCTCCCGCGTGGCGCGAATGGCGTCAGGTGGACGCCACGGACTGGCGCAATCTTTGTTCCAGGTTGGGGGCAATTTTGGTAGCTCGCTCGGCCCGTTGCTGGCTGTGGTGATCATCGCGCCGTATGGTAAGGGAAATGTCGCGTGGTTTGTGCTCGCTGCGCTGCTGGCGATTGTCGTACTGGCGCAAATCAGCCGCTGGTATGCTGCTCAACATCGTGTGAATAAGGGCAAACCTAAAGCGAAGATTATCAATCCCCTGCCGCGAAAGAAGGTTATCCTGGCGGTATCCGTGCTGCTGGTACTGATTTTCTCAAAATACTTCTATATGGCGAGCATCAGTAGCTATTACACCTTTTATCTGATGCAAAAATTCGGATTATCGGTACAAAATGCTCAAATTCATCTGTTTGCTTTCTTGTTTGCTGTCGCCGCAGGTACTGTGATTGGTGGGCCTGTTGGCGATAAGATAGGGCGTAAATATGTTATTTGGGGCTCTATCCTCGGTGTTGCCCCTTTTACGCTCATTTTGCCGTACGCAAGCCTTGAATGGACGGGCATTTTAACCGTGATCATTGGTTTTATCCTTGCATCGGCCTTTTCCGCCATTCTGGTCTATGCCCAGGAGCTACTCCCTGGGCGTATCGGTATGGTTTCCGGGCTCTTTTTCGGGTTTGCCTTCGGCATGGGCGGCCTTGGTGCAGCGGTGTTAGGGATGGTTGCGGATCACACCAGTATCTTCCTGGTCTACAAAATCTGCGCTTTCCTTCCTCTCCTTGGTATGTTGACCATATTCCTGCCTGACAATCGTCATAAAGCGTGATTTATCGGTCGCCAAAGTAAAACTTTGGCGACCTTCCCCCCTGATGCCATAAGGGTTTGCTCTCACTCTTTCTTATGAACTTGTCAAAAATTGCTTTTTTTCACGCATATTGCTGTTTTATTCAAACTTCAACAATTATTCATAAACATAATGGTGAAAATTGTCATAAACTATTACTCGGCTTTTTGGTTTTTCGCCAAAAATGGAACACCCCACTACGAAAGGAGACGGAATGCATCACGCCACACCGCTTATCACCACCATTGTTGGTGGACTTGTGCTCGCTTTTATCCTCGGCATGATTGCCAATAAACTGCGTATTTCTCCTCTTGTGGGCTATTTATTAGCGGGTGTGCTGGCGGGTCCTTTTACGCCAGGTTTTGTGGCGGATACCAAACTGGCTCCGGAGCTGGCGGAATTAGGCGTGATTCTGCTGATGTTTGGCGTGGGCCTGCATTTTTCCTTAAAGGATCTGATGGCGGTAAAGTCTATCGCCATACCAGGCGCGATCGCCCAGATAGGGGTGGCGACGTTACTGGGGATGGCGCTTTCCGCACTGCTTGGATGGTCAATTATGACCGGTATCGTCTTTGGTCTCTGTCTCTCAACCGCCAGTACCGTGGTGCTACTGCGCGCGCTTGAGGAGAGACAGCTCATCGACAGCCAGCGCGGGCAAATCGCGATTGGCTGGTTGATTGTTGAAGATCTGGTGATGGTGCTGACGCTGGTACTGCTTCCTGCCGTCGCCGGAATGATTGAAAAAGATAACGTTGGTTTTGCCTCTCTGGCGCTGGATATGAGTATCACCATCGGTAAAGTGGTGGCCTTTATCGCCATCATGATGCTGGTAGGACGCCGTCTGGTTCCGTGGATCATGTCCCGCAGTGCGGCAACGGGTTCACGCGAGCTGTTTACGCTTTCCGTCCTGGCGCTGGCGCTGGGTATCGCATTTGGTGCAGTGGAACTGTTCGACGTCTCCTTCGCCCTTGGCGCATTCTTCGCCGGGATGGTGCTTAACGAGTCTGAGCTGAGCCACCGTGCCGCGCACGACACTTTGCCGCTGCGGGATGCATTTGCGGTACTGTTCTTTGTCTCCGTTGGCATGCTGTTCGACCCGTTGATTTTGATTGAGCAGCCGCTGGCTGTTCTGGGCACACTGGCGATTATCATCTTTGGTAAGTCGGTTGCCGCCTTCTTCCTGGTCCGTCTGTTTGGGCACTCGCCGCGTACCGCGCTTACCATTGCGGCCAGTCTGGCACAGATTGGTGAATTCGCCTTTATCCTGGCAGGCCTGGGTATGGCCCTGAACCTGCTGCCTCAGGCCGGGCAGAACCTGGTGCTGGCAGGGGCGATCCTCTCGATTATGCTGAACCCGGTGCTGTTTGCCTTGCTGGAAAAATACCTCGATAAAACCGAAACGCTGGAAGAGCAGACGCTGGAAGAAGCCATCGAAGAAGAGAAACAGATCCCGGTGGATATTTGCAACCACGCACTGCTGGTCGGTTTTGGTCGCGTGGGCAGCTTGCTTGGTGAGAAGTTAATGGCGCAGGGCATTCCCCTGGTGGTGATTGAAACCTCACGTACCCGTGTCGATGAACTGCGTGAGCGCGGGATCCGTGCAGTCCTGGGTAATGCTGCAAACGAAGAAATTATGAATCTGGCTCACCTGGACTGTGCCCGCTGGCTGCTGCTGACTATTCCGAACGGCTACGAAGCCGGAGAAATTGTCGCCACGGCTCGAGAAAAATACCCACATATCGAAATCATCGCACGCGCGCACTATGACGATGAGGTGGAGTACATTACCGAACGTGGTGCTAATCAGGTGGTCATGGGCGAGCGCGAAATTGCAAATACTATGCTGGCGTTGCTGGAGAAGCCGCCAGTTGCAGAGGTGGTGACAGGTTAATACAAGCGGTCTGAGCCTCTCGGCCCCTTATGGGGAGGGGCCGAGAGGTTTTTTTAACGATTAACGATCCCAGTACGACTCTTCCAGGCTGTCTTCTCTTTCAGGCAAGCCACGCGTCAAACGCGGTGAATGCTGATTCAGCACCTGGTAACTCACGCGGTTCGCGTATTTGCATACCTGCGCCAGAGACGAGTAAGTCAGCCAACTGAACTTATGCTTGCTGGAGTTCGGAACATTACTTTTGTGGTAGGCATTCGCTGTAATATCGTGCAGTAACGCCGCCAGCGCTCCGTCCCCCGCGCCGTTGGTATTCATGATCTTCTCCGGCCCTCCCATGTAGGGCGCAATGTGGGAGAAAATACGCAGCGGGTTGATGCAGTCCTTGTGACGCATGGCGCGGCTGAACTCATACTGGTTGAATTCAGCAATCGCACCAGGCAGCAGCGGATGCTGCGTTTTACGTTTGCTCTCTTCTTCCGTAAAGCCCGCCATGTAGAGCCCCACCGGGCCTGCGGTGCACAGTACCAGATCAACCCAATCAAGCGCTTTGTCAGAGGCCAACAGCGGATCGCTTTCACCGGTAAGTGCTTCGGCTTCTTCTTCGTTCATCGCCAGAATAGAAACATGTTCTTTCAGGAAGGACTGCCACCACTCAGGGTTATCGGCAATCACGAATTTCGTCCCCAGCGTCAGCACCACCGGCACATTGTACTTCTTCGCGTACTCAATGGCTTTCATGGTGGCTTCAGGCATCGGTTCACCCGGTTTACAACGCACCAGATACGAGGTCAGTACCAGCGCAGAAGCACCTGCGATCACCTCTTCCGGAATGCTGTCCGCGCGCAGCTTATTCATGTGCCCAGGGCTGATAGCAAAGGTGCGCTCGCCGGAATCACTGATTAGCGTAAAGCAGCGGCCAATCGGCCCGTCGACCCCCTGAAGATAGTTCAGATCGGTACGGCTGGAGGTGTTACACAGATAACGGTAAGCATAGCCACCAATCTCAATATTGCTGCACATCACGCCGAGCAGTACGGAACGGTCATCGGCCAGCACCGAGTAGTTATGCATGGTATTGCCGATAGTACCGCCGGCAAACTGGTGGGTGATCAGATTTTCACGAACCAGTTCCTGATATAAGGCTTCTGCGACATCGTCTTCAATCACCAGCGAGTGCCCGGCGCTCAGACCGTAACGCGCAACAAACGCATCGTCCACTTTGGCTTCAATATCCACCAGAGTCTGATCAATACCAACCACCCATGCAGCACTGGTTTCGTTTTCAGGCTGGATTTGTTGCAACAGCGGATCGCGGGCGTTGACGGGAAAGTAGTGTTTAGATTTGCGTTTACCGGGAAATTTCATGGTCTGGGCTATGAATGAATGATGGGCCGGAAATGGTAGCACAAACCCGGCCTTTAGCGCGATCAGTGGCTGTTTTTGACCAGCGACACCATCATATCGATATGTTCAGGATTATCATTAAGCGCCGGAATGTATTCGTATTTCACCCCCCCCGCCTCAATGAAGAACTCCCGGTTCTGCACAGCGATCTCTTCCAGCGTTTCCAGACAGTCCGCAGAAAAGCCCGGCGACATCACCTGAACATGCTTAACGCCCTTCTCGCCCAACATTTTTAGCGTTTCATCAGTATACGGCGTCAGCCAGGGTTCACGGCCAAAACGTGACTGGAAGGTCATCATCACCTTTTCGGGCGGTAGCCCCAGCACGGAGACAAGCTCACGGGTGGTATCACGGCAGCGCTGCGGATAGTCATCACCTTCATCAGCGTAACGCTGCGGAATACCGTGATAAGAGAGCAGCAGCAGATCCGGCTCACCATGTTTTTCAAACGAGGCGCGAACGCTGCTGGCGAGCGCTTTGATGTACATGTCGTTATCGGCGTAGTCACGAATAAAGGTCACGCCCGGAATACGGCGACGAGTGGCGAGAATGCGCGCCAGTTCATCCCAGACGGCAGCCACCGTGGAGCAAGAGTATTGCGGATAAAGCGCCAGCACCACAATGTGATCGACGTTCTGTGCCAGCAACTCTTCGACCGCACTTTCCAGCGACGGCGTACCGTAGCTCATCCCTAATGCAACCGGCATATCAGGCAGCCGGGCAGCCAGGGCTTTTTCCTGGCGACGGCTGTAAACCATCAGCGGAGAGCCCTCTTCCATCCAGACAGACTGATACAGCTTAGCAACTCGCGGGGAACGAACAGGCAGAATGACACCGCGCAGTAACGGCCACCATAACGCTCTTGGTGTATCCACGACGCGTGGGTCGCTTAAAAATTGTCGCAGGTAACGTTTTACTGCCGCAGGAGTAGGTGCTTCTGGAGTACCCAGATTGGCAAGCAAGATACCGGTTTTCGCCTGACTCATTCACGCCTCTTAACCATTTGAATGGTTGTCAATTGTAGCGGAAATGCGTTTAAACGAAACCCATTGTTGTGATAGGTGAGATGAGAATTCCTCTCACCCAGAGGACCTGGGTGAGAGAGGTGCAATTAGCCGAGAATTTTTTCCAGCTCTGCACGTACGTCAGCGACAGGTTTAGTGCCGTCAACTTTCGCATAACGGGTGTTACCCGCCTGCGCTTCTTTCGAGTAATAGCCGATCAGCGGAGCAGTCATCTGATGATATTCCACCAGGCGCTTACGCACAGTCTCTTCCTGATCGTCTTTACGGGTGGTCAGCTCTTCGCCGGTCACATCGTCTTTGCCTTCAACCTTAGGTGGGTTGAATTTGATGTGGTAAACGCGGCCAGATGCGGCGTGCACGCGACGACCGATGATGCGGTCAACGATCAGTTCGTCCGGTACATCGAATTCCAGTACGTAATCCACGTTGATACCGGCTTCTTTCATGGCATCAGCCTGCGGAATAGTACGCGGGAAGCCATCCAGCAGGAAACCGTTGCGGCAATCTTCCTGAGTGATGCGTTCTTTTACCAGTGCGATAACCAGTTCGTCAGTCACCAGTTTGCCCGCGTCCATGATGTCTTTTGCTTGTTTGCCCAGCTCGGAGCCAGATTTAACAGCGGCACGCAGCATGTCACCGGTAGAGATTTGCGGAATACCGTATTTCTCCATGATGAACTGAGCCTGAGTTCCTTTACCCGCGCCCGGAGCGCCAAGCAGAATAATACGCATTGCGAAAATCCCCTCAAAAGTTGGTTCAATTTTTCAAAAGCGCTAAACAATACCACCAGAACGGATCTGGCTCAAGGAAGGCGGGACGGCTGAAACGGTTAACGAGGGAGATTATTTGGGATAGTGCAGAGTTTTCCCCTCACCCTGCCCTTCTCTCCTGTGGAGAGAAGGAACCCAGACACCCTCTCCCTGTAAGGGAGAGGGCTTGAGGTGGGGGGAGATGTTTAATTACGCCAGCAGCAGCGCATTCACACGTTTAATAAACAGGTTAGGATCTTCCAGCGTGCCACGCTCGGCCAGCAGAGACTGATCCAGCAGCAGCTCAACCCACTCGGCAAAGCGGCTTTCATCCTGCGTATCAGCCGCACGTTTCACCAGCGGGTGATCCGGGTTCAGCTCGAAAATGTATTTCACTTCCGGCATTGCCTGGCCTGCAGCGGCAAACAGTTTCGCCATCTGCGTACCCATTTCGTCCGCGTCAGTGGTCACAATAGCCGGCGTGTCGGTCAAACGGTGCGTGAAACGCACTTCTTTCACACGATCGCCCAGCAAGGTTTTCACACGCTCAACGAACGGCTCCAGCGCCTTCTCGGCTTCTTTCGCGCTTTCATCCACTTCATCGGCCAGCTTGTCGATGGATTCGTCGGCTTTTGCCACAGACTGGAACGCCTTACCGTCGAACTCGGTCAGGTAGTTCATCATCCACTCGTCGATGCGGTCAGACAGCAGCAGGACTTCGATGCCTTTCTTGCGCAACAGTTCCAGATGCGGGCTGCTCTTCGCTGCAGCATAGCTGTCTGCAGTGATGTAGTAGATCTTCTCCTGCCCTTCTTTCATGCGGGAGACATACTCTTCCAGCGACACCGTCTGCTCGGAAGAGTCCGTATGCGTAGAGGCAAAGCGCAACAGTTTCGCAATGGCTTCAACGTTCGCAGTGTCTTCTGCCGGACCTTCTTTCAGCACCAGGCCGAACTGTTTCCAGAAGGTCTGGTATTTTTCCGCATCGTCTTTTGCCAGTTTTTCCAGCATCTGCAGGGTACGTTTGGTCAGTGCGTTTCGCAGATTGCGGGTAACGGAGCTGTCCTGCAAAATTTCACGAGAAACGTTCAGCGGCAGATCGTTAGAGTCGATCAGACCGCGGGTGAAGCGCAGGTAGTTCGGCATGAACTGCTCAGCATCATCCATGATGAACACACGTTGCACATACAGCTTCAGGCCGTGTTTATGATCGCGGTTCCACATGTCCCATGGCGCTTGTGCCGGGATGTACAACAGGCTGGTGTACTCCTGCTTACCTTCCACACGGTTGTGGCTCCAGGTCAGCGGGTCGGTAAAGTCGTGAGCAATATGCTTGTAGAATTCGTTATATTCATCGTCTTTGATTTCAGACTTGTTGCGCGTCCACAGGGCCTGAGCCTTATTGATCTTCTCCCAGGAGACCACGGTTTCGCCGTCTTTCTCTTCCTGTTTTTCGATCTCAACCGGCAGCGCAATGTGGTCAGAATATTTGCTGATGATGGAGCGAACACGCCAGTCATTCAGGAAATCGTCTTCGCCTTCACGCAGGTGCAGGGTGATCTCGGTTCCGCGATCGGCTTTGGTAATATCATCAACGGTATATTCGCCTTCACCGTGAGATTCCCAGAACACGCCATTTTCAGCGCTATCGCCTGCCGCACGGGTACGAACGGTAACTTTATCTGCCACGATAAACGCGGAATAGAAGCCAACACCGAACTGACCGATAAGCTGGCTGTCTTTTGCCTGATCGGACCCCATGGATTCGAGGAACGATTTGGTTCCCGATTTTGCAATCGTACCGAGGTGATCGATCACTTCATCGCGATTCATACCGATACCGTTATCGGCGATGGTCAGGGTACGGTTCTCTTTATTAAAAGAGACGCGCACACGCAACTCGCCGTCACCTTCGTACAGATCCGGGTTGGACAGCGCGCGGAAACGCAGCTTGTCCGCCGCATCGGAGGCGTTGGAAATCAGCTCACGCAGGAAAATTTCTTTATTGGAATACAGGGAATGGATCATCAGGTGCAGAAGCTGTTTTACTTCTGACTGGAAACCACGGGTTTCTTGTCCTTTCATCTTAAGTCGACCTCAACAATGCCATTTAATGGGGTTTTAAAACGTTGAGGGAGAGATGGGGATAAACGTTGAGAATTTCAAGCGGAGGCCGCGAATGCAGCCTCCGTTTGGTCAGAAAATAATCTTGTGACGCCCAGCCAAAGAGTGCGACAGCGTAGTACCGTCGACCATCTCCAGCTCACCACCGACTGGCACGCCGTGGGCGATACGACTCGCTTCGACACCATATTGCCCGCAAAGCTCAGCAATATAGTTCGCCGTCGCTTCGCCTTCCACCGTTGGGTTAGTGGCAAGGATCACTTCCGTGAGTGACTCGGACTCAAGGCGCTGTTCAAGGCGATCAAGACCGATGTCAGCGGGACCAATCCCATCCAGCGGAGAGAGGTGGCCCATCAGCACGAAGTAACGCCCTGAAAACTGCCCGGTCTGTTCGATGGCGTAGATATCCGCAGGACTCTCTACCACGCAAATCTGACCGTTTTCCTGGCGGCGCGGATTCGAGCAAATGTTACACACATCCTGCTCGGTAAACGTACGGCAATCCGCACAGTGGCCAATTTCTGACATGGCGCGGGTCAATGCCTGCGCCAGGCGCATCCCACCGCTGCGGTCGCGCTGCAATAGCGTAAACGCCATGCGTTGCGCCGACTTCGGGCCAACACCCGGCAAGCAGCGCAGCGCTTCCATTAACTGCGTGAGCAGCGGACTGGTTTGCATCAGAATGGCATCTTGAAGCCCGGCGGCAGTTGCATACCGCTGGAAACAGAGGCCATTTTCTCTTTCTGCGTTTCGTCGATACGGCGCGCAGCATCGTTAAATGCAGCCGCAACCAGATCTTCCAGCATCTCTTTGTCATCTTCGAGCAGGCTTGGATCGATCTCTACGCGACGGCAGTTATGCGCACCGTTGATGGTCACTTTCACCAGACCCGCACCGGATTCGCCAGTCACTTCCAGCTGAGCGATTTCTTCCTGCATTTTCTGCATTTTTTCTTGCATCTGCTGAGCCTGCTTCATCAGGCCACCCAGACCGCCTTTACCACCGAACATAGGCTTCTCTCTTCTTTCACGTTTAATGATTACAACCGTCAGTCAGACTCACGGTCAAATGGGCCGGATACTCTCTTCATCCAAATCAGCATCGAAAAACCGACGTAATGTCTGGATGTTGTTATCCGCGATAATCGACTCACGCGCCTGCGCGAGCTTCTCTTCATAAATGGCCTGACGCCATTCCAGTGGCGTACGCACCGCTGGATTATCATCTTCAATGATAGTCAATTCAACCGGTGAACCCTGTAATGTGGCGAGCGCCTCAGAGAGGACTTTTTGCGCACCAGGGGAATTAAGGTGGCGCTGGCTCGATCGCAAATGCAGGCGGATCTGCTCCCCTTCCTGCTCTTTCCAGGCATTGAGCGCAACTTGCTCCACCAGCTTCGGTAACTGCAGTTTGCTGACTTCAGCGGCCCAGGCATCACGCTCAATCGATTCTTCCGCGAGCTTTGCCGCCAGCTCAGGCGTTTTTTCATGCTCCAGCGCTTTTTTTAACGCTTTTGGCGTAGCGACCTCTTCCTTTACCTCTTCGGTAATGGTGGTTGCTTTCCAGCGATATGCCTCTTTCTTCGCCGGGGCTTTTTGCTCAAGCGCGGACGGTGCAGGACGCGACTGTACGCGCTCCGTAACCGATGCCAGTCGTTCAAGCGCGGCGTTATTTACCGGCCGCGCTCTTCCTGGCGCTGCCGGTTCACTCTTTTTTGGTTTGGTTGCTCCCTGCGCACGTTGCAACTGGCTTCGTGCGGCAAGCACCGAACTGGTGGCATCCGACAGCGGTACGTCCTGCCGCGGCGGCGGCGAAGATTGTGGCGGCGGAACCGGTGCTGATGTCATCACGGCCTGTGGCGCAGTGGGGACAAACGCGTGCTGCGGGGCTTCAGGCTCTGGCAACGGCATGCGCGGATGGAACGCCAGGGCGCGCAGCAGGGTCATTTCAACCCCCATCCGGCGATCGGGCGCATACGGAAGTTCTTTGCGGCCAATCAACAAGGTTTGGTAGTAAAGCTGTACGTCAGTCGGTGGAACGATGCGGGCAAGTTCGCGCATCCGTTGCTCAATCGCCACCATATCAGCGCCAATCGCCGAAGGAGAAAGCTGCAGCATCGCTACACGGTGCAGCAGACTGAGCATTTCCACCAGCAGCGCTTCCCACTCAACGCCACGTGCCGCCGCCGCATTGACCAGCGACATCACCCGCTCGCCGTTAGCCTCAATGACCGCTTCGATTAATGACAGAGCCTGGTCATCATCCAGCGTGCCCAGCATGGTGCTGACCGCTTCCGTTGAGAGCTTACCGTCGCCACTGGCGATAGCCTGGTCGGTGAGGCTTAATGCATCACGAAGACTGCCATCGGCTGCACGTGCCAGTAACTGCAGCGCACGCGGCTCATGAACAATCTTCTCTTCATCCAGAATATGTTCCAGCTGCGCGCGGATCTGTTCTACGTCTAACGCCTTGAGATGGAACTGCAGGCAGCGTGACAGAATAGTGACCGGCAGCTTTTGCGGATCGGTTGTCGCCAGCAGGAATTTCACATGCGCAGGCGGCTCTTCCAGCGTTTTCAGCAGGGCATTGAAGCTGTGACGCGATAGCATGTGCACTTCATCGATCAGATAGACCTTAAAGCGACCACGCGCTGGCGCGTACTGCACGTTATCCAGCAGATCGCGCGTATCTTCGACTTTTGTCCGCGAGGCGGCATCGATTTCAATCAGATCGACAAACCGCCCCTGCTCGATTTCACGGCAGTTATCACAGACACCACAGGGGGTGGCCGTGATCCCGGTTTCGCAATTCAGTCCCTTTGCCAGCAAACGGGCAATAGAGGTCTTACCGACGCCGCGAGTGCCGGAAAAAAGATAGGCGTGATGGATGCGTCCTAGCGACAAGCCGTTCGCCAGGGCAGTCAGCACATGTTCCTGACCGACAACGTCAGCAAAGGTTTGTGGTCGCCATTTACGGGCTAACACCTGATAACTCATGGGCAGGCTCTGCAACGCTGGAAGGTGAATTTATGGAGGGGAATGCTATCACAACCTCACCCATTGAGCGAGGTTGTGAAAACCGGGATTAGTGTCCCGGGAATGGCACCAGGCTGTAGCTGGTAATGCCCTGTTTTTCCAGGCGCTGCTCGCCACCCAGATCAAACAGATTGATGATGAATGCCGCGTCGGTCACTTCACCACCCAGACGACGGATCAGCTTAACCGTCGCTTCAATCGTACCGCCAGTTGCCAGCAGATCGTCAACCACCAGCACTTTATCGCCTGGTTTGATCGCATCAACGTGAATTTCAAGCTGATCGGTACCGTATTCCAGCTCGTAGCTTTCGGCAATCGTTTCACGTGGCAGTTTGCGCGGTTTACGTACTGGTACAAAACCCACGCCCATCGCCAGCGCCACCGGTGCGCCAAACAGGAAGCCACGCGCTTCCGTACCTACTACTTTGGTGATCCCGGCGTTTTTATAACGCTCAACCAGCAGTTCAATGCTGAGCGCGTACGCTTTTGGGTCTTCCAGCAAGCTGGTGACATCACGGAAAAGAATGCCAGGCTTCGGATAATCCTGGATGCTTTTGATGCTGTTTTTAAGATATTCAAGCTGCTGTGCAGTTGCGGTCATCGGTTTGTGCCTAAATGAAACAGTGTGACTCACAGCGCGCATATAGAGTCGGCCAAAGGTAACAATTGATTAACCTTTAACCAGGCGCACCTGTGCTCGAAAACGGTCGAATTTACTGGCTGCGCGCAAGAATTGCAACAGCCTTCATGATGCTTCAGTGCTTTTGTTGCTTTTCATCAACGACGGGGATCCGCCACATAAAGATAAGCAGGCAGGTTAAAATGACCAGCAGCAGGATTCGAACCCACATCATTTTCACCAGCCAGAGCGAGATCGCAAAGGTAATCAGTATCACGCCAATAGCGCGTGGCTTTGCGCCTGGCGGCATCGCCCGGTATTGTTGCCAATGGCGCAGATACCCACCAAACCATGAGCGATACATGAGCCAGTGGTGAAATCGCGGAGATGAGCGAGCAAAGCACCACGCCGCCAGCAAAATAAAGGGCGTCGTAGGCAGTAATGGCAAAACCACACCCAGCGTGCCGAGCACTACCGCAAGCCAGCCAATGATGATTAAAATAATACGCTGCATAATGCGAATCGTTATCAAACTGAACGGCTACTTTACCACTGGAGAGCGCATTGAAAACAGCCTTGCTTTTAGAGACCCTGCAAAATCAGCTAACTGCGCTGCGCGAACAGGCAACACCGCTGATGGCGCATGCGACGCTGAAACCGCGCTTTGACCGCCAGTTGTTTCGAACCCGCAGTACGCGGATAAAAGATTATCTTGATGAAACGCAGGGTAATCTTGAAGAGCTGCGTCATGCCGTCGCCAATGCACAGCAGGAACAGGTCGCCTGGCTGGCAGACCATCTTATCCAGCAGATGACGGCCCTGCATCGCGAAATGAGCGCCTGGCCGCTACGTACCTGGGATAATGCATCACCAGGCGTGCGAAAATGGCAGCGTAAACGTCTTGAAAACCAGGAGTTTGAACGCCGTCTTTTTGACATGAAACGTGAGCGCGAAAAACGGCTCAATGCCGCTGAAACACTGGAAGAACAGCAGTTATTAATGCGGGAAATTGCCGCGCTGGAAGGACGCCTCACCCGTTGCCGCCAGGCCCTGGATGAGATAGAACGCGTGATAGAACGCCTGACCCGCTAAAAGGAGCACAGATGTCGCTGGAAAATGCCCCAGATGAAGTCAAACTGGCCGTTGATTTGATCATGCTGCTGGAGCAGCATGAAATCCCGGTTGAAACGGTGCTAAAAGCGCTGGAAATTGTGAAGCGGGATTTCGAAGGGAAACGCCCTCCCCCCCTCTCTCCCTAAGGGAGAGGGAGAAAGTCGCTCCAGCCCGCACCTGACGCTCCTCATCTCCCTTTATGAGAGAGCGTTAGGCTGAGGGTCATCACCCTTAATGTCGCGTTTCACTTCTGTATGCTCATCACCCTTCTCATTACGCAGGTGTACTTCGAGCTGGTTGAAGGCGATGTTGATGTTATTTTCGCGACACAGGCGATCAATCGTCCGGTTAAGTTCGTCCACCGCATAACTGCGATCGCGCAGTTCACGCACGTACAGCCGTAACTCATGATCCAGCGTACTTGCACCAAACGTGGTGAAGAAGACCGATGGCGCAGGATCGTGCATCACTTTCGGGTGCTCTTGCGCCGCCTGCAGTAAGACCTCTTTCACTTTATCCAGATCCGATCCATAGGCCACCCCCAGGCGGATCACCACGCGGGTCACGGTATCAGACAACGACCAGTTGATCAGACGTTCGGTGACGAATGCTTTGTTCGGAATGATGACCTCTTTGCGGTCAAAATCGGTAATAGTCGTGGCACGAATACGGATCTTACTGACCGTGCCAGAGAATGTCCCGATGGTGACCGTATCGCCGATACGCACCGGGCGTTCGAACAGAATAATCAGGCCGGAGACGAAGTTCCCGAAGATTTCCTGCAAACCAAAACCGAGACCAACAGAGAGCGCGGCGGCCAGCCACTGCAGTTTGTCCCAGGATACGCCCAGCGAACCGAAGACCGTCATGGCGCCGGCGACCAGAATCACATAGTTCAGGATAGTCGTGATCGCATAAGACGAGCCCTGGCGCATATTCAGGCGAGAAAGCACCAGCACTTCCAGCAAGCCCGGCAAGTTGCGAATCAAAGCCCAGGCGACCATCGATGAAACAAGCGCAAAGAGCAAACTGCCCATTGTGACGCTTTTCATCACAGCCGCCCCCGCTTCAGTGCCGCTGTATTGCCACAGAGTAATGCTGTCAAGATAGGCGAAAACGGTAATTAAATCCGACCAGATTGCCCAGAACATCACACCGAACAACGCCACCATCACCAGCATGGTAATACGCAACGTTTGCTGGTTAACCTGCTCAAGCGCGATCGTCGGCTCTTCCTGAGGTTCTGCGCCTTCAGCCCCCTCTTTCACCATATTCTGGCGACGAGCCAGGGCTCGGCGATAGGCAATACGGCGAGCAGCCACACTCAAGCCACGGAGCACGGTCTGATACAACAGATTCCAGATGATCACCAGATAGACGGTTTCAATCCAGCGACCGGACAAGCGCAGCGTTGTGTAGAAATAACCGGTTGCGGTAAGCACCATCAGCGCCAGCGGAATAATCGCCAGTACGGTAACGGTGATCAGACGAATATTGTGCGACTCTTTATCGCGCCAGCTATCGCGGCACATTGGCCACATCAGGACGGCAATAAGCAGCAGGTTAAGCAGGATAACCAGTTGTCCCAACACATCGTCCATCAGATGCAGAGGGGAGAGTTCTGCCACCACAGACCAGAAATGCAACGGCAGCAGCGCCAGGCTGATGCGCACAATCTGGCGACGCCAGTGGCTGGTCAGCTGTTCTGGCATGTTGAAATGCCGTACCGCCACGCCATCTTTTTCCAGTACCTTCCAGCACAGGCCGAACACCAGCCAGAACAGCGCCAGTTTTTTGCTGAATGCCCATAACAGATCGCTGATGTTGAGTTGCATCGTCAGCAGAATCAGGCCAACAGCCAAAATAATCAGACATACCGGCAATGCGCGAATCAGGTCGATTAAAATCGCTTTCGGCGTATGGAGCTGGCTGTCGTTACGCAGTTGTCCCACGTCATGGGCCAGCTTCGCCTGGTATTGCTTCAGCCAACCAAGTCGCCAGCGGATTAACCCGGCAATCAGCAGGAGCGGTAAACCAGCAAGGAAAGCGATCATGACCGCAGGCCAGGCTTTCTCCCAGTTCACGGTAATTTTCATACTCTTGATCTGGGATTTCAGGGTTTCCGGGAAAGATTTAATCCAGTCCCAGTCCATAGGTTTGTTACTGTTCACCCAGAAGATTTGCTGAGTCAGGATCTCTTGCAGGTTTTTAGACACACTGACTAACTGCTGCTGATTGATCTGCAGGTTAATCGCCATCATCAGCTGGTTGCCAAGCTGTTTGTTGAGCTGGTCGAGCAGCTCACGGCGCATATCGACCACCTGCAACAATGCATCGTGAACTTCGCTGTTCACTTCGCTGGAGTGGCCTTCTTCCAGTTTGGCCACAAAGGTATCACTCTGGAAAAGCGTGTCACGTTGCTGGTTTACGTCAAATTGTTCCAGACGTAAATCGGCAATACGATTGGTCATATCTTCCAGCTCATCCGCGGATGGCAGCGTCTGTTGTTGCTGGTAGAGAATACGTGACAGCAGGAGACTGCCTTTCAGGACGGCAATCTGCTCTTTAATGTTACGTTCAGCCTGTAGCGCGCGATCCAGCCAGTTTTTCACTTTGATATTTTGCTGGACCAGCGTGTTACCGCTTTCTGTTGCCTGAATCAGGCGCTGGCTGAGTTGATGGTTAACATCAAGCTCCTGCTTAACCAGTGGATTAGCCTGAATACGCGCTGTCTCGTCCGGCGACACGGCTTCCTGAGCCGTTTTTTCCGTCAGCGTAAGACGTTTACTGTTTACCGCCTCCTGCAACAGCTGAAGCTGGTGCTCAAGGCGATTAATGTTAGCCGTGACGTAATCACGCTGTTTTTGCAACGTATCCTGCAACACCGTATTGCCTTCCAGGCTCTTACGTTGCTGTTCTATTTGTGCGTTAAGCAACGTTTGCTGGATCTGCAACAATGTCTGCTGAGTGGGACGTAAAGCCCCTTCTCCCACGCTCGTACCATTCAGACGATTACGGATTTGCTGTAATTGCTGAGACGCAGCATACATCGCGTTTTGCACACGCTCAGGCTGGGTTTGCAGTGACACGAGCTGGCTGTTGTAGGTTGCCAGATCGGCCTGAGCCGTCTGCAAATCGTCGAGTGATTGGGTGACTCGTGACTCCAGTTGGCGCAACGAGAGTGTCGCCAGCGTTTTGCGGGTTTCATCATCATTATCAACGTCGCTCAGCCCACTGAGCGCATCCATCGCCTTGCGCATAGTGTCTGGCGCTTGAGTGACTTTCTGACGAAGCTGAGCCGTTTCGGCTTTCACCCGGTCAATTTTATCTAGCGTTTCAAGCGTTTCTGTCAAATCCTGCTGAATCAGTTTTTCCTGAGCCGACAAATTTTTCTGTTTATTCAGGGCATCAAGCTGCGACTGAACGTCAGCCCGCGTTGGAATATCATTGGCATTATCCGCGCGAGCATAGGAAACAGACGCTGTAGCAAAGAAAAACAGCATGGAGAAAAGAAATGCAAAAACAATGTGTTGCGATCGAGTGTAGTGCTGCATATTCATGAATGTGATGTGAGAAGATGACCGAGAATAGTCGTGCGCGAAGAATATCATGTCAGCCCTGAGCAGAATAGCGTGAACAGAAACGTCCTGGATAATTCCTGGCCAGGTTTAAGCAGGAAGAGGCGTCGGCCCACTGCGCAAAGTTGGGCAAAACTGACACATTTCGAGCAAAATCTCGACATAATTGCGTGCTTCCTGCTTCAGGTCGAACGACTGCGGGGCAAATAGCCAGTTCTCCATCAGACCCGAAATGTAGCTACGCATCAGGATTGCGGTTCTCCGTGTCAGAAGATTTGCCGGTAACATTTTTGCCTGAATACACTGGTTAAGCGTCAACTCGATACGGTCATAGCTTTCCAGACAGAGGCTTCGTTGTGCCTGCTGTACCACTGCCATTTCTCCGACAAACTCGCATTTATGGAAAATGATTTCCATCATCAGGCGGCGACGCTCTTCAACAACTGTAGCTTCAAGGATATATACTAATATTTCTCTTAGAACTGAGAGTGGATCGTCGGGGAATTTTGCCCGATACTCAGTCTCTAGATCACCAATACTGGACTCTGAAAGCTCCCAAATTTCACTAAATAAGTCTGACTTGTCTTTGAAATGCCAGTAAATCGCTCCCCGCGTGACGCCTGCGGCCTGAGCAATCTGTGCCAACGAGGTTGATGAGACGCCCTGCTGAGAGAACAAACGCATAGCCACATCGAGTATGTGTTGCCGGGTTTCAAGCGCTTGTTGTTTGGTTTTTCGTGCCATACGTCAGTGATTTTACAGGAGTCAGATTTACATACATTTATGAATGTATGTACCATAGCATGACGATAATATAAACGCAGCAATGGGTTTTTGGACATTTGATCCATTGATCAATTTGAAATCGGACACTCGAGGTTTACATATGAACAAAAACAGAGGGTTAACGCCTCTGGCGATCGTTCTGATGCTCTCAGGCGGCTTAGCGCTTACAGGATGTGATGAGAAACAGGCTCAACAAGGAGCGCAGCAGATGCCAGAAGTTGGTGTCGTGACGCTCAAAACCGAACCTCTCCAGATAACAACAGAATTACCAGGCCGTACAAGTGCTTACCGCGTTGCTGAAGTTCGTCCTCAGGTCAGTGGCATTATCCTGAAACGTAACTTCACCGAGGGTGGTGATATTCAGGCGGGTGTTTCTCTGTATCAGATTGATCCAGCAACCTATCAGGCCGCTTATGAGAGTGCTAAGGGCGATCTGGCGAAAGCAGAAGCTGCAGCCAAAATTTCGCAACTGACGCTCAATCGCTACAAAAAACTGCTGGGCACGCAGTATATCAGCCAACAGGATTACGACACTGCAGTGGCTGATGCACAACAGGCCAATGCTGCCGTCGTCGCTGCGAAAGCTGCGGTTGAAACTGCTCGAATTAACCTGGCTTATACCAAAGTGACCTCGCCTATCAGCGGCCGTATTGGTAAATCTGCGGTAACTGAAGGCGCGTTAGTCCAGAACGGACAAGCCACTGCGCTGGCAACCGTGCAGCAGCTTGACCCGATCTACGTTGACGTAACCCAATCCAGCAACGATTTCCTGCGTCTGAAACAAGAGCTGGCGAATGGCACGCTGAAACAAGAAAACGGTAAAGCCAAAGTGGAACTCGTTACCAATGACGGTATCAAGTTCCCGCAGTCAGGCACGCTGGAGTTTTCTGACGTTACTGTCGATCAGACCACGGGTTCCATCACCTTACGTGCGATTTTCCCTAACCCTGACCACACGTTGTTGCCAGGTATGTTTGTTCGCGCACGCCTGGAAGAAGGGACTAACCCAACCGCACTTTTGGTTCCTCAACAGGGTGTAACCCGTACGCCGCGTGGCGATGCGAGTGCGCTGGTTGTGGGTGCTGATGACAAAGTCGAAACACGTAATATCACTGCATCGCAGGCGATTGGCGATAAGTGGCTGGTGACGGAAGGTCTGAAAGATGGCGATCGCGTGATTGTTACTGGTTTGCAAAAAGTACGTCCTGGCGCGCAGGTAAAAGCACAGGAAGTCGCTTCTGACAATAAACAACAAGCCGCAGCTGATGGCCAGTCAGAACAAACCAAGTCTTAACTTAAACAGGAGCCGTTAAGACATGCCTAATTTCTTTATCGATCGCCCCATATTTGCGTGGGTGATTGCCATTATCATCATGCTCGCAGGGGGTCTGGCGATCCTGAAACTGCCCGTAGCGCAATATCCGACGATTGCGCCTCCGGCTGTTTCGATCACCGCAACCTACCCTGGGGCGGATGCTAAAACGGTGCAGGATACCGTTACTCAGGTTATCGAACAGAACATGAACGGTATCGATAACCTGATGTACATGTCCTCAAACAGTGACTCAACCGGTACAGTCCAAATCACCCTGACCTTCCAGTCAGGTACAGATGCGGATATCGCGCAGGTACAGGTGCAGAACAAACTGCAGCTGGCTATGCCATTGCTGCCGCAGGAAGTACAACAGCAGGGTGTGAGCGTCGAGAAATCGTCCAGTAGCTTCCTGATGGTTGTCGGCGTTATCAACACCAACGGCACAATGACGCAGGAAGATATTTCTGACTACGTCGGCGCAAACATGAAGGACGCCATTAGTCGTACTTCTGGTGTAGGTGACGTTCAGCTGTTTGGTTCTCAGTACGCTATGCGTATCTGGATGGACCCGAATAAGCTTAATAACTTCCAGTTAACGCCTGTTGACGTGATCAGCGCAATTAAAGCGCAGAACGCCCAGGTTGCAGCCGGTCAGTTAGGCGGTACGCCGCCGGTGAAAGGCCAGCAACTTAACGCCTCGATTATCGCGCAAACGCGTCTGACCTCAGCGGATGAATTCAGTAAAATTCTGCTGAAAGTGAATCAGGATGGTTCACAGGTTCGCCTGCGTGACGTCGCGAAAGTGGAACTGGGTGGCGAAAACTACGACATCATTGCGAAGTTTAACGGTAAACCAGCATCCGGTCTGGGTATTAAACTGGCGACGGGTGCAAACGCCCTGGATACGGCGACCGCTATTCGTGCTGAATTGAAGAAAATGGAACCTTTCTTCCCGTCCGGCCTGAAAATCGTTTATCCATACGACACCACACCGTTCGTGAAAATCTCTATTCACGAAGTGGTGAAAACGCTGGCAGAAGCGATCATCCTGGTCTTCCTGGTCATGTATCTGTTCCTGCAAAACTTCCGCGCGACGTTGATTCCAACCATCGCGGTTCCGGTTGTCTTGCTGGGGACATTTGCCATTCTGGCGGCCTTTGGCTTCTCGATAAACACCCTGACGATGTTCGGGATGGTCCTGGCGATAGGCTTGCTCGTCGATGACGCCATCGTGGTGGTGGAAAACGTCGAGCGTGTCATGTCAGAAGAAGGGCTACCGCCGAAAGAAGCCACGCGTAAATCAATGGGCCAGATCCAGGGCGCATTGGTGGGTATTGCGATGGTGCTGTCTGCGGTATTCATCCCGATGGCCTTCTTTGGGGGGTCAACCGGTGCGATTTACCGTCAGTTCTCCATTACCATCGTGTCGGCAATGGCACTGTCCGTACTGGTTGCGTTAATTCTGACCCCAGCGCTGTGTGCCACCATGCTGAAACCGATCGCGAAAGGCGATCATGGTGAAGGTAAGAAAGGCTTCTTCGGCTGGTTTAACCGCATGTTTGATAAGAGCACGCACCATTACACCGACAGCGTAGGCAATATCCTGCGCAGCACCGGTCGTTATCTGCTGCTCTACATCATCATCGTGGTCGGCATGGCTTATCTGTTCGTTCGTCTGCCAAGTTCATTCCTGCCAGATGAAGACCAGGGCGTATTCCTGACCATGGCGCAGCTTCCGGCGGGTGCATCGCAAGAACGTACCCAGAAAGTGCTGGATGAAGTGACCAATTACTACCTGACGAAAGAAAAAGCTAACGTTGAATCCGTGTTTGCGGTTAACGGCTTTGGTTTTGCAGGTCGTGGTCAGAACACCGGTATTGCCTTCGTCTCCCTGAAAGACTGGAGCGAACGCCCAGGCTCAGAGAACAAAGTCGAAGCGATCACTGGTCGTGCAATGGGAACCTTCTCGCAGATTAAAGATGCGATGGTGTTCGCCTTTAACCTGCCAGCGATTGTTGAACTGGGTACAGCAACCGGTTTTGACTTCCAACTGATCGACCAGGCGGGTCTGGGTCACGAAAAACTGACGCAAGCGCGTAACCAACTATTTGGCGAAGTGGCAAAACACCCTGACCTGCTGGTCAGTGTTCGTCCAAACGGTCTGGAAGATACCCCGCAATACAAGATCGATATCGATCAGGAAAAAGCGCAGGCATTGGGCGTTTCCATTAGTGATATCAATACCACGCTGGGCGCTGCCTGGGGCGGTAGTTACGTCAACGACTTCATCGACCGCGGTCGCGTGAAGAAAGTATACGTGATGTCCGAAGCCCAATACCGTATGTTGCCGAACGACATCAATAACTGGTACGTGCGTGGCAGTAATGGTCAGATGGTTCCGTTCGCCGCCTTCTCGACTTCTCATTGGGAATACGGTTCACCTCGTCTGGAACGCTATAACGGCCTGCCATCGATGGAAATCCTCGGTCAGGCAGCACCAGGCAGAAGTACCGGTGAAGCCATGAACCTGATGGAAGAGCTGGCAAGCAAACTGCCTGCCGGGATCGGCTATGACTGGACGGGAATGTCTTACCAGGAACGTTTATCTGGTAACCAGGCCCCAGCCCTGTATGCGATCTCGCTGATTGTGGTCTTCCTGTGTCTGGCAGCATTGTATGAGAGCTGGTCAATTCCGTTCTCGGTTATGCTGGTTGTTCCGTTAGGGGTTATCGGTGCGCTGCTTGCAGCAACGTTCCGTGGTCTGACGAACGACGTCTACTTCCAGGTGGGCCTGCTGACAACCATTGGCTTGTCGGCGAAGAACGCGATACTTATCGTTGAATTCGCCAAAGATCTGATGGACAAAGAAGGCAAGGGCCTGATTGAAGCGACGCTGGAAGCTGTTCGTATGCGTCTGCGCCCTATCCTGATGACGTCGCTGGCGTTCATCCTTGGGGTTCTGCCGCTGGTAATCAGCTCTGGCGCAGGCTCCGGTGCACAGAATGCCGTTGGTACAGGCGTAATGGGTGGGATGGTTACCGCGACTGTACTCGCTATCTTCTTTGTTCCGGTGTTCTTCGTGGTGGTCCGCCGCCGCTTCAGCCGGAAAAGTGAAGATGTTGAGCATAATCACTCAGTAGAACACCACTGATACCGGTTTCACCCTATAAAAAGGCCGCATTAGCGGCCTTTTTCATTCCACTGTAAAAATCATAAAATACGCTTATTGTCGGTTTATTTATTTTCTGCCATTGTAATAAGACATACCATATTTATCCGTTAACTCAATCGACGAACTTATGGTTTTTTTAATTTCATTTCCCCCCATAAGTTATTAGGAATATTCCTAGTTATTTTGATATGAGACCTGAAGACCTGAATCTACACTTCATTTGAAGGTTATGGCTAACTCAATGAATCGTAAGGACACGGTAAAAAATAAGGGTGGATTAAGATAACATCGCCATACTTTTGACAGATAATTGCGTAACAATTCGCAACGTGGCTTTTTAATTGTAATTTTTCGTAATAGCGCGGTGAAATCTTGATCAGAGTGGCTTATAGTTAGAGATATCAGGAAAACAGCACCCGTTGCGGCTAAGTATGTTGTATCCATCCCGACATTGATGCTCGGTGAGTAAGAAATCACTCAAAAGGGGATGCGCTATGGACGAGTACTCGCCAAAAAGGCATGATATCGCGCAGTTGAAATTTCTCTGCGAAACCTTGTACCATGACTGCCTTGCCAATCTTGATGAAAGCAACCATGGCTGGGTTAATGACCCGACGTCTGCCATCAATTTACAGCTGAATGAGCTGATAGAGCATATAGCAACCTTCGCACTTAATTATAAAATTAAGTACAATGAAGATAATAAACTGATTGAGCAAATTGACGAATACCTGGATGACACTTTTATGTTGTTCAGCAGCTACGGCATTAACGCGCAGGATTTGCAAAAATGGCGTAAATCGGGAAACCGGCTATTCCGCTGTTTCGTCAACGTGAGTAGAGCTAACCCTGTTAGCCTCTCCTGTTAAAATTATTACAATGACTAAGGTGAATTTATGTCTGATAAACCATTAACCAAGATCGATTATTTGATGCGCTTAAGACGTTGTCAGTCAATTGACACGCTCGAACGTGTTATTGAAAAAAATAAATACGAGCTGTCCGATAACGAACTGGCGGTATTTTATTCAGCAGCTGACCACCGTCTTGCCGAGTTAACAATGAATAAGCTTTATGACAAAATCCCTTCTTCTGTGTGGAAATTTGTTCGTTAATCCGTGAGGATTGATTGTAATGGCTGTGCTGCAGTTTCTAAGCTGAATTCACCTTTCGCATTACACTCCCTGTGTGACAGACAGGTCCCCGAGTTAAATGAACCCTTAAGCAACAATGTTGTGACAGTAATCACATCAGCAATTTGGGAACGTTCCCTTTTTGACAGGAGCACTTTACTCTGAGGTCATAAACCGAACCAGTGAGGTTGCCATGAGTGAAGAAAAGCAAAAGATGATTGCAGGTGAACATTACCGCCCCGGTGATGAGACGTTACGGGCAGAGCGTTTACGCGCCCGCCATTTGATTCACCGCTATAACCATACCGCTCCGGACGGTAAAAAAGAACGCCAGCTATTACTGGCTGAACTTCTGGGACAAAGCGAAGGTGCTTATATAGAACCGAGCTTTCGTTGCGATTACGGCTATAACATCTTTCTCGGAAAAGAATTCTACGCTAACTTTGACTGCGTAATGCTTGATGTGTGTCCTATTCATATTGGTGATAACTGTATGCTCGCACCAGGCGTTCATATCTATACCGCCACACATCCCCTGGATGCAGCTGAACGTAATAGCGGCGTTGAGTTTGGCAAACCGGTCACCATCGGGAATAATGTCTGGATTGGCGGACGCGCAGTGATCAACCCTGGCGTTACCATCGGAGATAACGTTGTTGTCGCTTCTGGCGCGGTTGTCACCAAAGATGTGCCATCGGATGTGGTGGTGGGCGGCAATCCGGCTAAGATCATCAAAACACTGTAAAAGATGAGATCAGTAACTGTTATGATCTTTCCACGCGTAACTGTTACTTTTTTCACCCGACCCAGTTTCTTAAAATAGGCAGATCCCCCCTGTATTTTGCAAAATTCATGAAGGCATAAAATGACAGAGATACAGCGCCTGCTCACCGCAACCATCGATGATCTTAACACCCGCGAAAAGCGCGACAATCGCCCGCGCTTTAGCATTAGCTTTATCCGCAAACATCCTGGGCTGTTTGTTGCGATGTACGCCGCCTGGCTTGCAACACTGGTCGTGATGCTGCAATCCGAAACGCTGGTCGACTCCGTCTGGCTACTTGTTGTGCTGTTTGTCGTCTTTAATGCCTTTTTCTTTTTCGACGTGCATCCGCGCTACCGTTACGAAGATATCGACGTACTTGATTTTCGCGTTTGCTATAACGGCGAATGGTATAACACCCGTTATGTGCCATCTGACCTTATCGACAGCATTATGCATTCACCCTCGGTTGACGACGGGCAAAAAGAGAAATTGCAGAAAATGGTGTCAACCAAAGGGGAGTTATCGTTTTACGATGTCTTTACGCTTTCCCGCCCAGTAGCTGCGTAATAATGGCTTGCAATCGCCTTATCCCTGGGGCGAACTGAGAGGCAGAGGTATTACCGTACCCCAATACCAGGCCGGTTTGCCGTTGCTTCTCATCAAAGTAGTACCTGCTCAGTGCAGCGGGTGCGAGTTGAAATGCCTTTGCATGTTGCACAACGGCTTTGTCATCAATTCCTTCGATGGCAACTGTCAAATGCATCCCGCCTTCTCCCGCCAAAACACGATGAGCAATCCTGAGCTCATAGCTGAGAATCTCACGCAGTTGCCGATAGCGTTTACGATACAACCGACGCATAGCAGCAAGATGCCGCGCATAGTGCCCCTCTTCAATAAACAGCGCCAGCGTCCGCTGTTCAGCCCTGTGCCCTCCGCGAAGCAGTGAGCCAATGGCCGGCTGTACGGCCTTCGCCAGCGCGGGCGGGAATACCATGAAACCGATGCGCAGTGACGGAAACAACGTTTTGCTGAATGTCCCCAGATAAACCACCGGCGCATTCTTTATCATCCCCAGCATGGCGGGAACCGGCTCACCGCTGTAACGAAATTCACTGTCGTAGTCATCTTCAATTATCCAGGCTTTATTCTGCTGGGCTACCTCCAGTAATCCCAGCCTCCGGCGAGCGCTGAGTACGCTTCCATACGGAAACTGGTGGGATGGAGAAGTAAAAATAAGTGCCGGAGATGCCACATTTTTCTCGTCCCAGCACATTCCCTCATCATCAACAGGCATTCCCAGCATCGTCAGGCCGGATTGCGAAAAAGCACTTTTAGCGCCGGCATAACCTGGGTCTTCAATCCAGGCAACATCCCCTGGCTCACTCAGCAGTTGAGTACACAGTTTCACCCCCTCCAGCGCACCTTCCGTAATCACGATCTGGCTGGCATCACAGTCGATGCCGCGTGATAGCGCCAGATGACGAGCAATAGCTTCACGTAATGTGTATTCCCCTGCGGGGTCACCATAGCCTAACAATGCGCTTCCCTCCTCCCGCAGAACGCGATCGTACAAACGCCGCCAGAGCGGCAAAGGGAAATAGTTGATGGCAGGCGTGCCTGGCGTGAAGGCCGGAACGGGTGTTCCACGTGGGGTCGGTGCTGGCAGTGTCGCCACCCGTTTTGCCAGTGTCACCACAGGCTCCAGTAAATTCTGCGCGATGTTTTGATGCGCCAACTGCGCTACCCGTGTGCCCTGTCGACTGCGTAATAAATATCCCTCAAGCGTGAGTTGCTCCAGGGCTGCATTCACGGTGTTGCGGGAGAGAGATAACTGCTGTGCAAGTACGCGTGATCCCGGTAATCGGCAGTCTGCCTGCAACCGTCCATGCAGAATGGCTTCTCGCAGAGCAAGATAGAGTGCACGCTGGCGAGTCTCTTCGCCGCGGTTTTGTAGCGCGCTGCCAATCAATGCAAAAAGCGCATCACCGGGTATGTTCATGCTTTCCTCCGTGGTACTACAAAAACATACCTTAGTGGTTCTTTTTAAGGAACCACTTCTTCCCTACTCTGAAATTCTTCACACCATCACGGAAATTAACATGAACACATTCAATCAGTTTGGTCAGCCCGTAGGGAAAGCACTTAACGACTGGCAGACACGACCACACCCTTCTCGTGTGGAACTCGATGGTCATTATTGTCGCCTTGAGCCATTGCGCGTGGAACATGCTGAAGCGCTGTTTTCGGCCTACCAACAGGCAGAAGATACGCGAAGCTGGACATGGTTGTTACGTGAACCCGATACCACAGTCAGTGAATTCACGAAATGGGTCGAAAGCGTTTGCCACTTATCCGACCCCATTCATTTTGCCGTGATCGACAATCAGACTGACTCCCCGGTGGGGTCACTCGCATTGATGCGTATCGATCCTAAAAACGGGGTTGTTGAGGTTGGCCATGTGCATTTTTCGACGTTACTGAGCCGGACGCCAATGTCGACAGAGGCACAATATCTGCTGATGCGATATGTGTTCGAAACATTGGGTTACCGTCGCTATGAATGGAAATGCAATAGCCTGAACGAGCCTTCGCGTCGCGCAGCGCTGCGTCTGGGCTTTCAGTATGAAGGGCGTTTTCGTCAGGCACTGGTCATTAAAGGGCATAACCGGGATACCGACTGGTTTTCAATCATTGATAGCGAGTGGCAAACATTAGAATATGCCTTTCAGAACTGGCTTGCCCCCGACAATTTTACCGCCGACGGCAAGCAGATAAGATCCCTGGAAAGTTGGCGTGAAGTAATTAATTAACGTCTTTTCTTGCGTCCCTGCACCGCTTTAAAACGCGGGTTAGATTTACAAATGACGTACAGGCGTCCCTTGCGTTTGACTATCTGGCAATCCGGGTGACGCTGTTTTGCACTGCGCAGTGAGTTAAGAACCTGCATGGTTAGCTCCGTTTCGCGTTAATAAAGCCACCAAAACGCTGGCGGAAACGTGCAGCACTGCCTTCTGTCGAGAAGGTTTTCTGCTTACCGGTATAGTACGGATGTGATTTTGACGACACTTCAATGGTGATATACGGATACGTCTCACCATCGAGTTCGATCTCCCGGTCGGTCTTAATGGTTGAGCCGACTTTAAAGTATTCATTTGCACTGGTGTCATGGAAGACAACCGTGCGATAGGCTGGGTGGATATCAGGTTTCATCGCAGACTCTTTGTGTTTTGTTATAACATAACAAAATAATATCTGAGTCATCCGGCAAAAACAACCCCCGCTAACTGGAGTGCGTGCTGGCGTTTTTTCTTATTCACCGTAACCGGAATCAGATCAACGCGTGCCACATGCTATAACTGTATCATTCCACAATTAAATATTTTGACTCCGGCGAGTTGACTCCGTGCCCTGGAGCAGGCATTTGAGAAAGGAAACAGTGGCATGAGAACCCGACATTTAGTCAGCCTGATTACCGGAATATTGATCTTTGCAGTACTAATACCGATTTGTCTCAGTGTGTGGTTAGCGCATCGCCAGGCGGAAGAAAAATTTATTGATGCGCTAGATAACTATTCATCTCGTGTGTTGATCCGCACCGACAGAGTTGTTCAGCAGGCAAAAGAGGCACTGGCGCAATTACAGGCTTACAAGGCCATTCCTTGTAGTCATGATCATTTGCGGGAAATGCGCCGGGTAGCGTTCTCATGGCGTTATGTCTAGGAAGTTATCTATGTCGACAACCTGAAACCTGTTTGTTCTTCGCTGGAACAAACCAGCCATGCCCCCCCTTTTCCGCCAGCAATGCGCATCACCAAAGATGGCTACAGCGCCTGGCTTACCCCGCAAAATGATATCGGCTTTAATCACTATATGACCGCACTGGGCCGGGGGCATTACCTGGTCATGATTGATCCCGCGTCTCTGGTAGACGTGATACCATTTGGCGCACTGCCTGTTGATGCAGCCCTGATTGGTCACACCAATAATCTCGTTTTCGCCAGCAGTACAGCGCTTGATCCGAATGTCCTCAATCTCCTGAAAAACAGGGACGTCTCGCGTCTGCAATATAACGGCTCAATGTATATTACAAGGTCCGTTCCCGACCTGGGCTTTACCGTAGTCGCCTGGGCAACATTACAACCTCTGGATAAAGACTGGCATCAGCAACTTCTCTTCTGGCTTCCGTTTGGCACACTGATCAGCCTGCTTGCTGCGATCTTTGTATTGAGGATATTGCGCCACATACAGTCTCCGCGTAACCGCCTGCTCGATGCGATTAACAACCGTGATATCGTCGTGCATTATCAGCCAATCCTGGCCCTGAACAGTGGGAGAGTGGTAGGGGCAGAAGCTTTGGCGCGTTGGCCACAGCCAGATGGCAGTAACTTGTCACCCGATATTTTTGTGCCACTGGCAGAACAGTCGGGGTTAACGTCACAACTCACCCAGTTGGTGATTGAAAAAGTCTTTGAGGATATGGGTAACTGGTTGCATCTTCATCCTGAGCACCATATTTCCATTAACCTTTCGCCAGACGATCTGACTTCCGGCAAGCTTCCCCCACTACTGAGCCAACTGCTGAATCGCTGGCAAATCTCTCCTCAGCAAATCGCGCTGGAATTAACGGAACGGGGTTTTGCCGATCCCAAAGTCAGTGCGCCAGCGATTGCCGCGTTTCGTCGTTCAGGCCACGCCATTTACATCGACGATTTCGGTACGGGTTATTCCAGCCTGAGTTATCTTCAGGATTTAGATGTCGACACGCTGAAGATTGATAAATCCTTTGTAGATGCGCTGGAGTACAAGAATGTGACCCCGCATATTATCGAAATGGCGAAATCACTGAATCTGGCGATGGTTGCTGAGGGGATTGAAACAGAAGGCCAGCTCACCTGGCTGCGCCGTCATGGTGTGCAGTACGGACAAGGCTGGTTTTTCAGCAAGGCGCTGCCAAAAGTAGAATTCATTCTGTGGGCCGAACACAACCTCGATCCAGAGTAAGGTTTGCGCCTTACTTGAGATAGGATTTGATCACCTGCAATACCACGCCAAGATCGGCTTCGCGCTGATCTTCTTCGGGTTCTTTTACCACATGATCGGTTAAATGCCCTTCGATCACCTGCATCATCATCCCGTTAACCGCACCGCGGATCGCCGCCAGTTGCTGCAGTACATCCGCACACTCATGATCGCTATTGAGCATTTTTTCAAGCGCAGTGCTCTGCCCCTGAATTTTCTTCAGCCGAGTCAATAACATCTTCTTGTGGCGAACCGTATGTGACATCTCAGTATTCCTCTTATTTTTGCTTCTGAAGCATACCATGCTCTACTCCCCCTGAGTATTTTTCTACTGGGGGGTAGTATTAAACTACTGGGGGGTAGTATTAAACTACTGGGGGGGAGTAGTATCGATGCACTTTTTCCTTCCCTGGAACGTCCAATGACCGATTTCACTTCTCTCCTGCAACAAGGCAACGCATGGCTGTTTGTGCCCAGCGCAATCCTGCTCGGCGCACTACATGGCCTTGAGCCTGGCCATTCAAAAACCATGATGGCAGCGTTTATCGTGGCTATTCGCGGCACGCTCAGGCAAGCGATCCTTCTCGGGCTGGCAGCCACCTTTTCTCACACCGCAGTGGTGTGGATCATTGCCATGGCGGGTTTGTGGTTTGGTCGGGGATGGGATGCAAACACCTCTGAACCCTGGTTCCAGCTTATATCCGGGGTGTTGATTATTGTGATCGCCCTATGGATGGCATGGCGGACCTGGAAAGAGAGCCAACCACACGATCATCATGAACATGACCATGATCACCACCATGATCACCAGCACGATCATGCACACCCACTCGTCGAAGAAGAGTGGCAGGACGCCCACCAGCGCGCGCATGCTCAGGACATTAACCACCGATTCAGCGGACAAAACGTAACAACCGGGCAGATCGCCATGTTCGGCCTGACCGGAGGACTTATCCCCTGCCCGGCATCCATCACGGTATTGCTGATCTGCCTGCAACTGAAACACTTCGCACTCGGCGCAACACTGGTGTTCAGCTTCAGTATCGGGCTGGCATTAACGTTGGTTGCCTCCGGCGCGATTGCCGCACTGAGCCTCAAACATGCAACGAAACGCTGGCCAGGGTTCAGTGAGTTTTCGCGAAAAGCACCGTGGATCTCCGTTGCGTTAATCACGCTGGTAGGAATTTATATGAGCTTGCACGGTTTGACAGGAATTACACGTTAATCAGTGCGGCCACCTGCGTGGCCGCCTCTGTTACAGGAAAGGAATTTAATTCTGCGACCAACTGAATGCATAGCGTAGCTGCCGGGTCTGCAGGATAAATTCTGGCGACACACTCGGGCTCCAGGAATCATCCCCGCCCACGCCCATATGGAACGCATCAAGATTGAGCCAACAACCCGGCTCTTCGCGCAGCAAATGGCGGTGAGTGGTATCACGCAACTGCTGTTGGCTATAGCGGCTCAGGGAGAAATGGAAATGCCCCTGCAACTGATGAGCACCAAACGCAAGCTCCCGGGTATCGCAGCGCAGGCCGTTTTCCGTTGGGAAGATGTACGGAGTATGCATCGCCTCCAGCGGTAACGTCCATCGCCCCTGCTGGGCTGCAAGTTTTCTGTCCGGATAGTTTTCATGCGGCCCTAAACCAAGCCAGTGCACAGCATCTGGCACTTGCGCGAGCTGACAGCTTAAGCCAATACGCGCTGGCTCCGGGATATCTGAAGCAATCTCAACCTGTACCTCTCCATGCAATACGCCATTGCTGTCAACCCGCCAGGCTTTACGGCTCAGAAACAGCACCCTACCCTGGTGTTCCCAGGCATGCAGTGTCGTCACAACCACTTCACTGGCATGTTGCTCCCCTTCGCACAACAGCATCCGTGAGGACACATCATACATTCCAGCCGCTTTCCAGCGTTCAACCCACGCATTCGGGTCGATGCGTGTCGACTCACTTACGCCGATATCATTATCCAGTGGCGCACGCGTGAGGTTATCCGTCAGCGGCGAGAGTAGCGTTTCAGCGCCATCCTTCCACCATTGCACCAGGTTTCCTGACGCACGATCGAACTGCCAGCGCTGATTCTGATGGCTGATCTCCAGAGTATGATCATGCCCGGCCAGCACCGGCGCGATGCCAGCAGATACCACAGGAGCAACAAATAACGGTGCTGGAAGTGGCCATTGATCCCATGCGCAGCGATGGTTTACGGATGACCACGGTGTCGCCTGCGGCTGGAGTATCTCCACATTGAGCCAAATCTCTCCAGGTTCTGCTGTCAGCTCTGGCGCAGCAATCTCAAGACGTTGCCTGTCTTGCGGCGCAATTGAGAGCGCGACATTTCCGCTTGCCAGTAACGTTCCGTCCCGCGAAATCGACCAGTTGAGATGCTCATTGTCAGTATGACGGAACAGAAAATCACTCTGAACGTCAATGACCAGCGGCGACGTGCTCACCAGCGCGAAGGTAAAGAATTGCTGAGCGCGCTGTGCCTCGAATAAAGCCGGATGCGGAGTTCGATCGGGGAAAACCAGCCCATTCAGGCAAAACTGGCGGTCGTTCGGTTTATCGCCAAAATCACCGCCATACGCCCAAAATGTATTGCCATTTTCATCTTTCTTCGTCAGCGCCTGATCCACCCAGTCCCAGACAAACCCACCCTGCAAACGGGGATGGCTACGAAATGCATCCCAGTACTTCGCGAACCCGCCAAAGCTGTTGCCCATAGCATGAGCGTATTCACATAAAATCAGCGGTCGCGTCTCATCAGGCAAACCAATCCATTTCTTAATTGACCATTTTGGTACTGCCGGGAACGGCTGGTCCTGATCGACACGGGCGTACATCGGGCAAACAATATCAGTGGCTGCGGTATTTGCCCCGCCACCTTCATACTGTACAGGCCGGGTCGGGTCGGTCGTTTTCAGCCAGCGATAAAGGGCATCGTGGTTCGCACCGTGGCCAGATTCATTCCCTAGTGACCAGATGATAATGGAGGGATGATTGCGGTCGCGTTGCACCATACGGGTAACGCGCTCACTCATGGCAGGCAACCAACGAGGGTCGTCCGCCAGACGGCTCATTGGAACCATACCGTGAGTCTCGATATTGGCCTCATCCACGACATACACCCCATAGCGATCGCACAGGGTGTACCACAGAGGATGGTTCGGATAATGCGAACAACGCACAGCGTTAAAGTTATGCTGCTTCATCAGTTCAATATCGCGGCGCATTGTGACTTCATCCATCACCTGTCCATTTTCAGGATGATGCTCATGACGGTTCACTCCCCGGATCAGTAACGGCTTACCATTGAGCTTCAGCAAGCCATTACGGATCTCCACACGCCGGAATCCCACATCGCAAGCTTCATATTCCAGTACGCAACCCTGCTCGTTGATTAGCGCGATTGTCAGCCGGTACAAAGCGGGCGTTTCGGCACTCCACAATTCGGGCGCAGTAACCGGCATTGATACCGTTAAGCGCTCGGCCCAGCGACCACGCTCATCGATAATGACCGATCCCGGCCGCTCACTGGCACTGGCGCATTTCTCACCGTTACGCCACAAAGTCAGTGCCACCTCGCATCCGGCATAATCAGAGCCCGCAAGCGCCACATCAACCTTCAGCGTCGCACGATCCAGCTCAGCATTCAGTTCTGTTACAACGTGATAATCCGTAATTTGTGTCTCAGGTTTATGCAGCAGCGTCACATCACGGAATATACCGCTCATGCGCCACATATCCTGATCTTCAAGATAGCTGCCGTCACACCAGCGCAATACCATGATGGCCAGGCGGTTCTGGCCCGGCCGTAGCACCGCACTAAGATCAAACTCGGCAGGCAGGCGACTGTCCTGGGAATATCCCATCCACTGACCGTTACACCACAGATAAAAAGCAGAGTTCACCCCGTCAAACACAATACGGGTTTGCCCACTCTCCAGCCACGAATCGTCCATCTCAAATGTGAGCGAGTAACAACCCGTTGGATTTTCTGCCGGAACATACGGTGGGTTCACAGCAATTGGATAAGTGACGTTGGTATAGATTGGGGTATCAAAACCCTGCATCTGCCAGTTCGACGGGACAGGCATAGGGATCGCGTCGGAGCAATCCTCTTCAGTCCATGCCTGCGGAACGTGCTCTGGTGCAGAAAAGAAGCTGAAAAGCCAGTCCCCGTTAAGCGACCGCCTGCTTTGCGAAGGTACATCCTCTCTTGCGGACGCTTCATCGCGCCAGCTGTGAAATGGTGCATGGGCGGCCAGACGATTCCATTGTGTCACACCGGGATTTTCCCAGTCCCGACGGGCTAACAGTGTGCTGAGGATCAGCGGGGGAGTGGCAGACATTTCAACCTCTTTGCGAAGCGCTCACAATTTAAATCAACATGCCCTGGCAAAACCTTGTGGTAAAGCGTCTGATTACCGCGAAGCGAGTCAGATCACAAAAGTATTATTCTTGCGCCAACTGTTCCGCCAGCAATGCCAGCGCTCTCAACTGCCGGGCAAGATCCTCACGGTCAGCCTGACGGGGAATATGGCGTGCACTGGAATGTCGTGTAATCAGGGTAACGGGAAGCTGCTTCTGCCAGAGTTCACCGGCGCTTACAGGGGCTAACAGCCACTCAACACTTTGCTCGCCAGCCTCACGAAATGCCTGCCGAATCGTTGTGAGAGGGGGCGTAAACCAGGCGCTGTCCGCCGTGTCATCAAAACCGACAATTGATATCTGCCCAGGTATTGCAATCCCCTTTTCCGCGCAGGCCCGCATCACACCCAGTGCCATTTGGTCGTTCGCGACCAGAATGGCATCTGGCTGCACTGCACCCGATAAAATCTGATGACCTTTTTCATACCCGGACGCGGCGCTCCAGTCGCCTTTCACTACCGCGACAGGCTCAAGTCCAGCCTGGGCGAGTGTCTCCTGCCACCCCGCCAACCGCGCACGGGCGGACACCGAACTTTCAGGCCCACAGAGTAACGCAATACGCTGATGCCCCAGAGAGAGCAAATGCTCCGCCCCCAGTGCTGCGCCTTGTTCCGCGCTGAAAACCAGACTGTGCACCTGTGCACCAGGAGAAACGTCCAGGAACAAGATCGGAACAGGTGATGCCAGCGCCTGCAACTGCTCTGCATGCGCATCGTCAAGTGGAACATTCACCAGCAACGCCTCAACACGCTGGGCAAGCAGCTCCTGCAAAGCAGCCTGACACTGCCAGGCATTCTCCACCATGGAGATTAATACGCTCGCCCCTTTTTCTACCGCGCGGGATTTAACCGCAGAGACGATTTGCGAAGGGGCATGCAAGGCCAGATCGGTTGCCATCAACCCCAGCGTTCGGGTGCGTTTTCCTGCCAGCTGTTGTGCACCACGGTTAGGAACATAGTGCAGTTCCGCCATCGCTTTCTGCACCTTTTCCCGTGTACGAGCAGAGACATGCTCCGCATCGTTAATCACGCGCGAAACGGTCTGGTAAGAGACCCCCGCGAGGAGGGCTACGTCATAAAGAGTGATAGCTTTCATGCTTTCGGGCATCGCAAAGGGGGATTTCCCTTATTCTGGCACAGACAGCATACGAATACATGTGAGCGCTTCGCGGAATTAAACAACACGCTCAGGCTCTGGAACGTCAATGACCTGCGGTTTTTGACGAAACCACGGTAAGCAGAGCTGAATTAGCGGCCCGATAGTCAGCGCATACAACACAGTCCCTACTCCGAATGTTCCGCCCAGAACACAGCCGATCAGCAACACAGAGACCTCAATTGCTGTGCGTACACTTCGTACCGACCACCCCATTCGCGCATGAATACCCGTCATCAGGCCATCTCGCGGGCCCGCGCCAAACCCAGCCCCGATATACATCCCCGTCGCAATAGCATTCACCATTACAGCCGATATCAACAGCGCAATACGTACCGGTAAGGAAGTGAGTTCAGGGATCAGCGCCAGCGAGGCATCCGCAGCCAACCCCAGCACAATCACGTTACTGATCGTCCCAAGCCCTGGACGCTGACGCAGCGGGATCCAGAACAGAAGGACCACTGCCCCGGTCAAAATCATGACCGTGCCAATATCCATGGCCAGCAGTTTCGCTACCCCCAGATGAAACACATTCCACGGATCGGCCCCCAGATCCGCCCGAACGAACATGGCGGTCGAAAGGCCATAGAGCACCAACCCGATGTAAAGCTGTAATAAGCGACGTAGCATTTTTTATTCTCCTGTTATCCAGGCTTTCATCTTCGGTGAAAATGGTCTTATGATTAATGTCCAGTTTCTAAATAGTGGACTGCATATGTCATCACGTCGTTTTGGTAGTCAGTCATTGGTTCGTTTATTAGGTCACTGGCAGCAAACGCCATCCCGAACGCCACTCTGGCGTCAACTGGCAGATGCGGTACGTCTGTTAATTCTTGACGGCAGACTGGCACTTGATACGCGCTTGCCTGGAGAGCGGGAACTGGCTTCAGCTCTGGACCTGAGCCGGACCACCATCAGCACGGCTCTGACTCACCTGCGTGAAGAAGGGTATCTGGAGAGCCGCCACGGCAGCGGGTCACGCGTGATACTGCCCGATGCCCGTGCCGTCCCAACACTCTCAGCAGCCAGCGCGGCACTGGATCTCTCTACTGCCGCGCTCAACGCCGGGCCTGAAATTCACCAGGCGTATACTCATGCCCTGACGGCAATCACGCCGCATCTTTCCCTGACCGGGTACGACCAACTGGGTTTGCTCGCGCTGCGTGAAGCGATTGCCGCACGTTATACCGCACGCGGGCTTCCCACCAGGGCAGATGAAGTCATGGTAGTGAATGGCGCAGTGAGTGGTTTTGCACTGGTTTTGCGAATGATGACCGGCCCCGGCGATCGCGTCGTCGTCGATCATCCAACCTATCCATTGGCGATTGCCGCCATTCAGGGGGCGCTATGTCGCCCAGTGGGGGTCGCACTTCCCGAGACGGGCTGGGACACAGATGGTTTTGCCGCAACGCTCGCACAAACCGCACCGCGTCTGGCCTATCTGATGCCAGATTTCCATAACCCCACGGGACGTTGTATGGAGAGTGAGACCCGTAAAACAATAGCCGACATCGCCGCTCAAACCCGTACCACGCTGGTGGTGGATGAAACCATGGTCGATCTCTGGTTTGATTCCCCACCGCCACCGCCACTGGCATCGTTCAATCCCGAAGCTACCGTCATCACGTTAGGTTCCGCAGGGAAAAGCTTCTGGGGCGGGCTGCGTCTTGGCTGGATCCGCGCTTCATCAAGAACCATTGCCACGCTGGCTCAAACGCGCGACACCCTCGATCTTGGCTCTCCTCTTCTGGAACAACTGGCAACACGCTGGCTTATCGAGAATAGCCACGATTTTCTGCCCGCGCGCCGGAACATGCTGAGTGAACGCCGTCACCGTTGCAGTGAGCTTTTGCATGAACATTTCCCGGAATGGGCGTTCAGGGAGCCGGAAGGTGGACTGTCGTTCTGGGTTGAATTGCCCGGAATGGTGGCAACACAGCTTGCGGCCAGGGCTGAGACGCTGGGGATCAATCTTGGCACAGGCACTCGTTTTGGTTTGTCGGGGGCGTTTGACCGCTATTTACGCATGCCCTTTTCACTGGAGCCCGATGAGCTTGAAAGGGCACTGATGAGAATCAAACCCTTATGGGCCGCGCTAAATAAAAACACACCGGCAGTAAAAAAGAGTCTGGTGTAATGGGCAGGAGATTAAAAATCAGAAGCTGCAATATTAATTACTTGCATAATGATTGTGATAAAAATCACATATAATTTCGCGAAAAAAAACAATAAAAACTGCTGACTGTAATGCATGCAGTCAGCAGTTTTCACAGGTCAGTGCTTAGTGCTGAGGAGGTATGGGAAAACCCTTAAGTGAAATAACGAAATTTTCACCTTCTTTCTTTATTTTTGCACCGGTATCACACCAGTCAGACGCAATACGAAAGAACTCATCACTTCCTACATTCCAGCCAAGACGTACATGTTTCACATAGCCCGAACGAAGCAGATCGCAGGCCTCTTTGTAGTCGTTGGCGGTCGACAGTTGTTGTTTCATTTTCTCTTCTTCAGAAGTTTACGTAGAGCTTTGATTTCTTTAGGAGTAAAAGGAGTTACGCTCTCTTCTTCCGTATGCTGATTATCAATATCCTCTTCCGATACTCCCGCCTCTTCTACTGTTTCAAATGCCAACAGCAGCAATTTCTCGGTGGTTACGCTTAAATTCTCATTATTCACTTCTGCGTAATGGCGAAGTCTTTCTTTTAGCGCTTCATCAATTTTAACGTTTAATACCGCAGTAACCATGATCGTCACATCCCTTCGGAATAAGTTCTTTATTTAATACACGAAGTTAACATTGTAATCCAGATATATATTTTTTACTTATAACAAGGAGAAAATGCCCAATAATAAAATGCCAGTCTATTATTACAGGTTTATGACAAAAATATTTCATCTGGATGAATGATATATTACATATCACGCTTATTACCTTTTGATTACTGTGGAATAAGGTCGTTGGCGTAGAGAGGTACAGGTCGTACGAAGCGTAGGAAACGTCAAGGAGAGCACAAATGGGTGGGGGCCCTGCCATCAGCCAGTAGTACTGAATTGTGTTGGGTTATCATGAGATTACGTTTTGGTGCAACAAACGTAATGTAGCACCCTGAAAAATGTTGTCCAGTATTGGATCAGTACTGATAGCGTGAAGGGCATCGTATCTCTTCTGAAGGGCATTGCTGTGTTCAATCGGGACAGTAGACTTCAGGAGTCTTTACAGGGCCATGAAATAGGGTTCAGTACTGCATTATGAAGGGCACTGTGCATGACGCAGAATGGAACAACGCGGGGGCAAGGGATGCAGTACTGTGACTGCGGTTAGGGGCCTTGTAGAAATGCTCCAAATGATAATCCTCTCAGCAGTCTATGCCAAACAAAGCTCAAAATTTATCCTTATACCATTGGCATAGTTTTGCTTGTAATCTTGTATCAGAGCAAAAAGCAAGAAAAATGGCACTTTCGTGAAAATTTTTTAAAAAGAGTGGTACAATTTAAACATCCTTATATAAGTAATTTTCAATAAATATTAGGTAGGAAGAAAGGTGAAAGTTTTTTCTAACTGTAACTATCACGAATGATTCTCTTATGCCTAATCCATAATATTAACACCAAAAGGAACTTAATGATGTCAATCGCTGAACTAATAAGTCGCATCATCGAACAAGAAATTGCTGCTGGAGCAATTTACATAGAAAACCATCCTGTTTTTGGGACTGTACTATTCGCAGATCAGGCAACCTATGATCATGCAATGGCAAACATACACAAAACAAAATCAAATCAACATAGAAACTAAAAATCATTTCAGTATTTTTTCTCTCTATAGCACAAATATTTTTGTACATTACCCTCCCTTTGGCATAAGAAATCAACTTAATTACAATGCCTTACACCAACCCTTCATTTTCATAAAAAAGCAAAGAGACAATTGTCATAATGTTCAAGGTGAAAAAATGAAGCTAAAATGAATCCAAGGGTATAATAAAAGCATCACAGCAATGTGATCTTTTTTTATGCCGAATTTACCCAAAAAAGTAATCCAATATGAAAGAAAATAAACAAAAGAAAACTACTGTCGTAACTGTCAGGCTGAGTACTTCACAGGTTGAAGAACTTGCACGACTTATCAGTACTAAAGAATTGAAACCTGGTCCTGGTGCGGCAATACAGTACTTAATAAATCAGAGCATGATTTTAAACTAAGTGCTGAAAATAAAAAAGCCTGAAGTACATGGAGTACTCAGGCTCTACATATAACAGTACTGAAACATTAATTCAGTGCTGCCATTATACCACCAGTCGGATACTGGCTTTAATCAATCAATAAAGGGAATTAACCATGAGTATTTATGAAAACAAACTTCACTACGTTTCTGTACAATGTGGTGGAGGGAAAACACAACTGATAATCAAAACTATCAATGCTAATCTAAAAAAATACTACTTGGTGGTAGTACCATCAAAACAGCTACAGTACCAGTACTATAATAGTCTCGGGTACGGGTTAATCATAAACCATGAAACACATGCGAGCCTGCTTGAGTCCATCAGTGAGGAACTCATTGCAGAGAATGAACGAATACTCTTCATTACCAATAAAATGTTCTACCGTCTCGATCCTTCGCTTTTAAAAAAGTGGACCGTGTTCATAGATGATTGTGTGGATTATTTTGGTCACAAAAGTGACAATATTGAACATGAAGATGAATTGTTCAAAAAAATGTCACCAGGGGAGCTATACGGCGAAGTTTTCAATATCACAGGTATAGCCGATGATCATGGTGATTATGTGAATGTCACATTGAATGGAGATGCTCGCTCAGATGTATTGACTGGGATTCAAAAACAATACGATCAATTCCACTACTACCACCAGATCGTTGTCAACAGTTCTGTATTTACGGATGAATGTTGCAAACGCATATTCATTATTGGCTACTATGACCTTGAACGCTATGTGAAAAATGATGTGGAAATTGTGTACTTTGCGAATGATTTTGAAAATACGCTCATTTACAAAAAGTACTGCCATTTGTTCGAAGAGTACCAACATAACCTGGTACAGAACTCTACTAACAACCAGCGTTTAATCGTTAAGTACTTTGCGAAAAATAATTCGCTCAGTAGTACTCGCCTTAAAGCAGAGCGAGATAAAACTAATAACATGATGTCCCGTGTCGGTGAGTACATCAATGCAAATGAGAATTTGCCAGTACTCTGGACCTGCAACGAAGCGTATAAAAAACAATGGGCTATTAGTGGGGAATACCTTACACCGTGTCAACGTGGCATGAACCATCTTCAACATCATACAGTCGCGGCTTGTATGGTTTCGTTGAAGATTGATTCTGCACTCTCGCATCACATAGAGGCAGTACTGGGCCATACCTATGAGGATATCATTCATCAGCAGGAGTATGAGGCTATCAATCAGTTCCTGTACCGTACTAACCTACGCAATTACCAATCCAGTACTAAAGTGACGTTGTACGTGTTTGATGAGAATCAGGCTCATAGCATTGTGGGTGCAGGGAGCTATGAGTATATTGATGTTGGAGTAGATGCAGTACCGAAACATGTCGGGCGGCCTGTTTCTGCGTTGCCTGAACGAGTACGTGACGCATCCCGTAAATGGATACGGGACAAAGTGCGTACCCTCATTGATATCACAAACTACGTGAACAAAATGGCGTTTAAGTATTCTCTCGATGAGGGACAGAAAAAACTACTACTGGATCGACTGATAAAGGGAGCTTAATGCTTCCTTTTTTATTGTCCAGGGCACTGGCAGTACTCGTAGGGGACCTGGAGGGGTAGTACTTTAAATACTGGTAGTAATTGGGCGAGTTCAACACGAGCGGGCAACCGGACGTAGTGAGCGAAGCGAGTGAAGTGTAAGGGCGTCAGTACTCCCGAATGACGGAGCCAAGCGGAGTTGGAATAAACTTTAACAGTTATTCATCAGTAAACAATCAATAAAAACAAGACAATTACTCAAGTAATTAATTCCAGATCCAATAAAAAAATATACCAATTGCCCCGTAGTGAAGCGAACGCGAGTGAGCGAACAGGGCAATTTGTAGGTTTTAGGTAGTATCGTAACGAAGTGGAGATACTGCCTATTCCTTTGAATACATAATAGATTCATTATAGATTTGAGACACAAACACTCGCTTCGCTCTTGTTCGGTCTGTCATGAATGATCGAAGAAGAAATACTTCACTTCGTTTCGTTTTTCTTCTTCTTTTCATTCATTCCTTTCTTTCCTTCCATCAGTAAAAAAAAAGACAAGTACTCAAGTAATCACTAGTTATTAAAAAACTCCGAAAAAACCCCAATAAGACTGTATGGCTATTTCTCGGAGTTTTTCCCCTACCTACCCTTACCCCCTCATGTTAGTGGTTTGGATTTTAACTGAACTAGCCGAATCCCCCATGTCAGTACTGCATCTTCCTAAAGCCTGCCTGAAGTCCTTTTCCTTCTAAACCTTGCCAGCACCACCATTCGCCCCCTCCCTCGTCGATTTGATGGAATTTCATCGGAAACTACTAGTAATCAACTTGATTGTTTTAATCGATCGATATATAAGTAATTGATCGTTTTTATCTATTGATTGAGGGGTGAACTATTCGGTCATGGATAGCTGGCTTACAGGAAAAAGGTGGTTTTTCATGAATAAAATCGTAGTGTTATGTGTGGCTTTGACTACATGCTCTGTTTCGGCCGCTGATGATGCTTCAACAGCAGACGTGGATTTGCTACAGATAGCAATACATCGTGCGGGCTATGAATGTGCGAGGGTTGACAGAATAGAAACAAAAACCGACTGGTTCTCCACAACAACCTCAAAAGTCACATGCGATAATGTTTACCAGTTTCTATTAAGATATGAGCGTGGAGGCATTAGTGTTGAAGTCATTTCACTATAAAGGTCCTGATACGCCATTACGCTTAGTGAGAGTACTGATCCTGGTGGGATAATTTGATATGAATAAAAATGCAGAGTTATCCTCCTATATCTGCAAATAACATTTACGACAATAACTGACAGGACATCAGTGTTGGCTCAATGAAAAAACTGGTGGGAAAAAACTTCTAGATATTTTCATAAGTACTGCGGTATCGAACTCACAAACGAGTACACCGTACAGTAATATGCTGTCTTCATCTTGATTGTACTTTTCGACAAAATGCCAGAAGTCGCTTCGTCCTTCATGAAGGACAGAAAATTCGTTATTGGGCAAAGTTCCAGTACCTCTTTACGGTAGCGATGGAGACACCAAGTTCTTTTGCCGTCATGGACTGGGACAGCCCATTTTCTTTACATGCCAGGATACGATCAGTACTGGTAGCGTTAGGACGGCCTAGCTTCTTCCCTTGAGCCTTTGCTTTTGCAAGTCCTTCTTGGGTCCGTTCACGGATGCGGTCCTTTTCAAAGTTCGCGACGGCCGCAAGTACGCTCATCTGAAAACGACCAGCAGAACTGGTGAGATCTACACCGTCTAGGTCCAGGGACTTAACGACTATATCTTTAGCTCGAAGCATGTCGACAGTACTAAGTACGTCGATCATATCGCGACCGAGCCGATCAAGTTTCAGTACTACCAACGAATCGCCTGCTTCCAGCTTATTCTGTACGAGGTTTTTGAATCCTGGCCTTTCCATCGCACATACACCACCACTAATCGTTTCGGTGATTGCCCGAGCAGGCGGTACGGTATAACCACGTTGAGCGAGTGCCAAAAGCTGGTTGTCTACAGTTTGCTCTGAAGTACTCACTCGGCAGTACAGAAATATCCGGCTCATGTTCATTACCCGTAAGTATCAAAAATGTGTGCTCATAATATCAATGGTGTCAAAACTGTCCAGTACTATTTTTTGATTCTAGATTCTGATACTGACAGTACCGGTATCAAAACCGAACATTTTTGAGACTGAAATTACTACATATCTGGAATACCATAAGAGGTGTGATAATGCGTCGGTTTCACTTCGCTAGTAGTAATGGTTTAGTCCAAAGGGAGTTAAAAACTGAGTTGATGTCCGAAATGAAAACGCCGGGCTAAAAATATGAAGCATTTTTTATCTGGGTAGGTAATTGCTTAACATTCTGCTGACACAAACAAAATTACTGTAATTTTTATATTGCCTCACTAAAAACGAGTAACCTTAGCCGCGTTCGTGTTCAGGAGTGCACTAAAGGATAGTTTACGTCCATATACAGGGTGCAGTGGAATGGTGTTCACGTGGAGAGTGACGCCATAACGATTGTGTGTGCCAGTGCTGGAAGTATCATGAACGGATACAATTATGTTTCGCTGGAGAGCAAAAAACTCTAAATCATTGTAATACGGGACTATATCCATTACTGACATAACTATCTCGACACTGGGGGAGCATGACAGTACTGAAGCCCTGCTGAGGTCAACACAAGGTGGGTAATTGAATAGCCGCTGAATCGCCACAGGTTTAACAGACACCTCAGAGTCATTTAAGATGGCTTAAAGAGAGGTGCCCATGAGCGGTAAGTGTTATCCCGAGGAGTTTAAAATTGAAGCAGTCAAACAGATTGTTGATCGTGGTTATTCTATTTCCAGCGTTGCAATACGTCTTGATATCACCACCCACAGCCTTTACGTCTGGATAAAGAAGTACGTCCGGATTCTTCTACTAATAAAGAACAGCCAGATGCTCAGGCTGAGATCCGCCGGCTCCAGAAAGAGCTGAAGCGAGTTACTGAGGCGTGTGTGGATAAAGAAAAAAAGACTACGGGACGCGGGAGGAAGCCCGTAACAGTTGACAAATTTACGTGAGAGGTAGGATTATGATTTCTGACAGGATTTTTATAACTATATGGTTGATCATACCTTCTTTGGAAAACGAATGAAAATATCTCACATAGCACTCATCGTATCATTAGTTTGCTTCGGTAAAACAGTTGCGGCAGCGTCGTTCGATTGTAACAAGGCAACAACTTATATCGAGCAGACCATCTGTTTGACGCCCGAGTTATCTACTCTGGATGATCAATTGAACCTCTTGTACAAAAAAACAATCCAAAATAACGTTGAAAACAAAAGTTCGCTTAAACAAGAACAATTAAGTTGGCTGAAAAACATCAGGAACAAAGCAACGTCAGAGCAAGGGATAAGAGATGCTTATATGAATCGTATTAGTAGTCTTAATATAGATTTAAACAAGGGGGTAGCAATTCAGGAGGCAGGAAAGAAAGATCAACCGCAGACTGCACAAACACAGATAGCGTCACTACCAACGCATGCAGCATACATAAAATATGCCCCAGGAACACATGTAAAGTATCTTAACGCCGCTATCACTGGCCCTTGTATGGCTGAACATCAAAAATTCGACAGTCTTGATTTTAACCTCAAGATGAATTTTAGTAAAATGAGCGATACCCAAATCGCTCAAGAAACTAAAGAACTTAAAAATGCAGAACGTGCACGCTGGATTTGCATAGAAAACGAGTTGAACAAAAAAAATATCACTCTAGATCTAAAATCACTTTTTGAAAAAAGGGATTTAGGGTCTATTGAAGCACCTGTACAACCTCACTTAGCTCAAAAACAGTTAGACCCGGTCCCCTTTACACAGTCCAAAATCTCCAAGCCTGTAGACGTAGTAGTTCCTGATGCGGGTTTTTATCAGCAATTAGATGATTTTTCTCAGACATCAACGGCTGAAACACTATCCGCAGGGTTATCCCAAGAAGAACTCAAGCAGGCAGCACACGAAATAAACGAAGATATTAAGAATTTCATCAACTACACTCCTTCTGAATACTATTCTACACTTCAGTATAAAAATGATGACCTCGCGTCAATTGCTCGTGGACGTAATGATACTAAAGCGACAACATATTTTATTGCAAAGGATATTCTTGCAGGGAAGGGCACTGAATTTAAGGCCATGCAAAATTTAGGTGTGAGCTATTTGTATGGAAGAGATGCATTGGTGAAAGATGACAAAAAAGCCCGTTTGATACTTGGGTTTGTTGCTTCCAATGGTTATCACTATGCTAGATACATCTTATCAAATGATTATTTGTTCCGTAATAATGCAGCATCTAAATCTCAACTTCAATACATTAGTCGTTTAATGAACAATACTCCATGGTATGCTGAGTATGAAGCTTTGAAGAAAGCTGCTGAATTTAGGGTTGCGAATTATAATGGTTATTATATAAAGGTAACCTGCGTGGCTAACAACACAGTGAAAACACCTCTAAACATTAGTAAGTGTGCGAAGCCATATACGATACATTTAAAAGATGACAAGGGGACAGGATACGATTTGTCTGATCATTTTGCACCTGTATGGAGAGATTATAATGGAACTAGCATATTATACACTCCAGAACACTTTTCCTTCTCCACCAAGAATGGAGAGGGAAATACGCTATTACTTGTTGAGGTATTTAAAGTTGGAACTCTATCACCAGAGAAGAGTTATCAATTAGAATCATATCAAGAAATATCTTTTACTCTTTAAGTTTTATGCTATGGGCCTTTACGGGCCCATAGACATACTGCACCATTTTAAATAAGGTCACTCGCACGCAGAAGCGTCATAGCATCTGTACCCTGTTAATGCAATGGTAAGTTGGACAAATCAAAAACAGGCCATTATTTAATTTAACAAACCACATCAAAATATTTTTTGAATATATTGTCGATAACCATTTTTATTTCATAGCACGATATCGATACGTTTGTTTATTGCCTCGCTATAATTACAGTAGATTCATAGATAACTTTTGCGAGTCAAACCGATTTGATCAACTATTACCTTCATTAGTAAATGCAAATTAGCAAATTGCATAAACATCATAAGCCTTCACACGTAGATTGATTGAATACTATCGATATTTTTCTTTGTCACGAAAGATATAGTGAAACACCCAGACAATAATCCAAAGGCCAGCAGTAAAGAATGTAAGAACAAAATGCAGTAGATGAGGGAAACTTTTTGGTAAGATATAGCCGTTATTATAACCATTACCGTTATTATTATTGTTGTTGTTGTTGTTACTAACTACGATGTTTGGGTTCTGAGCACGATCCCGTTTCAGGTGCTCAATATCTCGCATTTGTTGGTCCAAAATTTCGCCACAGTGTTTACATTTTTTTGCGTTTAATGAAATTTTTTCATCACAGTACGGACAGTTCTTTTCATTTAAATTGGCTGACAAATTCATTTTCCCCCCAAAGGATACGATTGCGATTTTTTAACAAAAAAGTGTCTGATTTTCATGCAATTGCAACACAGTGGCAAACTTACAAAGTTTGTAAGAATATGTCAAACATAATGGAAGGTGTTCCCTATTTAGGTCGCAAAATCTGTAAAAACCCCTGTACGCTGACCTACTCAACAGCTCATCCTGTGCTCTCACTGTCTCAGTCCTGCCCCTGCTTTAACCTGCTGCATCCTCATAAAGCCGCAAAATGATTCTCACGCTGTCAGTACTGATCCAATACTGGACAACATTTTTCAGGGTGCTACATTACGTTTGTTGCACCAAAACGTAATCTCATGATAACCCAACACAATTCAGTACTACTGGCTGATGGCAGGGCCCCCACCCATTTCAGGGTTAGTACTTGATAGTTAACACTAAAAGTACTGGCACCTTCCCGCCAAAGCTCCAGTGGTACAAAAATTGTGTATCACCTTAGGGCTGCACAATGTCTCTCATGCTCTCCAGACACGGCAATCCAACATAACCCATTGAATTAGATGATTTTTACTTTTTATTGGTATTTTTGCATTGATCGTCTTTGATTCCATAACCTGTGCATCCCCAAAACTCGCCATATTTACCATGACGAAGTTTCATTGGGCGTCCACATATGTCACATATTTTAATCGAGTTACCACATGCAACGTTATTACAGGTACTTGTGTATCTAGAATCAACAGAAGGTGCCCGGCACATTGAACAAACCCTGGCCTTACCAACGCTACACCCGAGTCCTGTACTACATGTGTAGAATTCACCGTAGATACCTTTAATCAACCTTAAGTACCCATCCTCACAGTTAGGGCACTTGAAAATTTTCCTGTACTGCTCTTTAAATGTTGCCGACACAATATTCAGATCGTACTTAGGAGCAAGCAACTCGGTAATGAAACTAGACGGAGCTGTGGGACCAGCAATTATGTACAATTTTTTCTTTGCACGTGTAATACCAACGTACAATAGACGTCTTTCTTCAGAATGAGGATACGAATCCAGAGATGGTAGCAAGGCTTCAATAATAGCTTCATCCTTATTTTCATTAGGGAAACCCTTCCTTCCCTGGAAGAATCCAATAAGAATACAATAATCCGCCTCTAGCCCCTTTGATTTATGAAAGGTCCAAAAGCTAGTGTTTTTTTGTAGCCGAGAATGATTCAACAATTCTTTAGCTTCATTTATCAGGTAGTTATATCGTGCAATGATTGCGATACTACCATTGGCGTCGTTCTCTCTAATCTTCAGAACGATTTCCTTAACTCGCTCATATACTCCTTGCTGTTTCTCAGGTTTACTATCCAGCAAATATATCTGTGACAGATTTACCTTTGCGTGCGTTTCTATGTGCTTCTTATACTGCTCAGGGTTTTCCATTATGAATTGCCCGGCAGTGTTTGCGATACTGTTGTTGTAGCGAAAGGTTTTTTGTAATTTGGTAGCGGTGTAGTTACCGATCATTTCACCAAATCTAGTTGTCAACTCCAACTTACCACCAGAGAAGCGATAAATTGACTGCCAGTCATCCCCTACTACAGTCAGGGATGGTTCAGGTCCTTTCGCTATAATGGCTTTAATGAACTCCATACGTGCCGCTGATATATCTTGGAACTCATCGACCAAGATGTACCGCCACTTAGGGATGTAGTCTTCATTTTCAATTACCTGAATGGCTCGAATAATCATGTCGTCAAAATCAATGGCATTTTGATTTTTGAGCTCTTGAATGTACCCTTGATGTAATGCATCCAATAATGTTGCGGCATTTTTAGGTTGGCTTATACCAGCCCTCTCAAGCCTGTTCGCTATTAACTCTTCCGTCAGCCGCTCAACTCGAATTGCTTGAAGTGCCTTTTTCAATAGGTCACTCCAATCGGCTATACGCCCTTCTTCACGAAGTTTTTTCAACACATCTTCTGATTTTATGGGCTTACATATGATACCTTGCTTCTCCAGTTTAATTTTCAGACTGGAAGTCAGATTCTCTTCAATCCATTCATAATGGAACGTTTCAATCAACGATGTCCCACACTCAGCATGAAGTGCACGCTTGTTACGAATAGCTTCATTGTATTTTGCTGCATCAATGTCTGCCCGAGTGTTCCCCTGACGATCTATACCGAAGTGCTCAATGTAAATATTTGTGTCTTGAATATAAAAATCAGGGCGATAGTCGAAACCAATATCGATACGTCTTTTACTCACATAAGGAGCTTCGTAGGTATAAGCAACCCCATTCATGTACAAAAAATTAGCTATCAGAAGCTCCTGATAACCTTTAACTTTGTCTCCGTTTAAGGTTCTGAACTCATTATCTCGAACATATCTTTCATATTCAGCTTGAGTATTGAAGCCAAAAGGATTTACAGGTTGAGGAAAAAGGCTTATGAAGTTCAGTAAGTTAGCACTATTTGATTCGAGGTATTTTTCTAACCACGAAGTAACCCACTGCTTGAATTTCATTTCGTCTTCAGTAAATTCACTCAAGTAGGTTGGTACACCAGTGTTATGTAGAAGCCACCTGCCTAATGCATGAAAAGTCGATATTTGTGGGAATGATTCTAACTTGATCTGACCTGACTCTGCTTTGTCAACAAGGCGTCCCCTGAGTTCTTCAGCTGCCGCACGGTTATAGGCCAGCACGAGTATTTCTGAAGGGTTAGCTAGGCCACGGTCAATGAGATCAAGAGCCTTAGCAACCATAACAGATGTTTTACCCGTACCTGCTGCTGCCAAAACCATGTTCATATCATTAGACCGCAAGACACCCAAACGTTGTTCGTGAGTCAACGGGTTTGACTCAACCCGGTCGAAGAATGACATTCGTTTTTCAAGCTGGTAATTCTCGTGATATTCACGTAGAACTTCCGCCTGTACTGGGTGGTAGCCGACAATTTTCTTAACTTTTTGTATGGACTCTGATTTTAGACACATATCCCATACATCAGCTTGTGCGTAGTAATACTCACTCAAACTCTTGCAAAGCAGAGAAATGCAACCCATGCGGGTGTCTCTTGGGTACTCATGAATCACATAAGCTTCGAATTCATTGAAGGTTTTAGAAAGATAGTCGTTGATGAATTCGGCAATGGATGCATTGAGGACTTTCAAAAATTCTGCTGAGCCGCTCTTTTGGAGAAATCGATATTTTACGGACTTATTGCCAATATTGAGGACCAAGACCTGACCAAAGATACCATTTTGCAAAGTTGCAAAACCTTTGCATTCACGAAAGGAATCTGATGCGATCGAAATATCATTCTTTGATGCGATCAGGACGTCATTCTGGACAAAAATGCAGTCTCTACCCAACAGCCTACCTATTAAATTTGACGATAACTTGGCTTGGATATCATGCATCAACATCTACTCTCAATGGGCTAGTCATGGGCAGTTTTTCAGTGAACACGAAACAAAAAGTACTACATCGTAAACGAATTTTAAACATGGCTGTAGTAGGCTCATGCTAACCGAGAACACAATGCAGTAATGGCTCCAGACCAGCATCCTGAGTATCTCGAGCCCCATATCAGACTCCCCATCAGCCCCTGAACACTACCTTACATCGAACCTTAAGACACCTGAGCTTCACTTTGTCAACTAGGAGTCCTAGTACCGACCACGGAAGAAAATTAAAGATGCACCAATAACGCATAAAGCCCTGACAAACCAACAGATTTACCATAGCGATTATACGTAATTGAACTGTTTGCATGCCCTAAAAATGCCCCCGCAAACTGTTCTGCAACGCCAGCCGTTTTGAACGCTGTTGCAACATAATGCCTGAGTGAGTGAAATTCAGGTACAGAAATCCTCTTACGGAAACTGCTAAACCAGCGAGTGAAGTAATGGCTGAATGAACCTTTATAAAATGTCAGTTGCGGGAACAGACGAGCCTTTGCCTTCTCTACATACTCAAGGAAACCGTTATAAATCAGTTCTTTGTGCAATGGAATACTTCGTTTACTGCTATCTGTTTTGACTGTTTGCCCTTCCTGACTATCATCAACCACGGCACACCAGATTTCATCGATTTTCTTTATGTCACAACGATATAGCTGACAAATTTCATTAGCTCTCATCCCAGTAAAACGACCTAGCAGAATGATCCATCGTTTCCACTCAGGCAATGAATCCAGGGAAGAAATTAGTCGCTTTATCTGGCTAGCACTGTAACTTTCGCGTTTGCTGGCAGCAGACTCCTTATCCTTCTGCATTAAACCATCGAATGGGTTCTTTACCTCGAAATCCACTCGATTACTTAACCACCTGAAAAAGCCACCAATTTTCTTAACGTACTTATTCTTTGTCGGAATAGATAGATCAAGCCCAGCAATAAACGCTGCCGCCTGGGTTTTACTGGTAGGTTGGTTAGTAAATTTGAAGTAACTATTTAAGCAACGCCGTATAGATGCCGTTTCCCGCTCCCCTACCTCTTTACTTTTGAAAGTAACGTACTGTTCAGACTGATATTTTAATTCATCAAGTCCAGCAAGGATTTGTACATTTTCTGGTGGTACTGAAGTAACCAAGGGAGTTTCAAGCACGGTCCACGGACGATCTACAAAACGTTCAACACGTTTCAAAGCTTCAGTTTTAGACCGTGTGCCTAACGAACGACGATACTCACGGCGTTTACCGCATGGCATGAGATTGACTTTGCGGTAGTACCAAATGCCGTGTCTGGAGAGCATGAGAGACATTGTGCAGCCCTAAGGTGATACACAATTTTTGTACCACTGGAGCTTTGGCGGGAAGGTGCCAGTACTTTTAGTGTTAACTATCAAGTACTAACCCTGAAATGGGTGGGGGCCCTGCCAGCTACATCCCGGCACACACGTCATCTGCCTTGGCTGCTTCCTTCCGGATCTGACCTGGTAAACAGAGTAGTGTTGCGGGAGAACCAACAGAGCCCCCATTGAGAGCGTTGTTAACCAACGCGCTGGCGCATTATCCCTGCACAGGATCGCAATTGCAAGTTAACCGCGACCGTATGATGGTTTATTGCGCAAAGTGCGCGATCTATCAGGTATTATCTCCGTTTCACATTGCAGATCGCACAAGGAAGAGACGACGATGATACTCAAAATTAGACCAGCCATGCCTGAAGATGTTCCGGGATTGTTCGCTGTCCGTACGTCGGTGACCGAAAACGCCATGACATATGAAGAGATGCAAGCGCTCGGAATAACGGAAGCAACCGTTTGTAGCATGATTGAGGCGTCAGAATGCGCCTGGGTCGCTACCGAGAATCAGCATGTTGTCGGGTTTTCAATGATCCTTCCTGAAGATGGTTGTCTGTTTGCGGCATTCGTTCTTCCTCACTATGAAGGGCAAGGCCTGGGGAAAAAACTGGTACACGCTGCGGAACAGGCTCTGTTCAGGGACAACCCGCTTATCTGGCTTGAAACCGGTAAAAACACACGAGCAGCGGGATTTTACCGTCGCCTGGGCTGGAAACATGCACAGGATGTCGGTGAGGGAGATATCCGGCTTGAAAAGTCCCGGCAGGAGCAATAAATGGACGAACACGACACTTTCCCGCAACGCGTATGGCAAATTGTGGCCTCTATTCCCGAGGGATTTGTCACCACTTACGGTGACGTTGCACGCCTGGCGGGCTCACCACGCGCGGCCCGACAGGTCGGCGGCGTACTTAAGCGTTTACCAGAAGGCAGTACGCTCCCCTGGTATCGGGTGGTGAATCGTCATGGAACCATCTCCCTCACAGGGCCGGATTTACAACGTCAGCGTCAGGCGTTGCTCACCGAAGGGGTACAGGTTTCAGGCTCAGGGAAGATCGATTTACAGAAATATCGCTGGGTTTACTAGAACGGATGCCCTCTCCTGCTGGAGAGGGCACTGAGAGAGAGCACTTAAGGCTGTGTGGCTGCAGGTACTGCAGTTTGTTGAACTGGAACCAGACTCAGGTCTGCCTTCGTCCCACCGTGGTTAATCACTTCCTGCACCGTATCGGTAATAAAGGTCAATTTACCGTTGATGGTCACCGCCGCACTCAGCAAGATCCGCGCATTAGGCTGAATCTCTGCGGGGTTATACGGAAGCGCAAAGCTGAACGGGGCTTGCTTTCCTTCAGTACGAACGGCTTTCTGTGACAGCACTTTGGATGGCGCGTCAGCCAGGGAAGCATCTGAAAGGGTAACGGTTAACACCGCATCAGGCGGTAAGGCTACTTTCTGACGGATCCATACCGTACCAGAAACACTTGGCTGCTGAGTGGCTTGCTGCCCAAGAGCATCCGCAGTATACGGGTTTGGCGCTGGCGTCTGGGTGTCGGCACTTTTACCTGCACAGGCAGACAGGGCAACCGCTACCGCTAAACCACTTAACATGTGCACGAGTTTCATTGAAGTCTCCTTATCATCAATGCATCGACGGGATCGATCCCATCCGATGTCGTTAACATTTAGATAACGTAAACAAGTGTGGCACACATCACCTATTAATGCCTAATTTTGGCTTGATATTCAGATTATTCTACCCATCGGACCACTTTCATTTCTGCGTTATACTCTGCTTATCTTTCGCTACGGCGTTTATATTGAGGACAACTATGAGTCTGGCACTGAACAATCTGCTGACATTACTGAATCTGGAAAAAATAGAGGAAGGACTCTTTCGCGGGCAAAGCGAAGACCTGGGATTACGGCAGGTTTTCGGTGGACAAGTCGTGGGGCAAGCACTCTACGCAGCTAAAGAGACCGTGCCTGCAGACCGTCTGGTGCACTCGTTTCACAGCTATTTCCTGCGTCCAGGAGACAGCGCTAAACCGATTGTTTACGACGTTGAGGTACTGCGTGATGGCAACAGTTTTAGCGCGCGCCGGGTGTCAGCAATACAGCATGGTAAGCCGATTTTTTACATGACCGCTTCCTTCCAGGCTCCTGAGACGGGTTATGAACACCAAAAAGAGATGCCCCCTGCGCCAGCACCGGATGACCTGAAATCCGAAACGGATATTGCGCGCGCACTGACGCATCTTCTGCCGCCTCAGATGAAAGAGAAATTCCTTTGCGATAAACCGCTGGAGATCCGCCCGGTCGAGTTCCATAACCCGATGAAAGGCCACACGGCTGAACCAAAACGCCAGGTGTGGATGCGTGCAAATGGTACTGTGCCTGCGGACTTTCGTGTTCACCAGTACCTGCTGGGTTATGCCTCTGACTTTAACTTCCTCCCGGTTGCTCTTCAGCCGCATGGTGTCGGGTTCCTGGAGAAAGGTATGCAAGTCGCCACTATCGATCACTCCATGTGGTTCCATCGTCCGTTTGATATGAATGAGTGGCTGCTTTACAGCGTTGAGAGCACCTCTGCATCCAGCGCTCGCGGGTTTGTCCGCGGTGAATTCTATACGCAAGATGGCGTACTGGTGGCCTCGACGGTTCAGGAAGGCGTTATGCGTAATCGGGGTTAACCCTGCCCTCGCGAAGACTGATGCTCCCTCACACAAGAGGGTAAAAAAAGCCTCCCAATGGGAGGCTTTTTCTTGCTACTTGCTACAGGAGAAACTCATTGCAATCAGGCGTTATAGGCATTCTCGCCATGGCTGTTGACATCCAGACCTTCGCGTTCCTGCTCTTCCGGGACACGCAGTCCAACGGTCATGTCCGCCAGTTTGTAACCAATGAACGCAACCACACCAGACCACACTACCGTGATGGCGATACTTTCGAGTTGCACCAGAACCTGGTGAGCCATGGTGACACCCTCTGCGTAGCCCACACCACCCAGTGATTTCGCCGCAAAGATACCTGTCATGATACAGCCGATGATACCGCACACACCGTGAACACCAAACACATCGCAAGGGTCATCAACGCGCAGAACACGTTTCAGGGCTGTAACCCCCCACAGACCGGCCAGACCAGACACGATACCGACCAGCAACGCGCCGCCGACACCGACATAACCACAGGCTGGAGTGATACCGACCAGGCCCGCAATCGCACCAGAACATGCGCCCAGCAGTGAAGGTTTACCGCGAACAACCCACTCACCAAATACCCAGGAGAGAATAGCGCCCGCCGTTGCAATAACGGTGTTCACAAAGGCCAGAGCGGCAATTTCGTTCGCTGCGCTTGCTGAACCGGCGTTGAAGCCGAACCAGCCGAAGTAGAGAATAGCTGTGCCGGTAAACACCATTGGCAGGTTGTGCGGTTTGAAGGCTTCTTTACCAAAGCCCACACGTTTGCCAATCAGGTATGCGCCCACAAGACCCGCAACGGCCGCGTTAATGTGCACAACCGTACCGCCCGCAAAGTCCAGCGCGCCGTGAGAGGCCAACAGACCGCCACCCCAGACCATATGTGCAATCGGCACATAAGAAAGCGTCAGCCAAACCACCACGAAAATCAGCACCGCGGAGAAACGAATACGCTCGGCCAGCGCACCAACAATCAGTCCCACCGTAATACAGGCAAAAGAGCCCTGGAAAGCAACGTGGATGTACTGATAGAAGCTGCCCATCAAGGCGGTCAGCTCGATATTCTTAAGCATTACCCAGTTAAAGTTGCCGAAGAAGGCATTGCCTTCACCGAACGCCAGTGAGTAGCCGTATACCACCCACAACACACACACCAGCGCGAATGTCACTGCGACCTGCGTTAGCATGGAGAGGACGTTTTTACCGCGGATCAGGCCGCCGTAAAACAGTGCAATACCCGGAATAGTCATGAACAGCACCAGTGCGGTGCAGATCATCATAAAGGCGTTATCGGCTTTGTCTACCACCGCAGGGGCAGCCATCGCCAGGCCCGGCAGCAGTGCCAGCGAACCCAGACCCGTTTTGATTGTTGCTTTCTTCATTTTCTCGATCCCTATCACTGTGTGCCAGGAGTTACTTACAGTGCCGCTTCGTCAGCTTCACCCGTACGGATGCGAATGACGCGCTGCAACTCGGCAACGAATATTTTGCCGTCGCCAATTTTGCCGGTGTAGGCCGCTTTGCTGACTACATCAATCACTTCATCAAGCTGATCGTCAGCGATAGCCACATCAATCTTCACTTTTGGCAGGAAGTTGACGCTGTATTCCGCACCACGGTACAGCTCAGCATGACCCTTCTGACGACCAAAGCCTTTCACTTCGGTGACCGTCAGCCCCTGAATACCCATTGAAGAGAGCGCTTCGCGAACGTCTTCAAGTTTGAATGGTTTGATTACCACCGTAACCAGCTTCATATATCCCCTCCAGTCAGAATTCGGTAATGGCCGCAGCTAACACGTATGAGATATTGCAAGGGGTGTGCCAGAATGAGAAAAAATGAAAATTTAGATGCCAGGCCCATGTATGAAGGGGAAAAGCAGGACTAAAAAGGGGCAAAATCCCGCAGAATAAGAACCGGTGAAAAAAAACGCACCATGACAGTGCAAGGTGCGTTTATGTTTTGCACCAACAGCAGTGACTGTTAGTGCGTTGCCTGATTTTGGTGCATCAGGCGCTTAATGTCTCTTCTTCGCGCGCGCTGGCAGCCAGTTCTTCACCCGCCAGCTGGAGCTGGTACATCTGCCAGTAACGCCCTTTCGCTTCCAGCAACTGCCTGTGTGTCCCACGCTCAACGGCCTGGCCACGATGTAGCACCAGAATGGTATCCGCATCAACGATCGTCGAAAGCCGGTGCGCAATTACCACCAATGTCGTATGGTCTCGCACCGCGGCAAGCGCTTGCTGGATCGCCTGCTCCGTGCCGGAATCAATACTCGCCGTCGCTTCATCCAGGATCAGGATCTGCGGTGTCTCAATCAGGACTCGCGCCAGGGCCAATAGCTGTTTCTGCCCAACGGACAGGTTATTACCCTGTTCACCCAGTTTGGTGTTGATCCCCTCGCTCAGCCCTCGCGCCAGATCAGCCAACTGTACTTTTTCCAGCACGTCCCAGACTTGCGCTTCGGTAAACGGTCGCCCCAGCGTTACGTTTGCATAAAACGTGTCAGCCAACACAACGGGATCCTGCTGAACCATCGCAACGCCTTTACGTAATACATCGTGACTTAGGGTCGAGAGAGGTCGTCCATCCAGACGGATTTCACCTTTTGTGAGCGGGTAATACCCCATCAACAAACTGGCGAGTGTACTTTTCCCGCTACCGGTATGCCCGACCAGCGCCACGAAACCACGTGACGGGACATCGAGGCTAATGTCCTGCAAAACCAGCCGATCTTCACGATAAGCAAAGGAGACATTATCAAACGCGATTGCGCCGCTTTGCAGGCTACGATCATCATTACCGTAGGTCTGGCGAGGACGGTCCATCAGTTCAAAAACGCGCTCGCCCGCAACAACTGCCTGCTGCAACATAGATTGCTGCGTCGTGAGTTCAATCAGCGGTTCGTTAAGGCGCCCCAGGTAGCTAATAAAGGCATACAACACCCCCACTTCAATCGTTCCGCCCGACGTGAAGCCGAACAGCATCAGCAGGCCGCAGAGTACCAGCGCCGAAAAGAGGCTCAACAGTGGACGCAACAAGAAGCCATCCAGCCGCAGCGTTTGCATACGTGCCATATAGTGAGAGCGACTGGCCTCTCCCATCCGCTCCCCAAACCGCGCCTGCTGACGGAACTGCTGGATAACGCTCATACCATTAATGACTTCGTTAAAACCATCATTAATATCCGCCAGGTAGGCCCGCACGCGGCGAACAATGGGCGTGCTGTAACGCTGATAGATAATCATCACAATCATGACGGCCGGGAAGATAGTGATCGCCACCAGCGCCATGCGCCAGTCGAGGCTGAACATCGCTACCAACATCGCGCCAATCAACGCTGCGCTACGCAGTACCGTTGCCACCACGGTGACGTAGAGATCGCGAATAACTTCAGTATCATTCGTCACCCGCGAGATCACCTGTCCGACAGGCTGCGTATCGAACTCACTCAGCGGCTGGCGCAGCGCAGCATCCATCACATCAGTACGGAGCTGTTGCACTACGCCGACAGCAGCCCGGTTAAAGAGCAATGACTGCGCGTAATGCAGCGAGGCCGCCAGCAATTGCAATCCAACGTAAGCAACGCCCAGACCGGCCACCAGCCCTAATGGCAGATATCGTTTGGCGACCATATTATCGATGAAATAGCTAATAAGCAGCGGGCCAGTCACTTCAGCAATCGCCGCGATCCAGAGCATCACCACCGCAATAGACAGGGGTTTTCGCCACGGTGAGCCATAAGCCAGCAGGCGCTTCAAAGTGGGCCACAGCTGTCCAAAGTTACGCATCTGCGGACTCCTCATTCAGCTCTGGCGCATCATCCAGCGCCGCTTCCAGTTGCTGATAGCGGTACATATCGCGATACCAGCCCGGTTGTTCCGCAAGCTGATCATGCTGCCCACGCTGAGCAATATGCCCGTGCTGCATCACCAGTATTTCGTTAGCTTCCGTCAGCGCCGAAAGACGATGCGCACTGATGATCACCGTCCGACCTTCTCCCCACTGGCGCAGGTTATGCAGGATTTGATGCTCCGTACGGCCATCAACAGCCGAAAGTGCATCATCAAGGATCAGGATTTCGGCGTTCAGCAACAGTGCGCGGGCAATTGAAATACGTTGTTTTTGACCACCGGATAACATTACGCCACGCTCGCCGACTTCAGTGTCATAACCCTGTGGCAGACGCAGAATGTCCTCATGGACGCTGGCTAAGCGCGCCACATGTTCAATCTCTTCCTGCGTCGCCGCAGGGTGACCGAGGGCAATATTGTTAGCGACAGTGTCAGAGAATAAAAATGGTGTCTGGCTGACCACGGCCAGACGGCTACGCCAGCCATCCAGCAGAAGGTTCGTCAATGGAATATTGTGGAACCGAATATCCCCTTGTCCCACATCAAAATGACGCTGAATCAGGGACAACACCGTACTTTTCCCGGCGCCCGTCGGACCACAAATGCCCAGCATCTGGCCCGGTTGCAACGTAAAATTGACGTTCTCCAGTACCGGATGCGCGGTTTGCGGATAGGCGAAAGCGCGAATGTCCGCTTTTATAACTCCACGCCCTTCCGGAACGGATTCGCTGCCGTCGTTAACAACCGGAGCTTCGGCCAGCATGTCGCGGATACGGCTGTAAGCTGCACTCCCGCGCTCAACAATGTTAAACATCCATGCGAGTGCCAGCATCGGCCAAATCATCAACCCAAGGTACATCGCGAAACTGGTTAGCTGACCGAGCGTCATTGAGCCCTGCACCACCATCCAGCTCCCGCCACCAATCGCCAGCAGGTTAGCCATGCCAATGGCAATATAAATTGTCGGATCGAACCGCGCATCAATGCGCGCTACCCGCATGTTTTTCGCACCCGTATCGGCGGCATCAGCAGCAAACAGCGCCGACTGCCGGTCCTCAAGACCGAATGCTTTGATCATGCGAATACTGGTCATACTTTCCTGAGTACGGTCGTTCAGTGATGAAAAAGCCGCCTGCGCCAGCTTGAAGCGCTCATGCAGTTTTTCACCGTAACGATTGATCGCCAACGCCATAATGGGCATTGGGAGCAGTGCCAGCAACGTCAGTTGCCAGCTGATTTGAGTGGACATCACAATCAATACCGCGCATCCCATCACCAGGGAGTCGACCAGTGTTAATACTCCTTCCCCGGCGGCAAACACTACACGGTCAACATCGTTGGTGGCACGGGCAATGAGATCGCCCGTGCGATGACGAAGATAAAACTCCGGATGCTGGCGGCTTAACTGGCGATAAAAATCTTCGCGTAGCTCAACGGCTAATTGGTAGGACGCACCAAATAACAACACACGCCAGACATAGCGCAACAGGTAAACAACAACGGCGGTCAGCACCAACGTGCCCACCCACATCAACACCCGTGCGGTGGTGTAATGCTGTTCCGTGACGCCATCGACGACATATCCCACCACTTTAGGCGGGATCAACTGCAGGATGGCAATGATAATAAGCAGGGCCACTGCGCCGAGATAGCGTTGCCATTCCCGACGAAAGTACCAGCTTAGTTGGGCAAATAATCGCACGCGGTATTTTCCTGAAGGTATAACTCCGGCCACGCCGGTAAGTTGTTCAATTTATTCAATGGGTAATGCTGTGGTGTACTTAATCTGTTCCATGGCGAAACTCGAGGTGACATCTGACAAACCCGGAACACTGTTCACCAGCCGCTTGTAAAAGTCATCGTACCGCTTCATATCGGCCACCTGCACGCGCATCAGGTAATCATATTCCCCGGCCATGCGCCAAAAACCGAGCACTTCCGGCATGTCTGACACCACCGTCACGAAGCGGCAATACCAGTCGCTGCTGTGGTGCTGCGTTTTTATCAGAACAAACGCCGTCAGTCCAAGCCCCAGTTTTTCTGGATCCAGCAACGCAACGCGCCCCAGTAAAATGCCGTCATCCTCCAGCTTCTTGAGGCGCTTCCAGCAAGGTGTGGTGGTCAGATTAACGGCATCCGCGAGAGCCTGCAAAGAGAGGGTGCAGTCATTTTGCAGCAATGAAAGCAGTTTGCGGTCAATTTTATCTAACATACCCACCTCACAGAGAAAAATTTTCTCCTTACATTCTATTTTAAAGGCCAGATAGCAACAATTTTTTCTGTGCTTTTCGCTATGCTGGGCACAAAATGACAAACGGATAAACACGATGAATAGCACCTGGGTCAAACATGCCATCAGCGAAATCAATGCCGACTATCAACGATCGGCTGATACTCATCTGATTCGCCTTGCCCTGCCGGGTTTTGCCGGTATTCAGCTCTATCTGAAGGATGAAAGCACCCACCCAACCGGCAGCCTGAAGCATCGCCTGGCGCGTTCGCTATTTTTATACGGTTTGTGTAACGGCTGGATTAAAGAGGGGACGACAATTATCGAGTCTTCATCCGGTTCTACCGCCGTGTCGGAAGCGTACTTCGCACGCCTGCTTGGCCTGCCATTTATCGCCGTGATGCCTGCCTGTACCGCAAAACGTAAAATTGAACAGATCGAATTTTACGGCGGACGTTGCCATTTTGTAGAAAGCGCCTGCGAAATTTACGCCGCCTCCGAGATGCTGGCTCGCGAACTGAACGGCCACTATATGGACCAGTTTACCTTCGCCGAGCGAGCCACCGACTGGCGTGGCAACAACAATATTGCCGACAGTATTTTCCGTCAGATGACCCATGAGCCACATCCTGTCCCATCATATGTTGTGATGAGTGCAGGAACAGGCGGAACATCCGCCACCATCGGCCGCTATATCCGTTGTCAGGGTTACGACACTCAACTGATGGTGGTTGACCCACAGAATTCCGTCTTCCTCGACTACTGGCAAACCCGTGATGCGGCCCTTCGCAGTCAGGTGGGCAGTAAAATTGAAGGTATTGGCCGTCCGCGCGTAGAGCCATCATTTATTCCTGATGTGGTGGATGAGATGCTTCGCGTGCCGGATGCTGCAAGTGTGGCAACGGCGCACTGGCTGGAGACACAGCTTGGCCGCAAAGTCGGTGCGTCGACCGGAACGAATATGTGGGGCGCGCTGCAACTGGCCGCACGCATGCGGGAAGAAGGCCGCACTGGCTCTATCGTCACTTTGCTGTGTGACAGCGGCGAGCGTTACCTCGACACCTATTACAATACGGAGTGGGTACAGGCGAATATTGGCGATATCGGGCCGTGGAAAGTACAGATTGCACAGCTGGTGAAATAAAAAAAGCCAGACCGAAGTCTGGCTTGCTGGAAGGGTCTCACTATTCGGGGGAATATGGGAGGTTGTTATTGTCCAGCCAATGCGTCAAAAAATGGGACACGGCTTCATTACGGCAGTGTCCGATAACTGGCAGATGAGGCAGCTCCGCTTTCAGTTGCGGCATCGCATTCCCCATAATCAAACCACGACCAACGCTACCCAGCATTTCGCGGTCATTCATGGCATCGCCAAATGCCATACAATCCTGCATGGTAAAGCCCAGATGGCCGCTCAACACGGTCAGGGCAGAACCTTTGTTGCACCCTACGGGCAGTACTTCCAGACAATCCACTGCGGAGAAAGTCAGATGCGCACGACTACCCAGCACGTCATTAAGCTGAACACGTAAACGACACAGGTCGTCGTGAGCGCCGCAAAAACAGATTTTGGTGACAGTGTGCGCCGGGATGCGACGCAAATCGGTTAACTGGTATTTGAAACCGCTGTAGACGTGCGCGTGCAGTAATTCAGGAATATCGAGCCCCGTGAACCAACCCGAATCGTTAAACACGTGGAGGCTGGCCTGGGTATCCCAGGTGCTATGCAAAACCAAATCCGCAACTTCCGGGTCAAGATCCTGCCGGTGTAGTACATCGCCTTCAACAGAGTGAATACGCGTTCCGTTGCCGGTAATGAGAAAAGCATCCAGTGAGAGCGCACCAAGCAGATGACGCATCTCCAGTACATGGCGACCCGTGGCAAACGTCAGCGTGATATCACGTTCGTGCAAGCGCTTCAGGGTGTTTAGCGTCTTATCCCCTAAACGGTGATCCGGCATTAACAGAGTGCCGTCCATATCAAATGCAGCCAGCCGAGCCATGATTACTCCCGAAAGTGTGATGCGGTTAACTTGTGCAACAGTATTGCCTGAGATATACGGAAGTAATAGTGAATAGATGACAATAATTGTTCCGGGTTTATCATGCGCCAGCTTAACCGCCTCAACCAATATCAACGCCTGTGGCAGCCCTCTTCTGGTGCGCCACAACAGGTCACCGTTAGCGAGCTTGCCAGCCGTTGTTTTTGCAGCGAGCGGCATATACGTACATTGCTGCGTCAGGCGCAGGAGGCTGGCTGGTTAAGCTGGCATGCTCAATCCGGGCGTGGGAAAAGAGGCGAACTCACGTTTCATGTTACGCCGGAATCACTGCGTAATGGCATGATGGAAGAGGCGCTCAAAAGTGGGCAACAGCACAATGCGCTTGAGCTGGCGCAGCTTGCACCACAGGCATTGCGTGCGTTGCTGCATCCCTTTCTTGGCGGTCACTGGCAAAACGATACACCCACGCTGCGCATTCCCTACTATCGTCCACTCGAACCACTCAAGCCTGGCTTTTTACCCGGACGCGCGGAGCAACATCTGGTCGGGCATGTGTTCTCCGGTCTGACGCGCTTCCACGGTAACAGCAGTGAGCCCACAGGCGATCTTGCCCATCACTGGGAGGTGTCCTCAGAGGGATTACGCTGGCATTTCTACATTCGTTCAACCCTGCACTGGCACAATGGCGACAAAGTTGAAACGGACCAATTGCGCGCCAGCCTGGTCGCACTTTTTACTCTGCCAGCCCTGCGCCAGTTGTTTAACAGTGTCCAACACATCGAGGTCACTCACCCACAATGTCTGACCTTTGTATTACATCAACCGGATTACTGGCTGGCGCACCGACTGGCAAGCTATGGCAGCCGTCTTGTTCATCCAGAACAGCCGTTTACTGGAAGCGGCCCCTTCAGACTCACTGTGTTTGAGCCCGATCTGGTGCGTCTCGAAAGCCACGAGCAATACCATCTTAGCCACCCGTTGCTGAAAGCCATTGAATACTGGATCACCCCGCAACTCTTCGAGCAAGGTCTGGGAACCAGTTGCCGGCATCCGGTTCAGATTGCCATTGGCGAGCCGGATGAGCTTGCCAGCCTACGCCTGGTCAGTAATAGCACCAGCCTGGGTTTTTGTTATCTCACCCTGAAGCAAAGCCCGACTCTCAGTGAAATTCAGGCCAGACGACTGATTAACATCATCCATCGGACCACACTTCTGCACACCCTTCCCCTGGAAGAAGGGCTTATCACCCCAACGCAGGAACTCCTTCCAGGCTGGCAGATCCCCCAGTGGCCGGAAGTATCCGACATTCCTCTTCCTGAGAAATTGACGCTGGTTTATCACCTGCCCGTGGAGTTACATACCATGGCGAACCAGCTACAACATTACCTTGCACAGCAAGGCTGTCAGCTTACGGTGGTTTTTCACGATGCCAAGACGTGGGATGGCTGCCAGAAACTGGCTGACGCAGATATCATGATGGGAGACAGGCTTATAGGCGAAGCACCGGAGTATACCCTTGAGCAGTGGCTTCGCTGCGATGCTCTCTGGCCGCACCTGCTAAGTGCCCCTCAGCTTGCTCACTTACAAGCCACACTGGATGCAGTACAAACACAGTCCGATGAACATGCCCGGCAAGCCGGGCTCAAAGCGATTTTTACCCGACTCATGGAAAGTGCTGTGTTAACCCCACTTTTCAACTATCAGTATCAAATAAGCGCCCCGCCGGGAGTCAATGGCATACGGCTGAACACCCGCGGCTGGTTTGATTTTACAGAAGCCTGGCTTCCGGCGCCCAAATCGTGAAGAAGCTGGTCGCCGTCGTAGTCAGGCGGTAACATGGCGTTTTTACCGTTACTGTTGAGACTATTTATGAAACGTGCCGTCGTCGTGTTCAGCGGAGGACAAGATTCCACTACCTGCCTGATTCAGGCATTGCATCAATATGATGAAGTGCACTGTGTCACGTTTGATTATGGTCAGCGTCATCGTGCTGAAATCGACGTTGCCCGCGAACTGGCGCTGAAACTGGGCGCACGTGCGCACAAGGTACTGGATGTTACGCTGTTAAATGAACTGGCGGTGAGCAGCCTCACACGTGACAGTATTCCGGTTCCAGATTACGAACCCGATGCCAGCGGGATCCCCAATACCTTTGTACCGGGGCGCAATATCCTTTTCCTGACCCTGACCGCTATCTATGCCTATCAGGTAAAAGCCGAAGCCATCATTACGGGCGTCTGTGAGACAGATTTCTCAGGCTACCCGGACTGCCGCGATGAGTTCGTCAAAGCGCTGAATCACGCCGTCAATCTTGGAATGGCGAAAGATATCCGCTTTGAAACACCGTTAATGTGGCTTGATAAAGCAGAGACCTGGGCACTGGCAGACTACTGGGGCAAACTGGATGTAGTCCGCGCTGAAACCCTGACCTGCTATAACGGCATCAAAGGTGATGGTTGCGGTCAATGTGCTGCCTGTAATCTGCGGGCTAATGGCCTTAATCACTATCTGGCAGATAAAGCGGCGGTGATGACCGTCATGAAGAAAAAGACGGGCTTGCAGTAGCCGTCTTATTTAGCCGTGCTGTCGAACCGTTTTACGCTGGCAGCACAGGTGACGTCCATCAGCGTCGGATTACCGTTATCTGGCAGGATTCTGCGCCGCTGCTGATTCCCCTTTTCTGCACAGTCAACTCGCACAAGGATCCGAGACTCACATCCGGATCCTTACGACTCATCTTTTTCAACCTGCCCGTAAACGAGATCTTTCCGTCCCGGGTCCGGTAACGCTCAACGACGTTATCCCTGTTTATCGCTCTATCCCTGAAAATGATATTTATCTTTTATAAAAGACAAAATGTTAGACGATGATCTGCTCCAGCTTTTCGCGTAACGCCCCTTCCAGTGGCAACGCTTTTTGGGTTTTGAGATCAAGACAGACAAAGGTAATCAATGCATCAGCCACCACTTGTCCTTCAGGCTCCAGCGTAACCACCTGACTGAGCACACCACTTTTTCCGTTAAGCTGCTGCACCTGGCTTGTGACCGTAAGCAGATCGCCCAATACCGCCGGACGGCGATAGTTGATATTGATATTTGCGACCACAAACGCGATGTTGTGTGCGGTCAGCCACTGAAAGCTTTCGCTGTTTTCCAGTCCATCCCAACGCGCCTCTTCAAGAAACTCGAGATAGCGGGCGTTATTGACATGTTGGTACACATCCAGGTGATAACCACGTACTTTGATTTTTGTCTGCATAGCGCAATAGCCTTTACTGTTGTTATAGGATTAGAGGTCATAACTGGTATGACCTCTCTATCCTGGCAAATTTTTGCCACTGTGCAAGTTATTACGCGATTACAACGTCAGGCGTGCGAGGTTGCGCTCAACCAGCGAACTGCCCATTCCTGGCACGTGTTTAAGATCGTCAATCGTTTTAAAGGGGCCGTACTCATCACGGTAACTGACAATAGCCTGCGCCTTCTTGAGCCCCACACCATTCATAGCTCGAGCGAGATCCTCAGCCGAGGCAGAGTTAATGCTGACCCGGGTTCCTTCGTCTTCACTATGATTCCCCCCCTCCACCGCTTTTGCTTGCACTGACGCCTGTGCATTTGCGGCAGGCTCGGCTTTTGTCTGGACTGATTGTGTTTTTGCCACTGATACCGCTGCAAATGCTGGTTGTACGAAGCCAGTGCTGGTGATAGTCAGAGCAATAATGAGGGCTTTAATTCCATGTTTCATGCTGTTATCTCCTTGTTTGTTGACAGCCACACAACGATAGCCATACCACGAAACGGGGACAAACAGCAGATTGAAGAAATGGAAAAGGCCGCGAAAGCGGCCTTTAGATATTGCAGAGCGTTACGAAAATCTGCGAGCAGACACGTAATGATTACTGCTGGGTAATAATGTCACCCAGTTTAATTTTGGCTTCTTTGCGCAGGTTGCTCATCATCGCCTCGAAAGCAATTTGGGCATTGTTCTGGGTAATCCCCTGAACCATGGCTTTTTTCTGCTCTTCTGGCATTGTGCCCGCTTTTACTTCGTCCAGGGCCAACAGGACAACATTGCCTTTCATATCGCTGGCAATACCAAAGCTCGGTTTGCCCTTCGCTGGCAGCCCCAGGCTAAATGCAGCCTGGCTAACAGGATCTTGTCCCGTACGGCTCAGCGTTTTCGCTTCCCCGAAACTCAGGCCTACTGCTTTCAGCGCATCATCGCCCTTACCGGCTTTCAACTCAGCCAGAACTTTCTCAGCATCCAGTTTTGCCTGCTGTTCCGCTTTGTTATGTTTAACCAGTGCAATAACCTGATCTTTCACTTCGGTCAGCGGTTTTACAGACTCAGCTTTGTGCTCGCTCACGCGCAGTATGAAGGCACGATCGCCATCTACGGTAATGATGTCAGAGTTGCTGCCCGGAGTGCCATTCTCGCCCACCAGCCCACCATTAAAGATGGCGTCAGAAACGGGTTTGAAATTCAGCTCTTCCGGCAGGTTGTCGTGACCGAACCAGCCCGTTTCAACGGCTTTCACACCAGCAACCTGCTCTGCCCCTGCAAGTGATTCATTATCATTGCTGGCGGCATCGCTCACTTTTTGCTGCAGCGCATAGAACGCATCCAGTGCTTTTTCCTGCTTCACTTTAGCCGCGATATCATCACGAACGTCAGCCAGAGGCTTGGTTTTTGCGGCTTCAATATCGTCCAGGCGCGCAACCAGGAAACCGACGGAGGATTTGATCACACCTGACAGTTGGCCTTTCTCTTTCAGGCCCGCATTTTTCAGCTCATCCGGCGTCGTGCCATCTTCCAGCCACCCCATATCTCCGCCATTTTTTGCCGAGATAATATCAGTGGATTTTGCTTTTGCTACGGTTGCAAAATCAGCCCCTTTTGAAAGCTCATCCAGAACCGCTTTTGCATCATCTTCCGTTTTGGTCTGGATGACGCTGTAACGATTACGCTGGGGTTGCGTGAATTGATCCTGATGCTGGTCGTAGTAAGACTGGATATCTGCGTCTGATGCCGTTTCCTGTAACGCAGCTGCATCAAGTTTGATATAGCTCACGCGGAACTGCTCCGGCGCAACAAAATTACTCTTGTTCTGCTCGTAGTAAGCGTTAACTTCCGCATCACTGACCTGTTGCTTAGCAGCCAGAGCATCTACATCAAGCGTTGCTTCACGAACAACACGCTGCTGAGCCACCAGCGCAGCCAGTTCGTCCGTTTCGCCTTTGAGCATAAAATCAGTCCCCACAACAGCATTGATGAGCTGTTGGGTCGTCAGTTGATTGCGCAGCGCCTGTGCGTATTGATCAGCCGTCATGCCCATCTGGTTCACGATGGCGTTGTAACGGGTGTTATCGAATTTACCGTTAGACTGGAATGCCTGAGTGGCGAAGATGGCATTTTTGACCTGCTCATCACTGATGCCTAAGCCCAGGTGTTTAGCATACTGGTCCAGGAGCGCTTCATCGATAAGGCGGTTCAACGTTTGCTGACGCAGCGTTTTCATGTAGCCTTCGTTCGCTGCCAGCTCAGAGAACTGATCGCCCAGCTGTTGCTGCATACGATTACGTTCACCAGCAAAGGCGTTCTCGAACTGCCCGCGGCTGATTTCCTGGCCATTCACTTTTGCGGCGTAGTTGCTGCTACCGCCGATCAGGTAACTACTCACGCCGGTCAATATGAACGACACGATAATGATACCGAAAATAATCTTGAGCACGAGACTGTTAGCAGCCGTGCGTAAGCTGTCCATCATGGTGTAACAACACTCCGCTGTAGGTGACTGGTTACCTGACGCTGACGGAAAATCCTGACCGTCGCGCGTAAAGACGTATTGTGACAAGAAACCGGGGCAATTGTCAGCCCACAACTCGCATAAACTCGCACAAATCAGGCCTGGACAAACAAAAAAGGCACATCAAATGATGCGCCCTTGTACTTTTTCGGCTTCCCTGAAGCGAGAAAGCTATCAGTTCACTGCGTCTTTCAGCGCTTTACCTGCACGGAAACCAGGTACTTTAGCGGCAGCAATGGTGATCTCTTTACCGGTCTGAGGGTTGCGGCCAGTACGGGCAGCACGCTCTTTAACAGCAAAAGTACCGAAACCTACCAGCGCAACGTCATCCCCAGCTTGCAGAGATTCAGTAACAGAAGCAATTAAAGCATCTAACGCACGTCCAGCTGCAGCTTTAGAAATATCAGCACCCGCAGCAATTTTGTCAATCAGTTGAGATTTATTCACTCTTCTCTTCCTCTCTTTATAATTTATATCGCGCCTGAATCCTTCACAACGCGACCGCGCAGCAGTTATATCAGGCCTGCCATGACCTTACAACACCCGTTGTTGATGGCTAACCCAATCAGCAATCTAAATTAGCTATACAAAAAAAGGCTGGCAAGTCCGAAATGACTTACCAGCCTTGTTTTTATTGACGCTCTTTGCGCGAGGTCACTATTTTGCGGTTACAACCTGCATTCCAGAAGGTTCATTCTGTAATGCAAGAGTAAGAACTTCCTCAATGCGTTTCACCGGATGGATCTCCAAATCGGCAATAACATTGTCCGGGATCTCTTCCAGATCGCGCTTGTTCTCATAAGGAATCAATACCGTTTTGATTCCTCCACGATGTGCCGCGAGCAGTTTTTCCTTCAGACCACCGATAGGCAATACCAGTCCACGCAAGGTAATTTCACCGGTCATCGCCACATCAGCACGTACCGGGTTACCCGTCAAACAAGACACCAGCGCAGTACACATTGCAATACCGGCACTTGGACCGTCTTTCGGCGTCGCACCTTCAGGAACGTGAACGTGGATGTCGCGTTTTTCGTAAAAGTCCGGGTTGATACCCAGTTTTTCCGCGCGCGCGCGCACCACTGTCAGCGCTGCCTGAATGGACTCCTGCATCACTTCACCCAGAGAACCGGTGTAGGTCAGTTTACCTTTACCTGGAACACAGGCGGTTTCGATGGTCAGCAGATCGCCACCTACTTCCGTCCATGCCAGACCAGTTACCTGGCCCACGCGGTTTTCGTTATCCGCACGACCGTAGTCGAAACGCTGAACGCCCAGGTATTCGTGTAGGTTGTCACCGTTGATCTCAATGTGCTTAAGGGTTTTATCCAACAGCAGTTGTTTAACCGCTTTACGGCACAATTTTGAAATTTCACGTTCCAGGCTACGAACGCCCGCTTCACGCGTGTAGTAGCGAATGATGCTGATGATTGCACTATCGTCTACTGTAATCTCGCTTTCTTTCAGTGCATTACGCTCGATCTGTTTCGATAGCAGATGGCGTTTAGCGATGTTCAGCTTTTCATCTTCCGTGTAACCGGACAAACGGATCACTTCCATACGATCCAGCAGTGGCGCCGGAATATTCATGGAATTTGACGTTGCAACGAACATGACGTCGCTCAGATCGTAGTCCACTTCCAGATAGTGATCGCTGAAAGCTACGTTCTGCTCTGGATCCAATACCTCAAGCAAGGCTGACGCCGGATCGCCACGCATGTCTGAAGACATTTTGTCGATCTCATCGAGCAGGAATAATGGGTTTTTAACGCCCACTTTTGCCATTTTCTGGATCAGTTTACCCGGCATAGAACCAATGTACGTACGGCGGTGACCGCGGATTTCCGCTTCATCGCGTACGCCGCCCAGCGCCATACGGATGTACTTACGTCCGGTCGCTTTGGCAATGGACTGACCCAGCGAGGTTTTACCCACCCCTGGAGGCCCTACCAGGCACAGGATTGGACCTTTCAGTTTGTTCACACGGCTCTGAACCGCAAGGTATTCAAGAATACGGTCTTTGACACGTTCCAGGCCATAATGGTCAGTATCGAGGATTTCCTGTGCCTGACGCAGGTCTTTCTTGACCTTGCTACGAGCATTCCACGGAACCTGAACCATCCACTCGATATAGCCACGCACAACGGTCGCTTCTGCCGACATCGGAGACATCATTTTCAGCTTCTGCAATTCTGCTTCAGCTTTCTCTTTGGCCTCTTTCGGCATCTTCGCCGCATCGATCTTACGCTTCAGCGCTTCGTTTTCGTCCGGGGCATCATCCATCTCACCGAGTTCTTTCTGAATCGCTTTCATTTGCTCATTCAGATAGTACTCACGCTGGGATTTCTCCATCTGCTTTTTCACGCGGTTGCGAATACGCTTCTCAACCTGCAACAGATCGATTTCGGATTCCATCATCGCCATCAGATATTCCAGACGTTCATTTACGTCGGACATTTCCAGCACAGACTGTTTGTCAGCCAACTTCAGCGGCATGTGTGCAGCGATGGTATCCGCCAGACGCGCAGGATCGTCGATGCTGTTAAGCGACGTCAGCACTTCTGGTGGGATTTTCTTGTTCAGCTTGATATAGCCTTCAAACTGGCTAATCGCGGTGCGCACAAGCACTTCCTGCTCACGCTCATCAAGCTGCGGAGAATCAAGGTACTCTGCCTTCGCAGAGAAATGTTCGCCATTATCAGACAGAGTGGTAATACGCGCACGCTGCAAGCCTTCTACCAGCACTTTGACAGTGCCATCAGGCAGCTTCAGCATTTGTAAAATAGAGGCCACGGTCCCGACGGTGAAAAGATCGTTTACACCCGGCTCATCCGTTGATGCTTCTTTCTGCGCAACCAGCATGATTTTTTTATCATGATCCATGGCGGCTTCAAGGCAACGGATAGATTTTTCCCGCCCTACAAATAAGGGTATGACCATGTGCGGATAAACCACCACATCGCGCAACGGCAATACGGGGATTTCAATGCGTTCAGAACGCTCAGGATTCATAGAGCTCTCTCTTAGTTTAGTGTCCGCCAGGTAATCAGGTTGCACGACTGTGCTTCACGCAACCATTAACATGTAACCAGTATATGGGGATGTTTCCCACACATTCAACGCCATGAATACGGAAAAAGTAAAGGGGGGATAAAATCCCCCCTTTTTGATTAACTGCTTGTATGATTTGGCTAATTATTCACCAGATGCTTGTTGCGCTTCCGGCTTACCATAAATCAACAGTGGCTTAGACTGGCCACCAATCACAGACTCGTCGATAACTACTTTCTCGACATCTTCCATGGACGGTAAATCGTACATGGTGTCAAGAAGAGCGGCTTCTACGATGGAACGCAAGCCACGAGCACCGGTTTTACGCGCCATCGCTTTTTTGGCAATAGCATCCAGTGCTTCATCGCGGAATTCCAGATCTACACCTTCGAGGTTAAACAGTGCCTGATACTGCTTAGTCAGCGCATTTTTCGGCTCTTTCAGGATCTGAATCAGCGCATCTTCACTCAGTTCATTCAGCGTTGCCACAACAGGCAGACGGCCGATGAACTCAGGAATCAGGCCAAATTTGATCAGATCTTCCGGCTCAACCTGTGACAGCAATTCGCCTTCGTTCGGTTTCTCAGACGTCGCTTTCACCGTTGCACCAAAACCAATGCCGGAGCCGGTTTCCACGCGATGTGAGATCACCTTATCCAGGCCGGCAAATGCGCCACCACAAATAAACAGGATTTTAGAGGTATCAACCTGTAAAAACTCCTGCTGCGGGTGTTTACGTCCACCCTGAGGAGGAACTGCCGCCACTGTACCTTCAATCAGCTTCAGCAGTGCCTGCTGAACACCTTCACCGGAAACATCACGGGTAATAGATGGGTTATCCGATTTGCGGGAAATCTTGTCGATCTCATCGATGTACACGATACCGCGCTGCGCTTTCTGCACATCGTAATCGCACTTCTGCAACAGCTTCTGAATGATGTTTTCTACGTCTTCACCCACATAACCGGCTTCGGTCAGTGTTGTCGCATCCGCCATGGTAAACGGAACGTCCAGCAGGCGTGCCAGGGTCTCAGCCAGCAGCGTTTTACCGGAACCCGTCGGGCCAATCAGCAGAATGTTACTTTTACCCAGTTCTACGCCATTGCTGGTATCGCCATTGCGCAGACGCTTGTAGTGGTTATATACCGCCACCGCCAGCACTTTTTTAGCCTGTTCCTGACCGATAACATAGTCGTCAAGATGATGACGAATCTCATGCGGGGTCGGTAACGCGCTACGCTCACGGTGAGGCGCGACTTCTTTAATCTCTTCGCGAATGATGTCATTACATAAATCGACACATTCGTCGCAGATATACACGGACGGCCCGGCAATCAGTTTACGCACTTCATGCTGGCTTTTGCCGCAAAAAGAGCAGTACAGCAGTTTGCCCGAACCATCTTTGCGTTTATCTGTCATGAGTCAAAACCTCTTTTTAAGTTCTTTGTGCCGCACATGACGACGCAAATGCCATTCTCAGACGCAAGCTGCTTGCTATCAAGCAGCGTACCGCCCTACCTTAGTATAGCGGCACACTTGCGCCGTGGGCATCAATTACGATGGGTCAAAACGGAGTCGACTAAACCGTACTCAACTGCCTCTGGTGCAGAGAGGAAGCGATCGCGCTCGGTGTCGCGCTCGATCTGCTCAAGAGATTGACCCGTATGCTGCGCCATAAGTTCATTCATGCGCGCTTTTACTTTCAGGATTTCGCGGGCGTGGATTTCAATATCTGTCGCCTGCCCCTGATATCCGCCCAGCGGTTGGTGAATCATCACGCGGGAGTTTGGCAAACAGAAGCGCTTACCTTTTGCCCCTGCAGTTAACAAGAAGGCCCCCATGGACGCGGCCTGCCCCATACAAATGGTGCTCACATCAGGCTTGATGAATTGCATGGTGTCATAGATAGACATACCAGCCGTGATTACGCCACCCGGCGAGTTAATATACAGGTAAATGTCTTTCTCTGGGTTTTCCGCTTCCAGAAACAGCATCTGCGCCACGATCAGGTTAGCCATGTGGTCTTCCACCTGGCCGGTCAGAAAGATAACGCGTTCCTTGAGCAGACGGGAATAGATATCAAAAGAACGCTCACCACGGGAGGTCTGTTCAATAACCATTGGCACCAGAGCCATATGGGGTGCAAAGTTATCTCGTTCGCCACTGTATGACATTTCCGTCTCCTGGATCAAAATTGAAAACACCTGCTGTACTGATTGTAACCTTATGGACGGATTATCAGCCAGTCTCATTCATCGTGATTACACACTTATGGGGTTCGTATCGCCCTATTTCAAGCATAACAATGTTTTGTTGTTACGCTAACACTGAAAGGGCCTTTTAGCACTCTTCCAGGGCTATTGCTGCGATAAAAAAAACCCGCCGCCAAAAGGCAACGGGTTTTTGTTCAAACTTTAAACCGTTGGGCGAAATTACGCCTGCTGGTTCATCAGTTCGTTGAAGGAAGTTGCTTTCTCGGACACTTTAGCTTTCGCCAGTACCGCTTCAACAGCCTGTTCTTCCAGTGCCACGTTACGCATGTTGTCCATCAGTTCTTTGTTTTTACCATAGAACTCAACAACTTCAGACGGATCTTCGTAAGCTGAAGCCATTTCTTCGATCAGACCTTTCACACGCTCTTCGTCAGCCTGCAGTTCGTGGGTACGAATCACTTCGCCCAGCAGCAGACCCACAACAACGCGGCGTTTAGCCTGCTCTTCGAACAGTTCACGCGGCAGCTCCATCGCTTGCTGCTGGTTGCCACCGAAACGCTGTGCAGCCTGACGGCGCAGTACGTCGATTTCGCTGTCGATCAGTGCAGCGGGAACATCGATTTCGTTCGCTTTCACCAGGCCTTCGATCGCCTGAGATTTCACACGGTTACGCACAGCACCATTCAGCTCGCGCTCCATGTTTTTACGAACTTCAGCACGCAGGCCTGCTACGGAACCATCTTCCACGCCGAAACGTTTGATGAATTCTTCAGTCAGTTCTGGCAGTTCGCGCTCTTCAACTTTCTTCAGGTTGATGACGAACTTCGCTGCTTTACCTTTCAGGTTTTCAGCGTGATATTCTTCAGGGAAGGTCACGTCGATGGTGAATTCTTCGCCCGCTTTACGGCCTTTAATACCGTCTTCGAAACCAGGGATCATACGACCCTGGCCCATTGCCAGTACGAAGTCAGACGCTTTGCCACCTTCGAACTCTTCACCATCTACAGAGCCGGTGAAGTCGATAGTTACGCGGTCTTCTGCATCAACAGCGCCTTCTTTATCTTTCCAGGTCGCCTGCTGCTTGCGCAGAGTATCCAGCATTCCGTCCACGTCTTCGTCAGTCACGGAAACAACTGGTTTTTCAACTTCAATAGTTTCCAGACCTTTCAGCTCAACTTCTGGATACACTTCAAACTCTACAGAGTAGGTGAAGTCTTCACCCAGTTTGTATTCGCCCGGAACATAGTTCGGTGCGCCAGCTGGATTGATTTTTTCTTTGATGATCGCGTCAATGAAGTTGCGGCTCATCAGCTCACCCAGAACGTCCTGGCGAACAGACGCGCCATAACGCTGAGCAACAACATTCATCGGGACTTTACCTTTACGGAAGCCGTCGATACGTACTTTTTTTGCTACGTTGACCAGCTCGCTTTTCACAGCGTTTTCGATGCTGTCAGCAGCGATAGTAATCGTTACACGGCGGCCAAGGCCTTGAGTGGTTTCAACTGAAACTTGCATCTTGTTACCTCAAAAAAATCATAGTGCTCGGTCAACTCTGAATTTGCCTTGCAATACCGGGATGCTCTCTATATTTAGCAGAATCACATTCCCTGTCGCCAGAATCATCCCGAAGACATTCATTAAGACGCGGCATTATAGCGGCATCACTTAGGTGAGTCGAGAACGGTTGGGGCATGTTGCTGCGGCTTTTTTCACAATTTAAGGCTATTTTTAGCCTTAAAAACGCACCATCCGCTCAAAACTCAGACAAAACAAAACGGCCCGGAGGCCGCTTTGACGTAATCTGTATGCAACATACTGGAAAAACTCCAGCGGTTGCAAATACGATTTTCAGGCGATGCTGCCCGCACCACGGCATGCCGGGGAGGCGAAAACCGTATCCTGCAATCCTTCCCATTCTTTGATGGTATAAGTGTGTAACGCCAGCGCGTGCACAGTCGTCGAAAGTTCCGCCGTCAACGTACTGTAAATCATACGATGTCGGTTAAGAAAACGTTCTCCTGCGAAGCGATCGCTGACCAAAACAACTTTAAAATGGCTTTCAGACCCTGCCGGTACGTTATGACGATAGCTCTCGTCGACGACTTCGAGGAACACGGGATTGAACGCAGCCCTTAATTTATCTTCTATCTGCTCACGTATCATCATGAAATTACTCCTCCGACAACGCTAAGATGTCACCCATCCCTTTAAATGTTAGCCGCTTTTACCGTTTCCATTACAACAAGACAACAAATATTTAGCGTTCGTCTGATTTTCTCATCCAAACGAATGAAGTTCACTATGAGCCTCATACGTTTTAGCTCTGATACGTTGAGAAAATAGATGAACTGGTCGGATTTCGGACAAGGCGATGAATTTACATGCGTTGACCACTTCCCCTCGCCGTTAGCGATGTTATGATGGCGGCAATTTTTATCTCTAATGCTTACGATTCGTTGAGAACCCGAAAATGTTAAAAAAAATCTTCTTTCCGTTGGTAGCACTTTTTATGCTGGCCGGTTGCGCAACCCCGCCAACGACGATTGATGTGTCACCTAAGATCACACTGCCACAGCAAGACCCCAGCCTGATGGGCGTTACCGTGAGCATTAACGGTGCAGATCAGCGTCAGGATCAGGCGCTCGCAAAAGTGGTGCGTGATAACCAACAAGTGACACTGACCGCCTCCCGCGACCTGCGTTTCCTGCTGCAAGAAGTTCTGGAAAAACAGATGACCTCTCGCGGTTATATGGTTGGCCCAAGCGGTGCGGTTGATCTACAAATCATCGTGAACAACCTGTATGCAGACGTTTCCCAGGGCAACGTGCGCTACAACATCTCGACCAAAGCCGAGATCGCTATCATCGCCACCGCGAAGAACGGCAACAAAATGACGAAAAATTATCGTGCCAGCTACTCTGTTGAAGGTGCTTTCCAGGCAACCAACAAGAATATTGCTAACGCGGTTAACAGTGTGCTGACCGACACCATCTCTGATATGGCGCAAGACACCAGCATCCACGACTTTATCAAGCAGAACGCTCGTTAATCCTGCTTTCTGACCCGGTGCTTCGCCGGGTCAGCCTTAAGAAAACATGTCCAGTCACTACTTACGCATTTTTCAGCAACCTAAATCAGCCATTCTGCTGATCCTTGGTTTTGCCTCCGGCTTACCTCTCGCGCTCACCTCCGGCACATTACAGGCCTGGATGACCGTCGAGAATATCGATCTTAAAACCATTGGGTTCTTCTCCCTCGTCGGCCAGGCTTACGTCTTCAAGTTCCTGTGGTCACCCGTTATGGACCGCTACACGCCACCGTTTTTGGGGCGTCGTCGTGGCTGGTTAGTGATGACGCAAATTCTGTTACTGCTGGCCATCGCTGCAATGGGATTCCTTGAACCTTCGACGCAATTGCGCTGGATGGCGGCGCTTGCTGTAGTCATTGCCTTTTGTTCAGCATCGCAGGATATCGTGTTTGATGCCTGGAAAACGGACGTATTGCCTGCGGAAGAACGCGGTGCGGGAGCGGCAATTAGCGTGCTGGGGTATCGTCTGGGGATGTTGGTCTCTGGTGGCCTGGCTCTCTGGCTGGCCGACAGATACCTCGGCTGGCAGGGGATGTACTGGCTGATGGCCATCCTGCTGATTCCTTGTATTATCGCCACCTTTTTCGCTCCCGAACCCAGCGATGTTATTCCCGTGCCACGGTCACTGGAGCAGGCTGTTGCTGAACCACTGCGGGACTTTTTTGGCCGTAACAATGCCTGGCTGATTTTACTGCTTATTGTGATGTATAAGCTGGGTGATGCATTTGCCATGAGCCTGACGACCACTTTTCTTATTCGCGGTGTCGGATTTGATGCCGGGGAAGTGGGGGTTGTGAATAAAACGCTGGGTCTCTTTGCAACTATCGTGGGAGCACTTTACGGCGGCGTGCTAATGCAGCGCCTGTCGCTATTCCGCGCACTGCTGATCTTTGGCATTTTGCAGGGGATCTCTAACGCAGGTTACTGGCTGTTGTCTGTCACAGACAAACATATGATCAGCATGGCCGCCGCCGTTTTCTTTGAAAACCTGTGTGGCGGCATGGGAACTGCAGCGTTTGTCGCGCTGCTGATGACCCTCTGTAATAAATCATTTTCCGCCACCCAGTTTGCTTTGCTCTCTGCACTTTCAGCGGTGGGCCGTGTTTATGTTGGCCCGATTGCAGGCTGGTTTGTTGAAGCACATGGCTGGCCTACGTTTTATCTCTTTTCTGTCGTTGCAGCAGTGCCAGGAATAGTATTATTGCTGGTTTGTCGCCATACGCTGGAATATACGCAGAAAACGGAACACTTTATACCGCGGACAGAATATCAACGAGCCTATCGTTTTGCGCTGCGTCTGTTGATGATGGGTTGTGTGGCGCTGGCGTTGTGGCTTGTCGTGCTGACGATCAACGCGACAACCTCCGCAGAACTGCCTTTCTCCTCGCTGCTGCTGGACATTGGCGCTCTGCTGGCCATCATTGGCATTCTGACAGGTGGCACTCTCGATTTTCTGGCGTTGCGTAAAACGCCGATGGCATGAAGTAAAAAGCGAAAGGTTATTTCCCGTTGTAATCACCATGCGGAATTATAACGGTGAAATAACCGCCATCCGATAAAAAAATATTTGTTGTTTCGTGCGCAATAATATTTGGAAATTATTGGAGCCTGCTTTAGTAAGCTATTTTTCATTAAACGATTCAGCACCGGAAAGATTGAATATTCGTTTTTTAATTGTCTTTTTATTGATGCTTAATTGTTAATTATTTGTGTATTTTTGACAATGGTTATACCAATTGCCCCTTTTAGGGTATGCTTGAGATTCCTTTCGTTATAATGCCCGTCCCATGGGACTTTCACCTTAAAAAACGACATAATTTGCAACACATGTGACATGTGCGGCAGAACCCAGTAACACCTTCCTGACACAGCCCTAATGATGTTTACAGTAATGTAACCTTCCCGTAAAATGCCCCCACACTTTAAACGCCACCAGACTCCGTGGAATTGAGGTCGTTAAATGAGACTCAGGAAATACAATAAAAGTTTGGGATGGTTGTCATTATTAGCAGGTACTGTATTACTCAGTGGCTGTAATTCTGCACTACTTGACCCCAAAGGACAGATTGGACTGGAACAACGCTCACTGATTCTGACGGCTTTTGGCCTGATGATGATTGTGGTTATTCCTGCCGTTTTGATGGCTGTTGGTTTCGCCTGGAAGTACCGTGCGAGCAATAAAGATGCGAAGTATAGCCCTAACTGGTCACACTCCAATAAAGTGGAAGCTGTGGTCTGGACAGTGCCAATTCTGATCATCCTGTTCCTTGCCGTACTGACATGGAAAACCACTCACGCGCTTGAGCCAAGCAAACCGCTGGTTCACGATGAAAAACCGATTACCATCGAAGTGGTCTCCATGGACTGGAAATGGTTCTTCATCTACCCGGAACAAGGCATTGCTACCGTGAATGAAATCGCCTTCCCGGCGAACACTCCGGTTCAGTTCAAAGTGACGTCCAACTCCGTGATGAACTCCTTCTTCATCCCGCGTCTGGGTAGCCAGATTTACGCGATGGCCGGTATGCAAACGAACCTGCATCTGATCGCGAATGAAGCAGGCACCTACGATGGTATCTCCGCCAGCTATAGCGGCAAGGGCTTCTCTGGTATGAAGTTCAAAGCTATCGCTACGCCGGACCGTGCCGCTTTCGACCAATGGGTTGCTACAGCGAAACAGTCACAGAACACCATGTCTGACATGGCGGCGTTCGACAAAGTGGCTGCACCTAGCGAATACAACAAGGTGGAGTACTTCTCTAACGTGAAACCTGATTTGTTCAAAGACGTTGTTGGCAAATTTATGGATCACGGCAAGAGCATGAACATGACCCAACCTGAAGGCGAGCACAGCGCGCACGAAGGTATGGAAGGCATGGACATGAGCCACGCGGAAACCGCTCACTAAGGGGCCGAGGAAGAAAATGTTCGGAAAATTGACACTGGATGCAGTGCCCTACCACGAACCCATTATCGTGGTTACGGTGGCTGCCATTATCATCGGTGGTGCGGCCTTACTGGCCTTAATCACTTACTTTGGTAAGTGGAGCTACCTGTGGAACGAGTGGCTGACTTCGGTCGACCACAAAAAACTCGGCATCATGTACTGCATCGTCGGTATCGTCATGTTAATTCGTGGCTTTGCGGATGCGATCATGATGCGTAGCCAGCAGGTTCTTGCCTCGGCAGGTGAAGCTGGCTTCCTGCCACCGCACCACTACGATCAGATCTTTACCGCTCACGGCGTTATCATGATCTTCTTCGTGGCGATGCCGCTGGTTATTGGTCTGATGAACGTTGTTGTCCCGCTGCAGATTGGTGCGCGTGATGTTGCGTTCCCGTTCCTGAACAACCTGAGCTTCTGGTTTACGGTTGTCGGCGTCATCCTGGTTAACCTTTCTCTGGGCGTAGGTGAATTCGCACAGACTGGTTGGCTGGCCTATCCGCCGCTTTCGGGAATTGAATACAGTCCTGGCGTTGGTGTCGACTACTGGATTTGGGCGGTTCAGCTCTCCGGTATTGGTACAACCCTGACCGGTATTAACTTCTTCGTGACCATTATCAAGATGCGTGCCCCTGGCATGACGATGTTCAAGATGCCAGTATTTACCTGGGCATCTCTGTGCGCCAACATCCTGATTATTGCCTCCTTCCCAATTCTGACTGTCACCGTCGCGCTGCTGACCCTGGACCGCTACCTGGGCACTCATTTCTTTACCAATGAAATGGGTGGCAACATGATGATGTACATCAACCTGATTTGGGCCTGGGGCCACCCGGAAGTGTATATTCTGGTTCTGCCGGTCTTCGGTGTGTTCTCCGAAATCGCAGCGACCTTCTCGCGTAAGCGTCTGTTTGGTTACACCTCGCTGGTGTGGGCAACCGTGTGTATTACCGTTCTGTCGTTTATCGTTTGGCTGCACCACTTCTTCACCATGGGTGCGGGTGCAAACGTAAACGCCTTCTTCGGTATTACCACCATGATTATCGCCATCCCGACAGGGGTGAAGATCTTCAACTGGTTGTTCACCATGTATCAGGGTCGCATCGTGTTCCACTCAGCAATGCTGTGGACCATCGGCTTCATCGTTACCTTCTCTGTAGGTGGGATGACCGGCGTACTGCTGGCAGTACCAGGTGCTGACTTCGTACTGCACAACAGCCTGTTCCTGATTGCGCACTTCCATAACGTCATTATCGGCGGTGTCGTCTTCGGTTGCTTCGCAGGCGTAACCTACTGGTGGCCAAAAGCGTTCGGCTTCACGCTGAACGAAGCATGGGGCAAACGCGCGTTCTGGTTCTGGATCATCGGCTTCTTCGTCGCATTTATGCCGCTGTACGTGCTGGGCTTCATGGGCATGACTCGTCGCCTGAGCCAACAGATTGATCCGCAGTTCCACCCAATGCTGGTTGTTGCAGCATGTGGTGCAGTGCTGATCGCCTGTGGTATCGCGTGTCAGCTGATTCAGTTCTACGTTTCTATTCGCGACCGCGAACAGAACCGCGACCTGACCGGTGACCCGTGGGGCGGCCGTACGCTGGAGTGGGCAACCTCTTCCCCACCTCCATTCTATAACTTTGCCATTGTGCCACACGTTCACGAGCGTGATGCATTCTGGGAAATGAAAGAGAAAGGTGAAGCGTACAAGCAACCTGAGCATTACGAAGAGATCCACATGCCGAAAAACAGCGGTGCAGGGATTGTTATTGCTGCGTTCGCAACGGTATTTGGTTTCGCAATGATCTGGCACATCTGGTGGCTTGCGATCGCTAGCTTCGCTGGCGTCATCATCAGCTGGATTGTGAAGAGCTTTGACGAGGACGTGGACTACTACGTACCAGTCCGTGAAGTCGAAAAACTGGAAAACCAGCATTTCGATGAGATTTCTAAAGCGGGGCTGAAAAATGGCAACTGATACTTTGGCGCACTCAACTGCCCATGCGCATGACCATGCGCACCACGATACAGGACCGACGAAGGTATTCGGTTTCTGGATCTACCTGATGAGCGACTGCATTTTGTTCTGCTGTCTGTTCGCAACCTATGCCGTTCTGGTGAACGGCACAGCGGGCGGCCCGGCCGGTAAGGACATCTTTGAACTGCCGTTTGTTCTGGTTGAAACCGCTCTGCTGTTGTTCAGCTCCATCACCTACGGCATGGCAGCTATCGCCATGTACAAAAACAACAAAAACCAGGTTGTTTCCTGGCTGGCGTTGACCTGGTTGTTCGGTGCTGGATTTATCGGGATGGAAATCTATGAATTCCATCACCTGATTATGGAAGGCTTCGGCCCGGATCGTAGTGGCTTCCTGTCTGCGTTCTTCGCGCTGGTCGGTACTCACGGTCTGCACGTAACCTCGGGTCTGATCTGGATGGCGGTACTGATGTTCCAGGTATCCCGTCGCGGCCTGACCAACACTAACCGTACACGTATCATGTGCCTGAGCCTGTTCTGGCACTTCCTGGACGTTGTGTGGATCTGTGTGTTCTCTGTAGTGTATCTGATGGGGGCGATGTAATGAGTCATTCAAACGATCATGGCGCTTCCCACGGTAGCGTAAAAACCTACATGACAGGTTTCATCCTGTCGATCATCCTGACGGTAATCCCGTTCTGGATGGTGATGAGCGGTTCTGCTTCTCACGCGGCAATTCTGGGTACGGTCCTGGTCACCGCAGTGGTACAGATTCTGGTGCATCTGGTTTGCTTCCTGCACATGAACACCAAGTCCGATGAAGGCTGGAATATGACGGCCTTTGTCTTTACCGTGATTATCATCGCTATCCTTGTAGTCGGTTCCATCTGGATTATGTGGAACCTCAACTACAACATGATGGTTCACTAAGAGCGGCGAGTATGTTTAAGCAATACCTGCAAGTAACGAAACCAGGCATCATCTTTGGTAACCTGATCTCCGTGATCGGAGGGTTCCTGCTGGCCTCTAAAGGCAGCATCGACTATACCCTTTTCGTTTTCACGCTGATTGGGGTCTCACTGGTCGTGGCGTCCGGTTGTGTATTTAACAACTACATCGACAGGGATATCGATCGCAAGATGGAGAGGACCAAGAATCGGGTGCTGGTTAAAGGCCTGATGTCTCCAGGTGTCTCGCTGGTGTATGCCACCTTGTTGGGTATTGCTGGCTTCATGCTGTTGTGGTTTGGTGCTAACCCTCTGGCCTGCTGGCTGGGGGTGATGGGGTTCGTGGTCTATGTGGGTGTCTACAGCCTGTATATGAAACGGCACTCCGTCTACGGTACGTTGATCGGTTCTCTCTCTGGCGCTGCGCCGCCAGTGATTGGCTACTGTGCTGTCACGAACGAATTCGACAGTGGTGCGCTCATCCTGCTGGCTATCTTTAGCCTGTGGCAGATGCCGCACTCCTACGCCATCGCGATTTTCCGCTTTAAGGATTATCAGGCAGCGAATATTCCGGTTCTGCCGGTTGTGAAAGGCATCTCTGTGGCCAAGAACCACATCACGCTGTACATCATCGCCTTTGCTGTGGCGACACTGATGCTCTCTCTGGGCGGCTACGCTGGATACAAATATCTGGTTGTCGCGGCTGCAGTGAGCGTCTGGTGGCTCGGTATGGCGCTGCGCGGTTACAAAGTGGAAGATGACAAAGTCTGGGCGCGCAAACTGTTTGTGTTCTCGATTGTTGCTATCACCTCTCTGTCCGTCATGATGTCCGTAGACTTTATGGTTCCAGATTCACACAGCCTGCTGACATACGTCTGGTAAGTCACGCCAGGTGAATAAAAGGGTGCTTCGGCGCCCTTTTTTATTCACTGATTTTATTCATAACGCATGTAATATTTGTTAAATAACCCTTTATTTACCCCGCCCCTTCCCCGCACTACACTATGGCCTGCTTTTGAACTGAGGTGGTAATGAACGATTATAAAATGACGCCAGGCGAGCTTCGCGCGACCTGGGGCTTAGGGACTGTCTTCTCGCTACGGATGCTTGGGATGTTTATGGTCCTGCCTGTTCTGACCACGTACGGTATGGCGCTGCAGGGAGCCAGCGAAGCACTGATTGGTCTGGCGATCGGTATCTACGGTCTGGCGCAGGCGGTGTTCCAAATCCCATTCGGCCTACTTTCTGACCGTGTCGGTCGCAAACCGCTGATCGTCGGTGGACTACTGGTCTTTGTGCTGGGCAGTGTGATAGCCGCCCTCTCCCATTCGATCTGGGGTATTATTCTTGGCCGCGCCCTGCAAGGCTCCGGCGCGATTGCCGCTGCGGTCATGGCGCTGTTATCGGATTTAACCCGCGAACAAAATCGTACTAAAGCAATGGCATTCATTGGCGTGAGCTTCGGCGTGACCTTTGCCATTGCGATGGTTCTCGGCCCGATTATTACGCATACGCTTGGTCTACACGCCCTGTTCTGGATGATTGCGGTGCTCGCAACCATCGGTATTGCCTTGACACTGTGGGTCGTACCGGACAGTAAAAACCACGTACTTAACCGCGAATCCGGCATGGTGAAAGGCTGCTTTAGCAAAGTCCTTGTGGAGCCCCGCCTGCTGAAGCTGAACTTTGGCATCATGTGTCTGCACATTCTGCTGATGTCGACGTTTGTCGCCCTGCCAGGCCAACTGGCTGCTGCTGGCTTTCCTGCCGCCGAACACTGGAAAATTTATCTGGTGACGATGCTGATTTCCTTCGTCTCTGTTGTGCCGTTCATCATCTACGCCGAAGTGAAACGCCGAATGAAACGCGTCTTCATCGGATGCGTGGCTGTACTGCTCATCGCTGAGATCGTTCTGTGGGGATCTGGTCCACACTTTTGGGAACTGGTGGCCGGTGTACAGTTGTTCTTCCTGGCATTTAACCTGATGGAAGCTCTATTGCCGTCGCTGATCAGCAAAGAGTCACCGGCAGGTTACAAAGGCACAGCAATGGGGATTTATTCCACCAGCCAGTTCATTGGTGTGGCGATCGGTGGCGCACTGGGCGGCTGGGTTGATGGATTATTCGATTCGCAAACCGTATTCCTGGCAGGAGCACTACTGGCCACGGTCTGGCTGCTGGTTTCCAGCACCATGAAAGAGCCTCGCTATGTCAGTAGTCTGCGTGTCGAAATCCCGGATGATGTAGAAATTAACGACGGACTGAAGCAACGTCTGGAAGAGAAAGAAGGCGTGAACGAAGTACTTATCGTCCAGGATGAACGTAGCGCTTATGTCAAAATAGACAGCAAAGTGACAAACCGCTTTGAAGTAGAACAGGCGCTAAAAGCGTAAAAAAAGCCCGGTTTAACCGGGCTTTTTTATTTTAATCGCGGAAGTTTTTAAACTGGAACGGTTGTCCCAGATCGCCGCCACGCACCAGCGCCATCACACCTTGCAGATCATCGCGGGATTTACCCGTTACGCGAATCTCTTCACCCTGAATCTGGGCCTGCACCTTCAGCTTACTGTCTTTGATAAGCTTCACGATTTTCTTCTGCATCGCGCTTTCAATGCCTTGCTTCAGCTTAGCTTCAACAAACCAGGTTTTACCGCTGTGCACGAACTCTTCTGGTACATCAAGGGATGTCCCTTCAATGCCGCGTTTTAACAGCTTTGCACGCAGAATATCCAGCAACTGATTTACCTGAAAATCAGACTCGCTCAGTACTTTGATCGTTTTATTTGCATCGTTCAGCTCAAAAGTCGCCTCTACACCACGAAAATCGAAACGTGATTCAACTTCGCGGCTTGCGTTATCAACGCCGTTGCGGACTTCCTGGATATCAACTTCAGAAACAATATCGAAAGATGGCATCTTTTCTTCTCCCTTCACTTTTATTGCGTTGCATAATACCCGCAACGAGGCATAACTCAACAGAAGCTTAGCGGACGGCGCTATACTTAGGCCGTAACACCTGGCGCAGTTGCAGGTGAGGAGGAACAATGAAAATTACTGTGCTCGGATGCGGCGCGCTTGGTCAGCTCTGGCTTACCGCACTGTGCAAACATGGACACGAGGTACAAGGCTGGCTACGCGTTCCACAGCCGTATTGCAGTGTAAACCTGATTGATGAAGATGGCAGTATCTTCAATGAATCGCTCACCGCCAACGATCCCGATTTTCTGGCACAAAGCGATCTGCTGCTGGTCACGCTGAAAGCGTGGCAAGTCTCTGATGCGGTAAAAGCACTGGCCGCTCACCTTCCCCACACAGCACCCATTTTGCTGCTGCACAACGGTATGGGGACGATTGATGAGCTAAAGAGCATACCTCAGCCGCTGTTGATGGCGACCACAACCCACGCCGCACGACGTGATGGCAATATCATCGTCCATGTCGCCAGCGGTGTGACGCATATAGGCCCTGCCCGTGAGCAGGATGGTGATTACAGTTACCTGGCGGACATTCTGCAAAACGTGCTGCCGGACGTCGCCTGGCACAACAATATACGCCCTCAGCTATGGCGCAAGCTGGCAGTCAACTGCGTGATTAACCCCTTAACAGCACTGTGGAACTGCCCGAACGGTGAGCTGAAGAATCACCCGCAGGAAGTGGCTGTGCTGTGTGCTGAAGTCGCCAGTGTCATTGAACGCGAAGGCTTGCACACATCGGCAGACGATATACGTTATTATGTCGAGCAGGTTATTGATAGTACGGCAGAAAATATCTCTTCGATGCTACAGGACGTCCGCGCATTGCGGCATACCGAGATCGACTATATCACCGGCTATCTGTTAAAACGCGCCCGCGCCCACGGTATAAGCGTGCCGGAAAACGCCCGTTTGTATGACATGGTTAAACGTAAGGAGAGTGAGTATGAGCGCGTCGGCACTGGTATGCCTCGCCCCTGGTAGCGAAGAAATGGAAGCTGTCACCACCATTGATCTAATGGTACGTGGTGGCATTAAAGTGACAACCGCCAGCGTCGCCAGCGACGGTAATCTGACAATCACCTGCTCGCGTGGGGTTAAGATCCTCGCTGATGCTCCTCTGGTAGAGGTAGCCGATAGCGACTATGACATTATTGTGCTCCCTGGAGGCCTGAAAGGGGCGGAATGTTTCCGCGATAGCCCGCTTCTGGTTGAGACTGTCAGACAATTTCATCTCTCCGGGCGTATCGTCGCGGCAATCTGTGCAGCGGCAGGAACCGTACTGGTTCCTCACAATCTCTTCCCTGTTGGTAATATGACAGGCTTCCCCACATTGAAGGATCGTATTCCTGAAGATCAGTGGGTTGATAAGCGTATCGTCTGGGATCCACGTGTGAACCTGCTCACCAGTCAGGGACCAGGCACTTCGATCGATTTTGCGCTGAAGATAATCGATTTGCTGGTTGGGCGTGAAAAAGCCCATGAAGTCGCATCATCGCTAGTGATGGCGGCGGGAATTTATAACTACTACGAATAAAAGCAAAACGGCAACTCAGGGTTGCCGTTTTTACGATTATCGCTCTCTGCTATGGGCGATATACCTTCACATTCGTAAAGCCCTGCTCACGCAGATAGAGCGCCTGCAGGCGACTCATCACTCCACGCTCACACCACAGCAAATAGGTTTTGCTCTTATCGAGATCGCCAAATGCAGTGCTCAGTTTGTAGAAAGGCAGAGACACCACATCAACGCCTTCGACTTTCAGCGGCTTCGCATCCTGCTCGTCAATGGAACGAATATCCAGGATGACATCGTTCGCACCAAAACCGTTCACCGTTTCGACTTCAACCACTTCCTGATCGGTCTGCTGAGCGATTTCGCGGATATCAACGTTGGTCGCTTCAGCCACCACTTTATCAAGGATCGCAAAATCGAAATGTTCTTCTTCTGCTTCGATCTTCGCCTTCACCGCCTTCACTGTTGGGCTTTTCGAGATCACACCGCAATATTCCGGCATGGTGCGGGCAAAATCTTCCGTCCCGATTTCACGCGCAAGATCGATGATGTGCTCTTTGTCGTGAGAGATCAGTGGACGCAGGATCAGCGTATCAGAAACATTGTCGATAAGACGCAGGTTAGTCAGTGTTTGGCTGGATACCTGGCCCAGCGCTTCGCCAGTCACCAGTGCCTGAACACCATAACGCTCTGCAACTTTCGATGCTGCACGCACCATCATGCGTTTCAGCACCACCCCCATCTGGCCGTCATCCACTTTTTCGAGGATTTCGCCCACCACAGGTTCAAAGTTAACAGCAACAAAGCGCACGCGATGCGAACTGCCAAAACGGTTCCACAGATAATGCGCCACCTGGCGAACACCGATTTCGTGTGCCGCACCACCCAGGTTAAAGAAGCAGTAATGCACGCGGCAACCGCGACGCATCAGCATATAGCTGGACACACCGGAGTCAAAGCCACCCGAAATCAGCGACAGCACGTCTTCCTGCGTTCCGATTGGGAAGCCGCCAATACCTTCATACCGGCCTTTAACCAGCAGCAGGCGATCGTTTTCGATTTCCAGATTGACGGTCACGTCCGGATTGGTCAATTTCACACGCGCTGACTCAACGTGCTGGTTTAAACCACCACCAACATAACGCTCAACCTCAATCGAGCTGAACTCATGTTTACCGCGACGTTTAGCACGCACGCAGAAACTTTTCCCTTCGATCTGGTCACGATACTGCTCCAGCGCTTTCTCGAAGATATTGTGCAGCGAAGTGAAAGGGACATCTTCCACTTCCAGGATATGGTGAATACCTGGAATACGGGTCAGCGCATCGCGGATATCCAGACGTTTATTTTCGTCTTTGGCGCGCACTTCAACGTGATCCCAGTGACGAACAACGGCAAGCGTTTCGTCGTAATGCTTAAGAACGTTACGAATGTTCCCGGTCAGAATTTTAATAAAGCGCAAACGCACAGATTGGCTTTTGATGGTGATTTCTGGGAACAATTTAATGATAAACTTCATGGCGGCAATGTTTCGTTAGCAAGCCAGCTAAGGCTTGTGATGGAAAAAGATATATACACAACAATCATTCACGTTGCATCAAGGCGGCAGGTCTGAGCCTCCCCAGGAGCTTACTCAAATAAGTCACTGGGATAAGCAGACGTAGCCAACGCAAAGGCAACTTGAAAGATGACGTGTACAGCAGCCCACACCCGTGGCTGCATCCAGGCGCGCAAGTATACCACCATCGCGCGGATCCTGTGCACATTGCGCGTTATTTGCTTATCCGCCCGAGTCCGTTACCATGACAGGGCTGAAAATATGAGAGTCAAAATTCACTATGCCGAAGAAAAATGACGCACCGGCCAGTTTCGAAACTGCACTGAGTGAACTGGAGCAAATCGTAACCCGGCTTGAGAGCGGTGACTTACCGCTGGAAGAAGCCCTCAATGAATTTGAACGTGGCGTGCAGCTTGCGCGTCAGGGTCAGGTCAAACTCCAACAAGCGGAACAGCGCGTGCAGATCCTGCTCTCTGAGAGTGAAGCTGCCGCGACCACACCTTTCACACCGGACGCCGAGTAAATGGATTTTTCCACACAGCTTCAGGCGTGCGTTGAGCGTGCTAACGACGCGTTACGTCGTTTTATCGAACCACAACCTTTTCAGAACACTCCACTGGTTGAAGCCATGCAGTATGGCGCACTCTTAGGCGGTAAACGCCTGCGCCCATTCCTGGTCTATGCGACTGGCAACATGTTTGGCATCAGCAATAGTACGCTGGATGCCCCAGCGGCGGCCGTTGAATGTATCCATGCATATTCACTGATCCATGATGACTTACCGGCGATGGATGACGACGATCTCCGTCGCGGGCAACCCACCTGCCACATTAAGTTTGGCGAAGCCAATGCCATTCTGGCGGGTGATGCCCTGCAAACGCTGGCCTTTTCGATTTTAAGCGATGCACCAATGGCTGAAGTCGATTGTCACGATCGCCTGGCGATGGTTTCCGAACTGGCAATGGCCAGTGGTATTGCTGGCATGTGCGGCGGACAGGCGCTGGATCTGGATGCCGAAGGACGTCAGGTTAATCTGGAACAGCTTGAGCGTATCCACCGTCATAAAACGGGCGCTTTAATCCGTGCAGCCGTTCGTCTGGGCGCACTGAGCGCAGGTGAACGCGGGCGCAAAACCCTGCCGATTCTGGACAGATACGCAGAAAGTATCGGTCTGGCATTCCAGGTTCAGGATGACATTCTGGATGTGGTGGGCGATACTGCAACATTGGGTAAACGCCAGGGTGCAGATCAGCAACTTGGCAAAAGCACCTATCCCGCCCTGCTGGGTCTTGAGCAAGCCCAGCGTAAAGCCCGGGACCTGATTGACGATGCCCGCCAGTCTCTGAACCAACTGGCCGCACAATCACTGGATACCTCGGCACTGGAAGCGCTAGCGGACTATATAATCCAGCGTGATAAATAAACACACTATCTCGATGAGCCTTTGATGAGTTTTGATATTGCCAAATACCCGACACTGGCGTTAGTTGACTCCACCCAGGAGTTACGCCTGTTGCCGAAAGAGAGCCTGCCGAAGCTGTGCGATGAACTGCGTCGATACCTTCTCGACAGCGTAAGCCGCTCCAGTGGGCACTTTGCCTCCGGGCTTGGCACGGTGGAGCTGACCGTGGCGCTGCATTACGTCTATAACACGCCGTTCGACAGGCTAATCTGGGACGTGGGCCACCAGGCATATCCGCACAAAATTCTGACTGGACGTCGCGATAAAATCGGAACGATTCGCCAGAAAGGCGGCTTGCACCCATTCCCATGGCGCGGAGAGAGTGAATTTGATGTCCTGAGCGTCGGTCACTCTTCAACCTCTATTTCTGCCGGAATCGGTATCGCTGTTGCAGCAGAGAAAGAAAACAAACAGCGTCGCACCGTGTGCGTCATTGGCGACGGTGCAATCACTGCTGGAATGGCCTTCGAGGCGATGAACCATGCGGGGGATATCAAGCCCGATATGCTGGTTATCCTTAACGATAACGAGATGTCGATCTCTGAAAACGTCGGAGCGCTGAATAACCATCTGGCTCAACTGCTCTCTGGCAAGCTCTATTCCAGCCTGCGGGAAGGCGGAAAAAAAGTCTTCTCCGGCGTACCGCCAATTAAAGAGCTGCTTAAACGTACCGAAGAACATATCAAAGGTATGGTTGTACCAGGCACACTCTTTGAGGAACTGGGTTTCAACTATATTGGCCCGGTAGATGGCCATGACGTACTGGGGCTTATCACCACGCTGAAAAACATGCGTGACCTGAAAGGCCCGCAGTTCTTGCATATCATGACCAAGAAAGGGCGTGGCTACGAGCCAGCAGAAAAAGACCCCATTACTTTCCACGCCGTACCCAAATTTGACCCGACCAGCGGTTGTCTACCGAAAAGTAGCGGTGGTATGCCGAGCTATTCAAAAATCTTCGGTGACTGGCTGTGCGAAACCGCAGCCAAAGATAACAAGCTGATGGCGATCACTCCGGCCATGCGTGAAGGTTCTGGCATGGTGGAGTTTTCCAGAAAATATCCCGATCAGTATTTTGACGTCGCGATCGCCGAGCAGCACGCGGTGACATTCGCAGCGGGTCTGGCAATCGGCGGTTATAAGCCTGTCGTCGCAATTTACTCCACGTTCCTGCAACGCGCCTATGATCAGGTGATCCACGACGTCGCCATCCAGAAACTGCCGGTGCTGTTTGCTATCGACCGTGCAGGGATTGTAGGAGCCGACGGTCAAACACATCAGGGCGCATTTGATCTCTCTTTCCTGCGCTGCATCCCGGACATGGTGATCATGACGCCGAGCGACGAAAACGAGTGTCGCCAGATGCTGTTTACCGGCTACCACTATCAGGATGGCCCAAGTGCAGTACGCTATCCGCGCGGCAATGCGGTGGGCGTTGAACTTCAGCCTCTGGAAAAAATGGCGATTGGGAAAGGGCTGGTCAAACGTCGCGGAGAAAAAGTGGCTATCCTCAATTTCGGCACATTGATGCCGGAAGCCGCTAAAGTCGCCGAAGCGCTAAATGCGACACTGGTGGATATGCGCTTTGTGAAGCCCCTCGATGAATCCCTGATTCTGAGCATGGCAGAAGGTCATGATGTGCTGGTAACGCTTGAAGAAAACGCCATCATGGGGGGTGCTGGTAGCGGCGTTAACGAGGTACTGATGGCACACCGCAAAGCCGTTCCCGTGCTAAACCTTGGCCTGCCGGATCACTTCATCCCGCAAGGCACACAGGATGAAGCCCGCGCAGGCATTGGCCTGGATGCAGTAGGTATCGAAGCTAAAATTCGCACCTGGCTGGCATAACACCTTCCCCACAGCTCCTGTTAGACTTATTTTGTTAGCGGGAGCTGAGCGGAATTAATCAAGCCGTTAAACACATCGCCAAAGTAGCATTCAGTACCGCTCTTTCGTCATCGAGCCATCTTTTTTATTCATAACATACATATTATCACCAACATAAAACCTGATCTTATTACTTTCAGGAAACCTGAAAGTAACCTCAAGAAGGTTATTTTTCTCAATACAGTTCTTCTCTGATGTCATATCAGGAAAACAAAAATAATCCTCTCGCGGCGAGTCCCGCAGATACCCATCTCCCACATCCCAGACCATCAAAACAAATCTCTGCCCGGAGGGGATGTTGTATTTTTTCTTAAGCATATCCCGCTGAGATAACCACCAGTTAATTCGCCCCCGATCCGTTAACGGGAAATGGTCAACGATAATATCATCATAGCCAAGACTATTAGTACTGCGATGGACATCAATGATTTTTACAGGATAAATATCCTCCCAAAGACTGAAAACAATCACAATCAACGCAATCGCCATATAAAGAAACCAGGATTTTTTCATATCATTATTACCCCGTCAGTTTTATAGAAGCATTGAAGTTCGTCACAAATGGTTTAAATGAAAAGCAGTTGTATCGCTGAAGAATAAACCATATCCGAAAAAATCTGAAGCTTTGGTATAGTTTTTTCGTAATATCTTCTCGCCCCAGACCGAAATGATCCTGAGCCTCAACTAATATATCCGCCTCCCATCCCATCTGGTATCGTCTAAAATTAAGCATAACAATTCTCTGGAAATATATATCATGGACAGTTATCCCCATTCCGTTAAATCTGTCTTCAAAATCATTAAATTTAGGCAATGTCGTCTTCAATATTCTTGTTCGTACATCCCAAATAAAATCCTGACTACCAACGTGTTTACGCCTGTCACTGACATATTCATTAATTACCTTTTTGATAGCAGCGAGCGTAGTATTTCCATATTGCTTTGCTCTGAGAAGAGCAGAAAATGATCTATTGAGTAACGCACTATAACCATAAGGTCTGCCATCTTCATGCTGAAAATGGTTAATCATCTCTCCAATTAAGTTTTTATATTTCCCTAACGCAAACGTCCCTGACAACTCCCGCATTTCATCAAAAAGAATACTTGCACATTCATCAGGAGTAACGCTTTGATCGTCTTTAAAAGAAGACCCGGTAATAAATGGATAGTTAAGATATTTAATAGTGTTATCTTTGAAGGTCATGCTATAGGGATCGACTATAGTCGAAACATCGTTTAACCCTAATGATTGTAATTCTAAATCAGACAAATCACTATGCCGCATATCATCTGTACTTGTATCATTAATTCTATTTTTTGTCTGAAATAGTAACTCGCAAGGGAAATCAATACTATACATATTCGTCCCTCATAGTATACGAACCAACAATCCTGTAAATTATGCCCTCACTCCAGGGACATCATATGCCAGACGACAGGATAAAAATAGAGTAAACAAATCAAGCAGAGAAATTATACCAATGACATTCACACAATGAATACCCCCTCTAATAAATCCAATAATCTAATTAAACTTTGCGATCCGTTTTAAAAAAATATAACTTCATTACCTTACAACCCTAACCTGAATCCGATAACACGAAAGTGGAAGTTAATGAACAAACATACCCGAATAATCGTTATTTCAGTAATCCGCGAGAATTCTGAGATGAAATCTGCATCTTGAGGGTTACGTTGGGATGTTTTAAACAGGACAAGCTCTGATTTAAGCAAAGTGATAAAATCCTTTCCAGTCAAGTGTAACCGGAGCACCTTTCCGGACAAACTTCAGCCCTTCCCTCACCGGCACAATCTGATCAATACAGCTAAACTTCGCGCCTGGATGCGCTAACGCCACATCCAAAGCTCCACGATTGGGCTCAGGAACGGTTAAGCACAACTCGCAGATTTCATCCCGCAAGGCACACAGGATGAAGCCCGCGCAGGCATTGGCCTGGATGCAGCAGGTATCGAAGCTAAAATTCGCACCTGGCTGGCCTAAACCTCCCCTCTTCCGCTCCTGCTATGCTTAAACGTAATGTTTAAAACAGCAGGAGTGGAACCATGCAATACAATACATTAGGAAAAACAGACCTTAAGGTTTCCCGGCTTTGCCTGGGCTGCATGACATTTGGCGAGCCTGACCGGGGCAACCACGCCTGGACACTGCCGGAAGAGAGCAGCCGCCTCATCATCAAACATGCCATCGACGGTGGCATTAACTTCTTTGATACCGCCAATAGTTACTCCGATGGCAGCAGCGAGGAGATCGTGGGCCGCGCTCTGCGCGATTTTGCCCGTCGTGAAAATGTTGTCGTTGCCACCAAAGTTTACCACCAGGTGGGTGACTTGCCTGAAGGCCTTTCTCGTGCACAGATCCTGCGTTCCATTGACGACAGCCTCAGGCGTCTGAACATGGATTATGTCGATCTGCTACAAATCCATCGCTGGGACTACAACACGCCTATAGAAGAAACGCTGGAAGCGCTAAACGATGTCGTTAAAGCGGGTAAAGCGCGTTACATCGGTGCGTCATCTATGCATGCATCCCAGTTTGCTTCCGCACTAAATCTGCAAGCCCGGAACGGTTGGGCACAATTTGTCACTATGCAGGATCACTACAACCTTATCTACCGTGAAGAGGAACGCGAGATGCTGCCGCTCTGCTATGAGAAAAATGTGGCGGTGATCCCATGGAGCCCACTGGCACGGGGCCGATTAACGCGCCCCTGGGGAGAAACCACTGCCCGTTCGGTATCTGATGAATTTGGCAAGACACTGTACAACGCGACAGAGACCAGCGACGCACTGATTGCCGAACGCTTAGCAAATATTGCTGACGATACAGGGGCAACGCGTGCGCAGGTTGCACTGGCGTGGCTACTCAGCAAACGCGGGATCGCAGCCCCAATTATCGGTACATCCCGCGAGGAACAACTGGATGAGCTGCTGAATGCGGTGGATTTAACGCTGACCCCGGAGCAGATTGCCGAACTTGAAACGCCGTACGAACAGCATCCGGTTGTGGGATTTAAATAAAATATGGGACTGATGCCCTCTCCCCTAAAAAGAGAGGGGGCTGTCCGTACACGGTTTTTTTGGGATCCCTCAGCCCCTGGGAGAGGGAACTGAATGTATCACGCGAAGTGATCGTACCCTTTCCAGTCGAGCGTCACCGATGCGCCATCCTGTACAAACTGCATTCCTTCGCTTTCCGGCAGGATCTGACCAATACAGGTAAATGGTGCACCGAGATTTCCCAGCGCCACATCCAGCGTACCGCGGTGTAATTCCGGAACGGTAAAGCACAGTTCGTAATCTTCACCGCCAGAAAGTGCCCAGCGCAGCGCCTGCTCAGGCGCAACGTGCTTACGCATCTGTTCTGAAAGCGGGAAGGTATCAAGATCAACGCGAGCGCCTACACCACTGGCTTTCAGGATATGACCGAGATCGGAGATCAAACCATCAGAGAGGTCGATAGCTGAACTCGCACGTTCGCGCAGTGCCTGACCGTGCAAAATACGCGGGATCGGGCGCAAGTGACGCTTAATCAGATAGGCCGCATCATCCGCATCACTGACGGTTAAACGATCCTGCAAAATCGCCAGACCAGCCGCGCTGTCACCGGGCGTACCGGTCACATAAATCCAGTCACCGGGTTTCGCGCTTGAGCGTTTCAGGGCGCGCCCGACCGGCACATAACCGTGGATCGCGAGTGTCATAGACAGTGGACCGGCAGTCGTATCACCACCAATCAGTTGCATATCGTAGTAATTTAGCTGCTCGAACAGCGCATCGCTGAAGGTTTCGAGCCAGGTTTCGTCAACACTCGGCAACGTTAACGCCAGCGTTAACCACGCAGGATCGGCGCCCATCGCTGCCAGATCGCTCACATTCACCGCCAGTGCTTTATATGCCAGATCGGCAGGATCAATATCCGGCAGGAAATGACGCCCGCATACTAAGGTATCGGTACTGATCGCCAGCGTCTGTTTTTCAGGAATATTGAGAAGTGCGCAGTCATCGCCAATGCCGGTTTCAACATCCAGACGAGAGGTTCTGACACGGTCAAAATAACGGGCAATCAGGGAGAATTCGCCGCATGCCATACGTTATGCCTCAGCAAATATAAAGAAAAAACCGGAGCTGCACCGCACGTTATGCAATGCAACACTCCGGTTTGCGGATCACTTTTTGTGGGGACGGATCGCAGGTGCGGCTTTATCCAGCACGCCGTTAACAAATTTGTGGCTGTCTTCAGCACCGAAGGTTTTTGCCAGTTCGATAGCTTCGTTGATCGCCACTTTGTATGGCACATCATCACGTTTAGACAGTTCAAACAGCGCAATGCGCAACACTGCTTTTTCTACCTGACCCAGCTCTTCGAGCAGGCGAGACAGATAAGGTTTCATCAGACCATCGAGATACGCGCTATTAGTCGCCACTCCCGACAGCAGTTCACGGAAGTACAGAACATCAACGTCTTTAACGTCTTGTTCAGACAGGAACTGGTATTCAACATCAGCGATGTCGTTCTGGGACAACTGCCAGGAGTAAAGTGCCTGGACGGCACATTCACGGGCGCGGCGACGAGCAGCAGGTTTCACGGAATTCCCCTTACAAAAAATCAGGCCTTGATGGCTTTCAATACATTGATCATTTCAAGTGCAGTCAGTGCAGCTTCTGCACCTTTGTTACCGGCTTTAGTGCCAGCACGTTCGATAGCTTGTTCAATACTTTCAGTGGTCAGCACGCCAAACGCGACAGGAATTTCAGCATCCTGTGCAACATGCGCCAGACCATTGCTTGCACCGCCCGCAACGTATTCGAAGTGCGCAGTGCCGCCACGAATAACAGTACCCAGTGCAATCACCGCGTCGTATTTGCCGGTTTTCGCCAGCGCACCGGCTGCCAGAGGCAGTTCGTATGCACCGGGAACCCATACAACGGTAATGTTGTCATCTTTTACCTGGCCGATACGTTTCAGAGCGTCAATCGCACCTTCCAGCAGGCTGTCGTTGATGAAGTTGTTGAAACGCGCAATGGTGATGGCGACGCGAGCGTCCGGGGTAGCTACAGCAGCTTCAATAATGTTCATACTCTTCCTTTACGGGTTCATTTGGCCCCGCAGGGGGGCGGATTTTATCATAATACTTTGCGCACTGCTTCCCTATTTCAGGAGCAATTACGCTGTCGTTAAATGGAGGCAGACATCCGGGCCAACCGGGCGTATCTCGCTAAATTTGAGTTGTGGGGCATCAGCCAGTTTTTCAAGCCCTGGCAGTACAAACAGGCCACGCGCATCGCTACCTAACAGTGTAGGCGCAACGTAGACAATCAGTTCATCCACCAGCCCGGCCTGGAGCAGCGCTCCCGCCAGCGTAGGACCGGCTTCCACCCAGATGCTGTTCACCTGTTGTTTGCCAAGCAGCATCATCAGCACGACCAAATCGAGATGACCATTGTGTTCAGGAACCATGATGTTGCGCACACCTTCCGGCCACGAACGGTCGTCCTCCGTTGTACGGGCAAACCAGGTTTCGCCGGGTTGTTGCACAATACGGTGCTCAGGTGTCACACGGTTCTGGCTATCAATCACAATACGCAGTGGCTGACGCAGGTTTTCCTGCGGATAGAGCGCCTGGGTATCGGCATTCAGCTCATCCCAACGCACGGTCATCGCCGGATCATCCGCCAGAACTGTTTCACTGCTGGTGAGAATAGCATGGCTTTGCGCGCGCAGACGTTGCACATCGCGCCTTGACTGCGGAGACGTAATCCATTGGCTTTCACCGCTCGCCATGGCCGTGCGCCCATCCAGAGATGCACCGAATTTCAACTGGATATAAGGGAAACCTGTTCTCATACGCTTCAGGAAACCTTTATTGATGGCTTCCGCATCGTTCATCATCAGGCCGTGGCTAACGTCAATTCCCTGTTGTTGAAGACGATACAGTCCGCGCCCTGCAACTTGCGGATTAGGATCCTGCATTGCCGCGACGACTCGTGAAACGCCCGCTGCAATCAATGCGTCGCAACAGGGTGGCGTGCGGCCGTGGTGACTGCAAGGTTCAAGCGTAACGTAAGCCGTTGCGCCACGCGCCTTTTCACCAGCCATGCGCAAGGCATGCACTTCAGCATGAGGTTCACCTGCGCGGTAGTGAAAACCCTCCCCCACAATTTCACCGTCTTTGACAATCACGCAGCCAACATTCGGATTAGGGTGTGTGGTAAAACGCCCGCGCTGCGCCAGTTTGAGCGCTCGCGCCATGTAAATCTCATCCTGCATGAGCTTAATCCTGTAAGCGGGCGATCTCTTCGCCAAACTCTTTGATATCTTCGAAACTGCGGTACACAGAAGCGAAGCGGATATAGGCAACTTTATCGAGCTTTTTCAGCTGTTCCATCACCAGATTGCCAATCATTTTACTGGGCACTTCGCGTTCGCCGGTTCCCCGCAGGTGCGATTTAATGTGATTCAGCGCCATTTCAACGTCATCTGCGCTGACTGGCCGTTTTTCCAGTGCTTTTAGCATCCCGCGGCGCAGTTTTTCTTCGTTGAAGGGCTCACGTACATCGTTACTTTTGACGACACGTGGCATCACCAGTTCTGCCACCTCAAAGGTGGTGAAACGTTCGTTGCACACCAGACACTGCCGACGGCGACGTACGGATGACCCCTCACCCACAAGACGAGAGTCGATTACTTTGGTATCCACAGCGGAGCAGAATGGGCAATGCATACGGTGTCCTGACTATCTGGTTAACTTCCCGCTATTTTACCCTGAACTGGGCTGACAACAAAGGAAGAGGTTTTTTGAGACAAAGGATCTATGCCAGACGGTAAGATGCCGTCTACCATTACAACAATCCGTAGTTTCAAGGAAATAAACGCAATGACAAGACGTTACCTAAGAATTCTCCTGGTGGGAAGTCTCTTCACCCTGAGTGCCTGTGCTCAGCAAACCGAAGTTCGTCAGATGAAACAAAGCGTCAATACGCTCAATGCCGCAATGGACAAGCTGAACAAGGAAACGGTCAAGATCACCCAGCAAAATGCACTGAATGCAAAATCAAGCAGTGGTGTGTACCTGCTGCCTGGCTCAAACACACCTGCTCGTCTGAACAGTCAGATCGGAACATTGCGTATGTCGCTCATCAACGTTGCAGCCAACGCCGATGGTACACGGGTAACATTGCGCATTCAGGGTGAATCCAACGATCCATTACCCGCCTTCAGCGGTACGGTCGAATGGGGCCAGATTCAGGGCACGACGGACAGCTACCAGGAAGTGAATGTTAAAAGCCAGTTGATCAATGCACCAGCAAGCGTGTTAGCGCCGAGCGATGTCGATATTCCGTTGCAGTTGACGGGCATTACACCCGAACAGTTAGGTTTTGTCCGCATCCACGATATTCAGCCCGTCACACAGTAACCCACCTAAAAAGCGGAGTGCGATGTTACTCCGCTGACATTTACATCCCGCAAAGATTGGCAACATAAATGATTGCCGTTACAATCCCTGCCGTTTAAAGTACGCAAACGTGAACGCAATCGATTACGTGTGTGAGAGATATGTGAAACAACACATATTTTTGTGAGCAAGGATTCCTATAATAGGCTCCGCAGAAATACGAAATATTTTGAAACGCAAATCGCGCATTTTTCACTCCCGGAAGGGAAATTCAATCAGTGGCATGATTATGAAAAAAACATTACTTGCAGCCGGAGCAGTACTCGCACTTTCCTCCTCTTTCACTGTTAACGCAGCGGAAAAGGATCAACCTCAGTATCTGTCAGACTGGTGGCATCAGAGCGTCAACGTGGTAGGTAGCTACCACACCCGTTTTGGACCACTGCTGCGCAACGATACCTATCTGGAATATGAAGCCTTCGCCAAGAAAGACTGGTTTGATTTCTACGGCTATATGGATGCCCCAGTGTTCTTTGGTGGTAATACCGATGCAAAAGGTATTTGGAACCACGGTTCTCCGCTGTTTATGGAAATCGAACCGCGCTTCTCTATCGACAAACTGACCGGTGCTGACCTGAGCTTCGGTCCGTTTAAAGAGTGGTATATCGCAAACAACTACATCTACGACATGGGCCGCAACGCATCTGGTCGTCAGAGCACCTGGTACATGGGTCTGGGTACTGACATCGACACCGGTCTGCCAATGAGCCTGTCCATGAACGTGTATGCAAAATACCAATGGCAGAACTACGGCGCAGCGAACGAAAATGAGTGGGATGGCTACCGTTTCAAAGTGAAATACTTCGTGCCAATCACCCAACTGTGGGGCGGTAACCTGAGCTACATCGGTTTCACCAACTTTGACTGGGGTTCCGATCTGGGTAACGAAGACTTCCGTGACCTGAACGGCAAGAAAGCGCGTACGAATAACTCAATTGCGTCCAGCCACATTCTGGCACTGAACTACGATCACTGGCACTATTCTGTCGTTGCACGTTACTGGCACAACGGTGGCCAGTGGAACGATGATGCAAGCCTGAACTTCGGCAACGGCGATTTCAGCGTGAAATCTACCGGCTGGGGTGGTTACCTGGTTGTCGGTTACAACTTCTAATTTGCACCTGGGTTTCGCGGCTTAACGCCTCACCCGTCCTCTCCCCCCGGGAGAGGACGCAAATAAAAAAGCCAGCGTAATGCTGGCTTTTTTATTGCTTAACTTTTCGCAGAAAATCAGCCAGAGACCGCTCTGTACTCTCGCTAAATCGCCTGTCCGTCACCGCGATATTCAAACACCGGTCGAGTCGGAAGCAACGGTAATCGTCACGACGTTCACACCAGGCAACCAGCAACCAGTGCTCTCCCCAGAAAAACATGCCCAGGGGCTGAACATCACGCCACGACAGCTGACCACTCTCGTCCCGATAATGCAGCGCCAAAACTTGCTGGGAAGCAATGGCCTGATGGATCACATCAAAGTTGCTTTTTGAATGCAATTGAGTCCCCATATCCGGAGCAAACAGCCGTGTCTGCTCCGCCTTACGGCGACTCTCCTCCGGCAGGATCGCCAGCACTTTTTCCTGAGCCGATTCAAGCTCGCGTGACAGAGATTCCCCGCCCCAGGTTTTGAGCAGGCGGATCGCCACAATCAACGCCTCTGACTCCCGGTTTGTCAGCATCAGAGGAGGTAAATCAAAACCCGACATCAGCCGATAACCACTCCCGGCTTCCCCTTCAACAGGCACACCCGAGAGCGATAAATCCCGGATATCACGGTAGACAGTACGTTCGGACACATTCAGTCTGTCCGCCAGATGCGCTGCCGTTGTCAGTCTCCTGCCTCTCAGGATCTGCACAATCTGAAACAATCGGTCAGCGCGTCGGGTCATACATTCTCCGGGTATCAGGCAGGTTGATGAAGGCCAAGACGATTATCTTCGCTATCGGTAAACAGCGCGATAGTGCCAATCCCCTGCGGCAGTTCCAGCGGGCCAAAGACACACTTGCCACCCGCGGATACGACACGATCGAGCGTAGCCGCCAGGTTGTCCGTATGCAGGTAAATAATAGCGCCCTGATGCGACGGTGTAATACCATCAAATTTTGCCAGCGCACCACCCGTGGCCGGGTCTTCATGCGGGAAAACCGCCAGCTCGGCACAATCCATTTTCTCGCGACGTAGCGATACCTGCATCACTGGTTCGTAAAATTTAATGGCGCGATCCATATCTGTGACCGGAATTTCAAACCAGTTAATGACGTTTTTCATACATCCTCCTGACAGTTGTTTGGGTTCAGAAGGAGTGTATGACAGGGCTCCTGACAGCATACTGTCAGGAGTGTTTGCCAGATACAGACAAAAAAAATCCCGGTCTGTTGACCGGGATTTCAGTTCACTGAGCAGATATCTGCTTATGGCAGAATAGACGGCTGATCCGCCCCTTCTTTTTCGACTTTCTGCTGGAGCAAGTGTTCGCGCTTCATGCCGAGTTTCAGTGCCAGTGCCGACGCGACGTAAATAGACGACGCCGTACCGATAGACACACCAATCAACATGGTCAGCGAGAAGCCTTCCAGAACCGGGCCGCCGAAGAGATACAGCATCAGGATAACCATTAAGGTCGTACCGGACGTGATCAATGTACGGTGCAGCGTTTGGGTTAACGATACGTTAAAGATTTCGTACGGCGTACCGCGACGGATCTTACGGAAGTTTTCACGAATACGGTCCGATACCACGATACTGTCGTTCAGTGAGTAACCGATAACCGACATCAGCGATGCCACAATGGTCAGGTCAATCTCAATATGGAACAGTGACAGTACGCCCATGGTGATCACCACGTCGTGCGCCAGTGCAATGACAACACCTGCCGCCAGTCGCCACTCAAAGCGGAAACCGACGTAAACCAGGATGGAGATCAGCGCAGCCATCAGCGCCATCGCCCCCGTCTGCGCAAGATCTGCACCGACGCTTGGCCCCACAAACTCAATTCGCTTAACCAGTGCATGTTGGCTGGTCGTTTCGTTAATCACGTTAACGACCTTGCTCCCCAACTCCTGGCTGCCATTGGCATCGTGGACGGGAGGCATACGCACCATGATGTCACGGCTGCTGCCGAAGTTCTGCAACAGCGGCTCTTCAAAGCCCGCTTTCTGCAGCGACAGACGCATCTGGTCCATATCGACCGGTTTTTCCAGCGTAATCTCAATCACCGTACCGCCGGTGAAATCGAGACCCCAGTTAAAACCTTTCACACCCATAATGACGATGGACAAAATCAGCAGAAAACCTGAAATGCCGAAGGCCCAGTAGTCCCAGCGCATAAAGTCCCAGACTTTACGGCCGTGGTTTAATTGTTCAACAGTATATTCCTGTGCCACAACGCACTCCTCAGATAGACAGCTTTTTAACGCGCTTGCCGCCGTACAGCAGGTTCACGATGGCACGGGTGCCGACAATAGCGGTAAACATCGACGTCGCGACACCGATACCGGTTGTAATCGCAAAGCCTTTGATCGCGCCAGTACCCACTGCATACAGGATAAGAACCTTAATCAGTGTTGTTACGTTCGCATCAAAGATTGAGCTGAACGCGCCTTTGTAGCCTTCTTCGATCGCCTGCTGCACAGAACGACCGTTGCTCAGTTCTTCTTTGATACGCTCGTTTATCAGTACGTTGGCGTCGACTGCCACCGCAAGGGTTAGCACGATACCCGCAATACCCGGCATAGTCAGAGTCGCCCCTGGCAGCAGGGACATAATGCCGATAATCAGGACCAGGTTCGCCACCAGCGCAGAGGTCGCAATCAGACCGAACTTCTTGTAGAAGAAGATCATGAAGAGGATAGACACTACCAGACCGGCCAGACAGGCTTCCAGACCCTGCTTGATGTTCTGCATACCCAGGGTTGGACCAATCGTACGTTCTTCAACAATCTGAATTGGTGCAATCAATGCACCAGCACGCAGAAGCAGCGAAAGCTGACGCGCTTCATTCGGGTTGCTGATCCCCGTGATACGGAAGCTGTTACCCAGACGAGACTGGATGTTGGCGATGTTAATCACCTCTTCTTCCTTCACCAGAACCGCGCGGCCATTGGCATCTTTCTTACCGCTGTCTTTGTACTCCACAAACAGGGTCGCCATCGGTTTACCGATATTGTCCTTGGTGAAGTTAGACATGATGTTACCACCCGCACTATCCAGCGAAATGTTAACCTGCGGCTGGTTGTACTCATCCTGGCTTGAAGTGGAATCGGTGATGTGGTCACCGGTCAGGATCACGCGTTTGTACAGCACAACAGGCTGGCCTTCACGCGTCTGTTTCACTTCAGAGTCACCTGGAATACGGCCAGAGGCAGCAGCAGACTGATCAACATTGCTGTTTACCAGACGGAATTCCAGCGTTGCAGTCGCACCGAGAATCTCTTTCGCACGCGCAGTGTCCTGGATACCAGGCAGCTCAACCACGATACGGTCAGCACCCTGACGCTGTACCAGCGGCTCAGCCACACCCAGTTGGTTTACACGGTTACGCAGAATATTGATGTTCTGTTGAACCGCATATTCACGCGCTTCGCTCAGACGCGCATCCGTCATCACCGCGCGCAGCTGATTACTGCCCTGAGAAGTGATAACCAGATCACGATGGCGTTGAGACAGGTAAGTAACAGCCTGATCGCGTGCCGCGCTGTCGCGGAACGTGATGCTCATGCCGTAGTTATCTTCTTTACGCACGGTAGTGTATGCGATGCCTTTTTCACGCAGATCGCTACGCAGGCCGTCGATATTCTGTTCCTGCAGTTTGCCCAGAGCAGTATCCATATCCACTTCCATCAGGAAGTGAACACCACCACGCAGGTCAAGACCAAGTTTCATTGGCTCTGCATTCAGTGCAGCCAGCCAACGCGGGGTTGCAGGAGCAAGGTTCAGCGCCACGACATACTTATCACCCAGCACGCCCATCAGCGCTTCACGCGCGCGGAGTTGCGTGTCGGTGGTGTCGAAGCGAGCAAGAATTGCGCCCTCTTCCAGTGCCACAGACTTAGCGGTAATTTTTTCTTCTTGTAACGTTTTCTGGACCTGGATCAGCGTTTGCTCACTGGCGGCGACACCGCGCGCGCCAGTGATTTGAACGGCCGGATCCTCACCATACAGGTTGGGAAGCGCGTACAGCAGGCCGACGAGAATCACGACGACCAGCATGATGTACTTCCACAAAGGATAACGGTTTAACACGGCAGTTCCCTTTGGGAAAAGTTGGGATTACAGCGCCTTCATAGTGCCTTTCGGCAGAACGGCAGCTACGAAGTCACGTTTGATAACCACTTCAGTGGTATCGTTCAGCGCGATAGAGATATAGCCAGTTTCAGCTACTTTCGTCACGCGACCAACCAGACCGCCATTGGTCAGCACTTCATCGCCTTTTGCGATGGAGCTCATCAGATTTTTGTGCTCTTTGGTGCGTTTCTGCTGTGGGCGCAGGATCATGAAGTAGAAGATCAGACCGAACACAACCAGCATCAGAATCAGAGACATCGGGCTGCCCTGCGCCGGAGCACCTGTTGCTGCTACCGCATCAGAAATAAAAAAGCTCATTCAAATTCCCTCATTATTAAAATTAATCAACGTTCAAAGGTGGAACAGTTCGACCCTGACGTTGGTAGAAATCGGTCACGAAGCTCTCTAATTTACCCTCTTCGATAGCCTTACGTAAACCAGCCATTAAGCGCTGATAATAACGAAGGTTATGAATAGTATTGAGACGCGCGCCTAAAATCTCATTGCAACGGTCAAGATGATGCAAATACGCGCGAGAATAGTGACGACAGGTATAGCAATCACACTCGGCATCGAGCGGACTGGTATCACTTTTATGCTTCGCGTTACGGATTTTCACCACGCCATCGGTAACAAACAGATGTCCGTTACGGGCATTACGGGTTGGCATCACGCAGTCGAACATATCGATACCGCGACGCACACCCTCAACCAGGTCTTCCGGTTTACCCACGCCCATCAGGTATCGTGGTTTGTCGGCCGGGATTTGCGGGCACACATGCTCCAGAATACGGTGCATGTCTTCCTTTGGCTCACCCACCGCCAAACCGCCGACAGCGTAGCCATCAAAACCTATCTCTACCAGACCTTTAACAGAGATATCACGTAAATCTTCGTAAACACTGCCCTGGATAATGCCGAACAGTGCGTTTTTGTTCTCAAGAGAGTCAAAACGGTCACGACTGCGTTGCGCCCAGCGCAGAGACATCTCCATAGAACGTTTTGCGTAATCCCAGTCAGCCGGGTATGGCGTACACTCATCGAAGATCATCACGATATCGGAGCCGAGATCGTACTGAATCTCCATGGATGTTTCAGGATCGAGGAAAATCGGATCGCCGTTGATCGGGTTACGGAAATGCACACCCTTCTCGGTGATCTTGCGGATGTCACCCAGGCTGAACACCTGGAAACCGCCGGAGTCGGTCAGGATTGGGCCTTTCCACTGCATGAAGTCATGCAGGTCGCCGTGCAACTTCATGATCTCCTGGCCCGGACGCAGCCACAGGTGGAAGGTATTACCCAGGATAATCTGTGCGCCAGTGGCTTCCACTTCTTCCGGCGTCATGCCTTTGACTGTGCCGTAAGTGCCTACAGGCATAAACGCGGGCGTTTCAACCACACCGCGATCAAACACCAGGCGACCGCGACGCGCACGGCCATCGGTGGTATCAAGTTCAAATTTCATTTTTTCTCCGACGTCAGAAAAACAGTCCAACGTTGTAAAACGGTGTCGCGGACTTATTCCCCGACACGCTCATTCAAAGCCTGCGGATTGTACGTGATAAACATCGCGTCCCCGTAGCTAAAAAAGCGATAATTTTGTTCTACCGCAGCCTTGTAGGCATTCATTGTATGTTGATACCCGGCAAACGCGGAAACCAGCATAATCAGAGTCGATTCAGGCAGATGGAAATTGGTGACCAGAGCGTCAATGACGTTGTATTGATATCCTGGGAAAATAAAGATCTGCGTATCGCCAAAGAAAGGTTCAATAAGATCGGTTTTCGCCGCCTGCGCCGCGCTCTCCAGCGAACGCACAGAGGTCGTACCGACAGCTATGACACGGCTGCCACGGGCTTTCGCCGCCAGCACAGCATCCACCACCTCTTGCGGCACTTCAGCATATTCAGAGTGCATTATGTGGTCTTCGATACTATCTACCCGCACCGGCTGGAACGTGCCCGCGCCGACGTGAAGCGTCACAAACGCCATTTCAATGCCTTTCTCTCGAAGCGCCGCCAGCAGGGGTTCATCGAAATGCAAGCCCGCCGTTGGTGCAGCTACTGCGCCTGGCTTCTCGCTGTAAACGGTTTGATAAAGTTCGCGATCAGCATCTTCATCTGGACGGTCGATATACGGTGGCAGCGGCATATGGCCAATGGCGTTCAGAATATCCAGTACCGGGCGTTCATCGTTAAATTCCACTTCAAACAGTGCATCATGACGCGCGGTCATGGTCGCCTTGATGCTCTCGTCGTCGCCCAGCAGCAGTTCTGCACCTGGCTTCGGCGCTTTAGAGGCGCGAATGTGTGCCAGAATACGTTTATCATCGAGCATACGTTCGACCAGCACTTCAATCTTGCCGCCGCTGGCTTTACGGCCAAACAGGCGCGCCGGGATCACGCGGGTATTGTTAAAGACCAGCAGATCGCCAGGGTTGAGCTTGTCGAGCAAATCGGTGAAAGTACCGTGCGTCAGCGCGCCCGTTGGCCCGTCCAGCGACAGTAAGCGGCAACTGCTGCGCTCTGGTTGTGGATAGTGAGCAATCAGGTTTTCAGGTAGTTCAAAGGAGAAATCGGCGACGCGCATGACGTATACTCGTGACTTAAAAACAGGCGGCATAGTCTAGTGCTCACGCCCCTTTGCTGCAACAACTAGCCGTATCTGGACAAATAAAACGCATGAATTTTCTCGCTCACCTGCATCTCGCACATCTTGCTAACAGCTCTCTTTCCGGCAATTTGCTGGCCGATTTTGTGCGCGGTAATCCCGCAGATGACTATCCTGCTGAAGTGGTCGAAGGGATTTTCATGCATCGCCGGATCGATGTACTGACCGACAATCTGCCTGAAGTGAACGAAGCGAAAGCGTGGTTTCGCCCCGAAACACGCCGGGTTGCCCCCATTACGCTGGATGTTATGTGGGATCACTTTTTGTCGCGGCACTGGGAAGCCGTGTCACCCGACCTGCCTTTACCTGAGTTCGTCCACTATGCCCATTCGCAGATCGCCACGATTTTGCCGGACTCGCCGCCGCGCTTTGTGAATCTGAACGACTATTTATGGTCCGAGCGCTGGCTCGAGCGGTATCGCGAGATGGCGTTTATTCAGCGGGTACTCAACGGCATGGCCAGTCGCCGCCCGCGTCTGGATGCCCTGCGCGATTCCTGGCACGATCTGGACACCCATTATGACGCGCTGGAGACCCGCTTCTGGCAATTTTATCCGCGCATGATGGCACAGGCGAAAAACAAACAACTTTAAATACGCTTCATCCTTCAGGCTACGTCCACTCACCCAGTCCTTGAGCTACGTAAGCTCCAGGGGATCCCCGGACGTACCGCCGTGATGCAACTTGAAGGATTTTGCGTATAGAAAGGGCATTGATAGGTAAAAGCTGGCGGAACGATTGTCACCACCTCTTTGTCTTACTGTCTGACACTCTCTATACTGGCTCGCGTTGCGTTCCAAATAACCTTAGTATCTACAGGAGAATCATATGGTTCTGGTAACTCGTCCGGCTCCGGATTTTACAGCTGCAGCAGTTCTGGGCAACGGTGAAATCGTTGAAAATTTCAATTTCAAACAGCACACCAACGGTAAAGCGACCGTTCTGTTCTTCTGGCCAATGGACTTCACTTTCGTTTGCCCATCTGAACTGATCGCTTTCGACAAACGTTACGAAGAATTCCAGAAACGTGGCGTTGAAGTTGTGGGTGTTTCCTTCGACTCTGAATTTGTACACAACGCATGGCGTAACACCCCTGTCGACAAAGGCGGCATCGGTGCGGTGAAATACGCAATGGTTGCGGACATCAAACGTGAAGTTCAACAGGCTTACGGTATCGAACATCCGGACGCTGGCGTTGCACTGCGCGGTTCTTTCCTGATCGATGCTAACGGCATCGTTCGTCACCAGGTGGTGAACGATCTGCCACTGGGTCGTAACATCGACGAAATGCTGCGTATGGTTGATGCGCTGCAGTTCCACGAAGAGCACGGTGAAGTGTGCCCGGCTCAGTGGGAAAAAGGCAAAGAAGGCATGAACGCGTCTCCAGACGGCGTGGCTAAATACCTGTCCGAGAACGTATCCAGCCTGTAATCGGCCGGTTGACGAGAAAGGCCCGCTAATGCGGGCCTTTTTAATTTAAAACGCGAAACACGAACATCCCAGCACACCCCAGAACGCCTGCTCATCCGACACCGGAATATCCGACTGACGCGCAATGCCATGCGCGTGGCCATGCACACCGCAACTGCCAATGCACTGATGCATCTGTACCACCGCGCCCACTTTACTGGCCGCTGGCGGCGCTGAACGGTAATGCCCCGGAACCTTCACGACCGGAGACCACTCAGGCAATACCGGGATCGGCGGCGGAGCAAGTGGGCTAAAGTGCCCTGCAGCATACACGACTTTGCCATCTACCACCGTCAGCACCGACTCAATGCCTTTGATCTCCTCTTCTGGCACGCTGAAGAAATCTTTCGAGAGCACCACCAAATCGGCAAGTTGCCCTTCCACAATGCGCCCTTTTTTGCCCTGTTCACTGGAGAACCAGGCGCTGCCTGCGGTCCACAGTTCAAGCGCCACATCACGCGGCAGACGGTTATTATCGTCATACATTGTCAGTCCGCCGACAGTGCGTCCTGAAACCAGCCAGTAGAGCGCCGTCCACGGGTTATAGCTCGCCACGCGGGTAGCATCAGTACCTAAACCGACCGGCACATCCAGTTCCAGCATTTTGGCAACCGGCGGAGTATGTTTCACCGCCTCTTTACCGTAGCGGTCGACAAAATACTCCCCCTGGAAAGCCATACGGTGTTGTACTGCAATCCCGCCGCCCAACGCTTTGACACGCTCGATATTGCGCTCGGTGATGGTCTCCGCATGATCAAAGAACCAGTGCAGACCATTAAACGGAATGTCACGGTTTACCTTCTCGAACACGTCCAACATTCGGCTGATGGATTCATCATAAGTCGCATGCAGACGGAACGGCCAGCGATGCTCGACCAGATGACGAACCACGCGTTCCAGCTCGTCTTCCATCCCCTCGGGTAAATCCGGACGAGGCTGGAGAAAATCTTCAAAATCTGCAGCTGAAAAGACCAGCATTTCACCCGCGCCGTTAGCCCGATAGAAATCGGTCCCCTGGCCTGGCTTGAGCATATCGGTCCAGCGCTCAAAATCCTCCAGCTCCTGTTTTGGTCGCTGGGTGAAAAGGTTGTAGGCAATGCGGATCGTCATCTGCTCTTTTACATGCAGTTCCTCGATGATCTCGTAATCTTCCGGGTAATTCTGGAAACCGCCACCTGCGTCAATGGCGCTGGTCAGCCCCAGACGGTTCAGCTCTCGCATAAACTGTCGCGTGGAGTTTACCTGCTGCTCAAGTGGCAATTTCGGCCCTTTCGCCAGCGTAGAATAGAGGATCATCGCATTCGGTTTAGCAATCAGCATCCCGGTTGGATTACCGTTATTATCACGAACGATCTCTCCCCCTGCCGGGTTTGGCGTTTCTTTGGTGTAACCTACCGCTTTCAGCGCTGCGCGGTTAAGCAGTGCACGATCGTACAGATGGAGAACAAACACCGGGGTATCTGGCGCAGCTTCATTGAGTTCTTCAATGGTTGGCATCCGGCGTTCGGCAAACTGGAATTCACTCCAGCCCCCCACCACACGAACCCACTGCGGCGACGGCGTACGATCGGCCTGATCTTTTAGCATACGCAGCGCATCCGACAGCGAGGGCACACCTTCCCAACGTAGCTCAAGGTTATAATTCAGCCCGCCGCGAATCAGGTGCAGATGCGAATCGTTGAGACCGGGGATCACCGTACTTCCCTGCAAATCAATAATCTGTGTGCCTTGCTCGGCATAACTCATGATGCGATCGTGGCTTCCGGTCGCAAGGATCTTGCCGTTGGCGATCGCAACCGCTTCAGTTTGCAGCATTTCACGATCGAGCGTATGGACCTTACCTTTGGTTAAGATCAGTGTGGCAGTTTGAGACATAACGAACTCCTTCACGCCAGATCAGGCTTTTTTAAGCCATCCGGCAAACAGACGGGTCACGATGGGCATCCACAGCCAGACCACCAGCGCGACCACAGATGCATCGTTAATCAAATGCAGCAATAAAGAACCTTTCAGGCCAGGAAGCAGCGCGCCTGTTACCAGCGGTACAACGTTGGTACTGGGGAAAATAACCAGCAGCGTAATCAGAAACTGTTTCCACTGCTTTGGCTTACGTACATGGACCTCTGGCGGAGTAAACCAGAAGGCAGCTTCCGTACGCACTTCAGTTTTATCGCCTTCTGCCAGCAACGGTTCGATCTCTTTAACCAGCACCGTACGCGTGTCTGATTGCGTCCAGGCATAAAGATGCTCAATGGTGTCGAAGCGAATGATCACCGTCCACAGGTCCTGTTCGCTGGAGGGACGAATGACGTTCGCGCCAAGATGGCCGGGAAACTCAGCGGCAATGGGCATAATCTTGCCCAGCCACTGTTCGTATCGCCCGGCCTGCCCCGGAAGTAACGTATGTGTGATCACCAGCGTCACATGTGATGTTTGCGCCATAAGGATTTCCTGGTCATTGATGGGCGAGAGAACCTCGCCCCCAAAGGATTACGCTTTACGCTCTGGCGCACCGTGAACAAGGGTATAAGCATAATCAACGCCCATCCCATAAGCCCCGCTGTGCTCACGCACCAGATCCATGACTGCGTCATAAGTGCCTTTTCGTGACCAGTCACGCTGATATTCAAGCAGAACCTGTTGCCAGGTTACGGGTACAGCACCCGCCTGTACCATACGATCAATAGCGCGTTCGTGGGCATCCACTGAGGTTCCGCCAGACGTATCCGTCACCACATAGACGTCAAAACCTTCGTCCAGTGCCATCAGCGCCGGAAAGGTGAGGCAAACTTCAGTCCACAGGGCCGAGATGATGAGTTTTTTGCGGCCCGTTGCTTTCACTGCCGCAACAAACGCATCATCTTCCCAGGAGTTCATCGACGTACGTTCGATAGGTTTGACATCAGGGTGAACGGCCAGTAATTCCGGCCAGATATAGCCACTGAAACTTTTGGTTTCTACTGACGTGTAGATAACCGGCACATTAAATATTTTGCCGGCTTTCGCCAGCGCAACCGTATTATTTTTAAGAAGTTGGCGGTCAATATTGGCCACGCCAAAAGACATTTGCGGCTGATGATCGATAAAAATTAACGTGGAGTTAGACGGGTCAATCAGTTCACGAATAGACATAAAAGTACCTTTTAATCAATATGTTAAAAGCCAACGATTTTGTGTGCTATATGAGAAAGGGCCCTGACTGATAAAGCAAATTGAGTATAGCGAGATTTGATTGAGCGGATATTAAAGATATTTGTCCCCTCTGTTGAATTTAACCGAACAACTTAGGGGAATATTCTGCAACCGGCATAAGTACCCGTTGCAGAAGAGGATTAATTACCGAACCAGATGGATGCAGAAATCGCGGGTAATGAGAGTATTCCGTCCTGAAGCGAACCTTTACCCTCTTTCAACTGCCACGCTTTCACATTGAGCAGTGGAGAGCCATCCAGCACCACTTCACAGGCTTCACCCCGGTTGATCGCAACCAGCACACGCTGCTGGTTATAGACACGGGCAAAGACCACCACATTATCGTGGGCGTAAACCACCTGACAGCCGCCGTAGCGCAATGCCTGATTTTGTTTACGCAGTTTCGCCAGACGTTGATACAGACTGAGTAATTTCTCGTCCTGGTGTTCCGTTTTCCACGGGAACGTCTTGCGGCAGAACGGATCATTGTTTCCATCCAGCCCCACTTCATCACCGTAGTAAATGCATGGAACCCCAGGCCAGGTAAAGAGCCAGATCACCGCCAGCGGCAAGCGCGCCACATCCTTACCGAGGAGTGATTTAAAACGTGCAGTATCGTGGCTATCCAGTTGGTTAAACATCCGCAACTGCTGCTGATGTGACAAACCGGCACGGTAGTTATCCATCCACGCCATGCAGGTTTCGGCGTCGATATGATTTGGATCGTAAGAAATATCGGTATTGGCGAGAAATCCCCACAGCGGGAAGGTAAAGCCCCGGTAGTTCATCGCCGCATCTTCCGCATCGGCCTGCAACCACTGACGCGCATCGCCAAAGTGCTCGCCAAAAACAAACGCTTCAGGCTGGGCCATTTTCGCTGAACGTGTGATCCCGGCAACGTGCTGAATATTATTCCGCGCCCCACCCGCTTCCCCAAGCATATGCACCACATCCAGACGCCATCCATCCATGCTCCATGGCGCTTTTAACCAATGGCGCACAATGCTCTCCTCGCCGCCATAGATCTCTTTCACCAGCGTAGGTGACTGAAAATCGAGCTTAGGCAGGCTGGCGTAACCCAGCCAGTCGAGCGCGCGACCATCGTCGTTAAAGCTGTACCAGTCCCGCTGCGCAGAATCAGGGTTATGGCATGCGCCCCCCATGCTCTGATTATGCCGGTCGAACCAGACGTGGGAGTCACCGCTGTGGTTAAACACACCATCCAGAATCAGGCGCATCCCTTCGTTTTTGGTATTTTCACGCAGGCGCAGTAAGGCTTCATCGCCACCAAACTGCTCATCAACGTGGCGATAGTCTTCAGTATCGTATTTATGTACGCTCGGGGCTTTAAACACCGGGTTCAGGTACAACGCCGTCACGCCCAGCTTTTTCAGGTACGGAAGTTTTTCACTGATACCGTCGAGATCGCCACCGTAGAACGTCGATCCTCCCGCCTGGGCCGTCAGCGGCTCATCCCATTCTTTCAGGATAATATCGTGGCCCGCCGCATGGTGGTAATAGACCTCATCCTGCTGCGCAGTACGCTTCTGGCTGCGGGCAAAACGGTCAGGGAAAATCTGGTAAAAGACCTGATCGTTAACCCACTGCGGGCCGTTGTCCGGGTAATCGACCGCAAACTGTTCCAGCCGTGCCGGAGGGAAACGGCTAAATCCTTGCGGGGTAAACCACAGCTGACGGTTATTCCACAGCAATTTGAAGCTGTAACGGCGGCGCGGTTGCCCGCTGCGTAAATCAATATTTGCCCGCCACGCGGTGATCCCCGGCTGCGGTTGGCTGCGCTGTTTGTGCATCTTCAGCGCAGTCTCTTCGTTATCTATTTCGGCGCGTAGCGTCACGCGTTCAGGCTGATTTTCTCCCGCCAGCCAGAGCGTAATCACAAGGTTGTCTTTGTTTTGCTTAACAAATGGGGCAACCGGAAGGTGCCAGGCATTTAACATCACGAATCCCCTTTGATGAAATTGACGTCACCTTGCCACAGGGTTGTTAAGGTTAGCTCATCATGAAGAGGTTTATTGGGGGAGGAGGACGGGGGAGGAGGCATCAATACACCCTGATGCCTCACTCTGCCCCTCTCCCGACGAGAGAGGGGACTCTGTTTTACTGTGCTTCAGCCAACTGGCGATCGCGGCGGCATTTAAACACCCACCCTGCCAGCAGCAACACAATCCACGCGAAACCGACATACAGTGAAATGCGGGTATCCGGATGATAGCCAATCAGGCCAATAATAAAGACCAGGAAAATCAAACCAACAACCGTTGTCGTAATGCCGCCAGGCACTTTAAATTTCAGCGCTTTCACCTCTTCAGGGGGCAGACGGCGACGGAAGGCAATTTGCGACAGCAGGATCATGATCCACACCCACACCGTTGCGAAAGTCGCCAGTGACGCAATCACCAGGAACACGTTCTCTGGCATGATGTAGTTCAGGTAGACCGAGAACAACAGCGCAATGGTCATCACCAGAACAGTGACCCACGGCGTACCGCGACGTGAGGTTTTAGCGAATACTTTCGGCGCGCTCCCCTGCTCGGCCATTCCGTGCAGCATACGACCGACACCAAATACGTCGCTGTTAATGGCAGAAAGTGACGCCGTCAGAACGACAAAGTTGAGAATACTGGCTGCAAACGCAATCCCCATATGCTGGAACGTCAACACGAATGGGCTACCGTTAGTGCCGACCTGGTTCCACGGGTAAATGGACATAATCACAAACAGCGTACCCACATAGAACACCAGAATACGCATTGGAACAGAGTTGATCGCGCGGGGAATCGATTTTTCAGGGTCTTTCGCTTCACCCGCGGTGATCCCGATAATTTCGATCCCACCGTAAGCAAACATCACCATTTGCAGCGACATCACCATGCCAAGCCAGCCGTTGCTGAAGAAGCCACCATTGGTCCACAAGTTATGGATCCCCGTTGGCTGACCACCGTTACCGATACCCCAGATGATGATGCCGAAGCCCGCCACGATCATGATAATAATGGTCGCGACTTTAAAGAATGAGAACCAGAACTCCAGCTCACCAAAAACCTTCACGCTCATCAGGTTGACGGCGCAAATGATCAACACCACGCTCAACACCCATATCCAGTGTGGTACTAAGGGGAACCAGACGCCCATATAGATACCAAAGGCCGTCACATCAGCGATTGCGACAATCAGAATTTCAAAACAGTAAGTCCAGCCTGTGATGTAACCTGCGAGCGGGCCTAAGTTTTCCTGTGCATAGCGGGAGAAAGAGCTGGCGGAAGGGTTATGAACCGACATCTCCCCCAGCGCACGCATAATAATATAGGCCGCAATACCGCCAATGATGTAGGCCAGCAGGACGCTCGGACCGGCCATTTTAATGGCATCTGCCGAGCCATAAAAAAGGCCAGTACCAATCGCTGAGCCTAACGCCATAAAGCGAATATGGCGGGTACTTAGCCCACGTTTGAGTTTGTTAGTGCTTTCCATTTAAATCTTGCCATTCAACTCGAAAAAAACAAAAAACCACGGGGCCTTAAGCCCCGTGGTTAAACATTTTGTTGCCGTTGATTAATGCGCGTTAGAGGTAACCTGACGCCCTGCAGCACGATCCCAGATAACAGCCAGAATCAGCGCAACAACGGTAGGCATCAGCCATGCCAGGCCTTGTTCAGACAATGGCAGACGTTGTGTCCAGGCAGGCAGCATGCCGCCAATCGCTGATGCTTTAATCCCGTCAAGGATACCAAAAAGCAGGCTGATAAACATAGCAGGCGCAATAATTCGGGATGAATTATTCCACCACGGACGCGTAAAGCTCAGTACAACCAGCACGATACACGGCGGATAAATGGCAGTCAGCACCGGAATGGAGATCTGGATCAAGTGGCTCAGCCCCAGGTTTGACACTGCCATCGAGAAGCCGCCAAGGATAAATACCAGCGTGCGGTAAGAGAGAGGCAGATACTGGGCAAAGAACTCAGCACACGCACAGGTCAGGCCAACCGCCGTCACCAGGCACGCGAGGAAAATCAGTACCGCTAACAGGAGGCTACCCGCGCCACCGAAGGTGTGCTGAACGTAAGCATGCAGGATAGCTGCGCCATTGGCATTCTGATCGACCAGCGTCGCGCTATCAGACCCCAGACGGAACAGCGCCAGATACAGCAGTGTCAGACCAACACCCGCCATCAGACCAGCCCAGATGGTATAACGCGTCAGCAGGCGAGCTTCGGTCACCCCGCGGGAACGCGCAGCGTTAACAATAACGATACCAAAGACCATAGCGCCCAGCGTATCCATGGTCAGATAACCGTTCACAAAACCATTCGAGAAGGCTGCGTTTTTATAGGCATCCATCGCATCACTGATAGGGCCCGCTGGCCAGATAATGGCCGCGACTGCCAGCACGATCAGCGCAACAATTTTCATCGGTGCCAGGAAGTTGCCCACGGTATCCAGCAGTTTGCCAGGATAGAGGGAAACCAGAATCACAATCGCGAAATAGACCAGGCTGTAAATAAACAGCGGCATCGCCCCGTCACCCGTCAGCGGTGCAATCCCCACTTCAAAAGAGACGGTCGCAGTACGTGGCGCAGCAAACAGTGGTCCAACGGCCAGGTAGCACACGGTCGCCAGCAAAACACCCGCCACTTTACCGATTGGTGAGCTAAGGCTATCAACGCCGCCACCCACTTTTGCCAGGGCAATAATCGTTAGCACTGGTAAACCTACCGCGGTCACGAGGAAGCCAATCGCAGCCGTCCAGACGTGTTCACCCGCCTGCAAGCCAACCATTGGAGGGAAAATGATGTTGCCTGCGCCAACGAACAGCGCAAATGTCATAAAGCCCAGCGCGATAATGTCACGCGATTTTAAGTGATGGGTCATAGAACCTTACTGCCTGTGGATGTGGTGTTGAAAACGTTGAGATTTTCGCCATCCCTGACGGGACAATACAGCGGAAAATTTGCTCAATTTCAGCGGGATATGCTCCCGTTCTGGCGTGGCGAAGAATAGTTTTTCGATTTACCACGCAAATACAGTCGGTATGACAGTATATGGGGGGCAATTTAAACGCTTATAACGTTTAAAGGCAAGGAGGGATCGTAAAACCAGAATAATATGCCAACATGAGAAAACGAACTGGAACAATGCACCAACGATAAGAAAAACTCATGGCTAATAATGCGAACAAAAAACCATCAGCCGTATAAAATTCATTCGTGTTTCGCTTGACCGCAAAGCAAACGGGCCAGCATAAGCTGACCCGTGGAAAGGAAGGATGACACACCTGCTGTCAGGCGCTCTTTTTGGCAATTAATCGTTCCGGAATGACGAAACTGAAGCGAGTCCCCTTCCCTAACGTGCTCTGAATATCAAGACGGCTTTCATGGTGATTGACCGCATGTTTTACAATCGCCAGCCCCAGACCACTGCCCCCTGTCTGCCGGGAGCGTGCCTTGTCCACGCGGTAGAAGCGCTCGGTCAAACGTGGAAGGTGTTCCGGCGCAATCCCCGGACCGTTATCTTCAACGCTAAATTCAGCGCCTGTCGGGAGATGCTGCCAACGCACCACAATGTGCGTTCCCTCCGGCGTATGATTCACCGCGTTATAGACCAGGTTAGAGATGGCGCTCCGCAGTTCATCTTCACTGCCAAGCACTTTCAGCGTGTTATCAACCTCAAAGGTCAACTGGTGTTTTTTATGGCTTAAGGTCTGCGCTTCACGCTCCACCACACGCAACATCATCGGCACGTCGATCGTATCATTCAGCGCCAGCGAGGGCGCAGCTTCAATTTTTGACAAGGTCAGAAGCTGTTTTACCAGACCCTCCATCCGGTGCGTTTGCTCACGCATGGTGTGCAGCGCTTTCTCACGTGGCGCGCCTTCCAGCGTTTGCTCCTGCATCATTTCCAGATAGCCCTGAAGGACGGTCAGCGGTGTGCGTAATTCATGGCTTACGTTAGCAAAGAAGTTCCGTCTCGCCCCTTCCAGTTGGTGCATCTGGGTCACATCACGCGCCACCATCAGCCACTGCTGATCGCTGTAAGGCATCACGCGGATCTCAAGATGTCGGCCATTGTTCAGTTTCAGGTTGTGCGGGCGAGTAAAGTCACGCTTTTTCAGGTAAAGCGTGAACTCCGGGTAACGTAGAAGGTTCAGGATGTTCTGGCCATTATCATCCGGCCAGCGCAGGCCTAACAGCTGTTGCGCCAGGCCATTACACCAAAAGATCGTCCCTTCTTCGGTGGTAAGAATCACGGCATCCGGTAGCGACTCAGCGCCGCTACGAAAGCGTTTAATCAGGCTTCCCAGTTCCCGGCGGCGCTTTTTATTGCGCATTTGCATCTGGTGCAAACCATAAAGCAGAGGTTCCCAGCTTCCGCTTCCCGGCGGGGGAGTCATACTCCTGTCTACCCGCAACCACCACGAAAGACGCAGTAAATTCCAGAAATGCCAGATCAACAGTCCAGTCACTGCCGCCAGCAAAAACCACGGCAGATGGCCCACAATAGCCCCCAAAATGAAGGCCGGAATACAACATAAGATCAGTTCAAAAACGAGCCTTTTCCATGACAGACGTTCCAGCACGCGTCACACTCCTGTCATTGTTCAGAAACGGGTCGAAAAACGATAACCCGTGCCGCGGACCGTCTGCACCATGCGATCGTGGCCGCTATGCTCCAGCGCTTTACGCAGGCGGCGTATATGCACATCGACCGTCCGGTCTTCGACATACACGTTAGTTCCCCAGACGTTATTCAGCAACTGCTCACGGCTGTATACTCGCTCTGGATGCGTCATAAAGAAGTGCAATAATTTGAATTCAGTCGGTCCCATATCAAGGGGATTTTCACCTGTCATGACACGGTGCGAAGTAGGATCCAGGCTTAAGCCCTGCATCTCAATTACCTCTTCCACCGCCATAGGTGAAATGCGGCGCATTACCGCTTTGATGCGTGCCACCAGTTCTTTAGGCGAAAACGGTTTAGTGATGTAATCATCCGCCCCCGTTTCAAGACCACGAACGCGATCTTCCTCTTCACCACGCGCCGTCAGCATCACAACCGGGATATCACGCGTCATCGCTTCACGTTTGATGTGTTTGATGAACTGCAGACCAGAGCCGCCAGGCAACATCCAGTCAAGCAGAATTAAATCGGGCCAGGGTTCATTCAGCTGATTCACCGCGCTGTCATAATCTTCAGCTTCAACCGGCTGAAAGCCATTTTGTTCGAGCACGAAGCACACCATTTCACGAATAGGTGCTTCATCTTCTACGACCAGAATACGTCTCGCCATACTTTGCCCTGTCTTATGTAAGTTACAAGTTTGTAATGCGGCGTCATTATGCGTCAGATTTATGACAGATTTATGAAAAACATGACCACTACAAATGGCAAACTGTTGTTTTATTACAGCGGTTATTTTCCTGCTCCTGAAAGTTTATAATCGCCCATTCCTTTTTTCGCCATGGATCTGTTATGCGCATACTTCACACCTCGGACTGGCATCTGGGTCAAAACTTTTACAGCAAAAGCCGCGCCGCTGAACATGAAGCGTTCCTGAACTGGCTGCTGGACACAGCCCAGTCACATGATGTGGATGCGATCATCGTGGCGGGCGATATTTTCGATACAGGTTCCCCACCCAGTTATGCGCGAGAACTTTACAACCGTTTTGTGGTGCATCTCCAGCGAACAGGCTGCCATCTGGTGATAGTCGCAGGTAATCATGACTCGGTCGCCACACTCAACGAGTCGCGAGATATCCTCGCATTTCTGAACACGACCGTCGTCGCAAACGCCGGACACGCTCCGCAGATCCTGAAAAAACGCGACGGTACGCCAGGTGCGGTGCTGTGCCCGATTCCTTTTTTACGCCCGCGCGACATCGTACAAAGCCAGGCCGGGTTTTCCGGCAGCGAAAAGCAGCAGCATTTATTACAGGCCATCACTGACTACTATCACCAGCAATACATTGAGGCTTGCGCACTGCGCGGCGAACAGGCTATTCCCGTGATTGCAACCGGGCATCTGACCACCGTCGGAGCCAGCAAAAGTGATGCTGTACGTGATATTTATATCGGAACACTCGACGCCTTCCCGGCGCAAAACTTTCCCCCTGCCGATTATATTGCCCTTGGGCACATTCACCGGGCGCAGATGATTGGCGGCAGCGAACACATTCGCTACTGCGGCTCTCCCATTTCGCTCAGTTTCGATGAAACAGGCAAAGCAAAGTCCGTACACCTGGTGAGCTTTTCCGACGGCAAACTCAGCGCTGTTGAGACGCTGGGCGTGCCTGTGACTCAGCCGCTGGCCGTGCTGAAAGGCGATCTGGCGGCCATCACCGCTCAACTGGAACAGTGGCGTGGCATGGCGCAGCATCCTGCCGTCTGGCTCGATATTGAAATCACTACCGATGACTACCTGCATGGTATGCAGCGTAAGATTCAGGCGCTGACGGAAGACCTGCCGGTAGAGGTTTTGCTGGTGCGTCGCAGCCGCGAACAGCGCGAGAAAATACTGCAAAGTGCACAGCGTGAAACGCTCAGTGAACTCCGGGTTGAAGAGGTGTTTGAACGACGTTTATCTCAGGAAGAGATCGACGACGCAAAACGAGCGCGGCTCAACGAACTGTTCACCCATACCCTGCATGCGCTTAATGACGAGGATGAAAACGCATGAAAATTCTCAGCCTGCGTCTCAAAAACCTCAACTCCCTGAAAGGTGAGTGGAAAATCGACTTTACCGCCGAACCATTCGCCAGCAACGGACTGTTTGCCATTACTGGCGCAACAGGAGCGGGGAAAACGACCCTTCTCGATGCCATCTGCCTGGCGCTGTACCACGAAACACCTCGTCTGAATACCGTGTCACAATCGCAAAACGACCTGATGACACGTGATACTGCTGAATGTCTGGCGGAAGTCGAGTTTGAAGTGAAAGGTGTGGCTTATCGCGCATTCTGGAGCCAGAACCGCGCGCGGAATCAACCAGACGGAAACTTACAAGCGCCCCGCGTCGAGCTGGCACAGTGTGAAGATGGTAAAATCCTCGCCGATAAAGTGAAAGATAAACTGGATTTGACCGCCTCGCTGACCGGGCTGGATTATGGTCGTTTCACCCGATCAATGTTGCTCTCTCAGGGCCAGTTCGCAGCCTTCCTCAACGCCAAACCAAAAGAGCGCGCCGAATTACTGGAAGAGTTAACCGGCACAGAGATCTACGGCCAGATTTCCGCAATGGTATTTGAGAAACACAAAGCAGCGCGCAGTGAGCTTGAATTGCGTGAAGCGCAGGCCGCTGGTGTGGTGCTGCTAAGCGAGGAGCAACAGCAGCAGGTGCTGGACAGTTTGCAGGTACTTACAGACGAAGAGAAAACCCTGCTGGCGCAGCAGCAAAGCCAACAGAAAGCGTTTCAATGGCTTACACGTAACGACGAGCTTTTACGCGAACAACAGCGGGCGGTGGCAATGCAGCAACAGGCGCAACAGGCCCTCGCCGATGCCGCACCCGATCTGGAAAAACGACAACTGGCACAACCTGCTGCGCAATTACGTCCCCTTTGGGCGCATCAGCAAGAACAAGCCACGCGCCTTGCTCAGACAAAACAGCAAATTACCGAAGTAAATGCTCGCTTACAGTCCACTGTGGCACGGCGGGGGCGTATTCGTCACGGCGCGCTGCGCGCGCGCGAACAAGGGCTGGCTGAGCAAAACGTACTCACTCAGTGGCTCGCAGAGCATGACCGTTTCCGGTTGTGGGGACAGGAAATTGCTGGCTGGCGGGCACATTTTTCCCAGCATAATCGCGATAAAAACCAGCTAACGACAATCACCAGTCGTCTCGCGGAGTTGCGTCGGAAGCTCGCTGAGTTACCGGAAAACACTCTCACGTTGTCAGCCGATGACGTTGCGGCCGCTATGGAGCAGCAAACGCAGTCCCGCGCCGCGCGCCAGCGACTGACTACGCTTCATGCCCGCTATCAGCCACTGCAAAAACGCCTTGCCCACAACAGCGAAAGTGTACAAAAAGCACAGACGGAACAGACAAAACTTAACGAAACCCTGGCGCAACGCCGACAACAATTCAAAGAAAAAAACCAGCATTACCAGGATCTTAAAACGTTATGTCAGCACGAAGAGACAATTAAAGATCTTGAAAGCCACCGGGCGCGGCTAGAGGCCGGGAAACCCTGCCCACTCTGCGGTTCAACCGAACATCCGGCAGTGGCGCAATACCAGGCACTGGCGCTTTCCGAAAACCAGCGCCGCCGTGATGCGATGGAGAAAGAGGTTGCAGCCCTGAAAGAAGAAGGGTTGCTGATACTCGGGCAGGTAAATGCCCTGACCAGCCAGATCCAGCGTGAAACGGAAGAGCTACAGACGCTTTCTCAGGAAGAGCAAGCGCTCACTAAGGAGTGGTTAGAGGCGTGCGCTAGCCTGAATATTACGCTGAATATTCAGGATGATATCGCCTCCTGGATAGATGAGCAGGAGCACTTTGAACGCCAGCTTTATCTGCTGAGCCAGCGTCTGGGGCTGCAAAACCAGCTCAACGAACAGGAAGCGCAGAAACGTCAGTGCCAGCAACAGATTGAGGCAACCCGCCTTACGCTGGAAACGGCTCTGCATCCCCTTTCACTGAGCGCACCCGCCGAAGGCACAGAAACGTCCTGGCTGGCAGAACGTGAGAACGAATTTGCGTGCTGGCAGGAAAAACTAACTCAGCAAAACGCAATACAAGCGCGTATAGACGCCCTGACGCCGCTGCTTGATACGCTTCCTGAGAGGGATAGCGCTGAAGCAGAATCCGATATCCCGGAGAACTGGCGCGAGATCCACAATACGTGCGTATCCTTGCAAAGCCAGCTAACAACGCTGCAACAGCAGGAAAATCTGGAAAGCGAACGCCTTCAACACGCTCAGGCACAGTTTTCGGCGGCGCTTACGGCAAGCGTATTTGCTAATCAGGAGGCTTTCCTGGCAGCACTGCTTGATGACGATATCCTGCGCCGTCTGGAACAGCTAAAACAAACCCTGGATAACCAACTCCAGCAAGCCACCGCACTTTCCAGTCAGGCGAATCAGCAGCTGCATGAGCATCAGCAGCATCGCCCTGATGCGCTGGAATCTGACACCGTCACGCTACAAGCGCAGTTACAACACATCGCACTCACCCTGCGCGAAAATACTACCCGCCAGGGTGAAATTCGCCAGCAACTGAAACAGGACAGTGATAACCGCCAGCATCAGCAAACGTTACGGCAACAGATTGAAGAGGCCGCTCACCTTGCCGACGACTGGGGCTATCTGAATTCGCTGATTGGCTCCAGCACAGGCGATCGCTTCCGTAAGTTCGCCCAGGGCCTGACCCTGGATAACCTGGTGTGGCTTGCTAACCAGCAGCTCAACCGCCTGCACGGGCGCTACCTGCTGCAACGTAAAGCCAGCGATGCACTGGAGCTGGAAGTGGTTGATACCTGGCAGGCAGATGCAGTTCGCGATACGCGCACGCTTTCAGGTGGGGAAAGCTTCCTCGTGAGCCTTGCCCTGGCTCTGGCACTCTCCGATTTGGTCAGCCACAAAACGCGGATCGATTCGCTGTTCCTTGACGAAGGATTCGGCACGCTGGATAGCGAAACGCTGGACACCGCGCTGGATGCACTGGATGCCTTAAACGCCACCGGGAAAACCATCGGCGTTATCAGCCATGTGGAGGCGATGAAAGAGCGCATTCCGGTGCAGATCAAAGTGAAAAAAATCAACGGACTAGGTTACAGCAAGCTGGATAAAGCGTTTTCGGTGGAGTGATGGTGGGGTAGATCTGTTCGGTCTGCAGCCCTCCCCCTGGCCCTCTCCCACAGGGAGAGGGCATAAACACTCAAAACGGCAACAAATGTTGCCGTTTTGCTTTTATTCCGGCCACAACCACGCCGCGCCGCGCACGCCGCTGGAATCTCCGTGGACCGCTTTGCGGATAGGCGTTTCACATTCTCCACCGAACACCCACTGTTTCACCAGATTCGGTACTGTGGTGTACAGACGATCGACGTTACTCATCCCACCGCCCAACACAATCACATCAGGATCCAGAATATTCACTACGTGTGCCAGTGATTTCGCCAGACGCATCTCATAACGGCTTAACGCACGCTCTGCAATGGGATCGTTTTCCCCAACAAGATGCATGATTTCACTGCCTTTCAGCGGATGACCGCTCAGGCGACGGTAGTCGGTAGCAAACCCGGTTCCTGAGATGAAGGTCTCAATGCAGCCCTGCTTACCGCAGTAACACGGCACTTCAGCGCGATATTTCAGCTCATCGTCATCCGGCCATGGCAAAGGGTTATGCCCCCATTCACCCGCAGTACCGTTTCCCCCGATGTGCGAGCGCCCATTAAACGCCACCCCCGCACCACAGCCCGTACCAATGATGACGGCAAACACGGTTTTCGCGCCCGCCGCTGCGCCATCAATGGCCTCAGAAACGGCCAGACAGTTGGCATCATTGGCCAGACGGACTTCACGGTTAAGACGAGCGCTTAAATCCTTATCAAAAGGCTGACCATTAAGCCAGGTAGAGTTCGCATTTTTCACCACGCCCGTGTAAGGCGAAATAGAGCCGGGGATCCCCATCCCAACAGTGCCTGTTTGCCCCGTTGCTTTTTCTGCCATGTCGACAAGCGATGCGATGGTTTCAATGGTTTGCCGATAATCATCACGCGGTGTTGGCAGGCGGTGGCGAAACCATTGTTCCCCCTGCTCGCCCAGTGCGATGACTTCTGTTTTGGTTCCGCCTAAATCAATACCAATACGCACAAGGCACTCCTCTTTATTTTGATTATCAACAGAGTAGAAGCCAGCTACCCGATTAGCAATGCAAGCGATGCGACAATTCGTTATCATGCCCGCTGATTTAACGACAAGGCCGTGGAAATTATCATGCTGTGGTTCAAAAATTTGATGGTTTACCGTCTCAGCCGCGACGTCTCGCTGAGCGCAGAAGAGATGGAAAAACAGTTAGCCGCTTATGCGTTTACCCCTTGCGGTAGCCAGGATATGGCCAAAACCGGTTGGGTTCCTCCGATGGGCTCACAAAGCGATGCTCTGACCCACACGACCAATGGTCAAATCATCGTCTGCGCCCGTAAAGAAGAAAAAATCCTGCCAACGCCGGTGGTTAAGCAGGCGCTCGAAGCGAAGATCTTCAAGCTGGAGGCCGAACAGGGTCGTAAGCTGAAAAAAACCGAAAAAGATTCGCTGAAAGATGAAGTTCTGCACTCGCTGCTGCCGCGTGCCTTCAGCCGTTTCAATCAAACCATGATGTGGATCGACACCGTAAACGGGTTGATCATGGTCGACTGCGCCAGTGCCAAGAAGGCAGAAGACACCCTGGCTCTGCTGCGTAAAAGCCTCGGCTCTTTACCCGTGGTCCCACTGGCAATGGAAACGCCTATTGAGCTGACGCTGACCGAGTGGGTACGTAGCGGCAGTGCTGCCCAGGGCTTCCAGTTGCTGGATGAAGCGGAGTTGAAAGCTCTGCTTGAAGATGGCGGCGTGATCCGCGCGAAAAAACAGGATCTGGTGAGCGACGAAATAGCCGTACACATTGAAGCAGGCAAAGTCGTCACAAAACTGGCACTGGACTGGCAGCAACGCATCCAGTTTGTGATGTGCGACGACGGTTCCGTGAAACGTCTGAAGTTCTGCGACGAACTTCGTGACCAGAACGAAGATATCGACCGCGAAGATTTTGCCCAACGCTTTGACGCGGACTTTATCCTGATGACTGGCGAACTGGCGGCCTTGATTCAGAGTCTGGTAGAAGGCTTAGGCGGGGAAGCGCAGCGCTAACGCTGTTCCCCTCTCCCGTAAAGGAGAGGGGAACAATCTTACAGATAACGGCACAGATACGAGGTTGGCTCGGCAACCTGCAAATGAAATTCACTGTGACCAGGTACGTTGAACACCTGTCCGGCAGCATACACTTTCCATTCAGTCTCACCTGGCAGCAATACATTCAGCGCACCGCTTACCACCGTCATCTCTTCAGGCTCCGCAGTGCCAAAGGTATATTCCCCTTCTGCCATTACGCCAACACTGGCGCGGCCAGTACTGCTGCTGGTAAAACTAATGGATTTCACTTTACCGGAAAAGTATTCGTTACTTTGAAGCATGAACTGGCCCTTATATCTTTGGATAAAAATCCACTATAGGGGCCATGCTCATAACCTGTCACGCAAAATCATTACGCCAGTAATTCTGATGCCAGACGTGCCATCAGCACGTTGGATAACAGGACCGGTACATCCAGCGCTTTTTGCAATAAATCACGATGTCGCTGGTGAAATCCGAGACAGTCCAGTATCAACACATCAGCCCCCTGATCGAGCAATGCCTGCCCTGCGGCAATAAGCGTTGCTTCACTACCCCCGACTGGATTAGCCAGTGCATACGATGGTGTGCGCTCAAGGGCGCTCCATTTAGCGGCCTGATTATCCAGAAGCTCTTCTATTGGGACAATGACCCCCACCTGATGTCCATCGACAATCGAAGCCACCAGCGGCGGGATAATCCGCATGGGCTCCAGCAGAATCGCATTACGCGCAAGCAGGCCCTGAATCGGGGCCGTACTCATCAGTAAAATAACGTCATACCCTTGATTATCGAGCACTTCGATTACCCCCTGAAGTGAGCGCTCGATTTTCTGACGTGACACATTCGCCAGTTTACCGTCACTTAATAACGTCGGTAGGGGGTCCTCACCCTCTTCAAGCGCGTAGTCTTCCATGACCTCTTCCCGACTCATCTTACCCAGCAAGCTAAGATGTGTGATTTGTTGTTCAGAGACATGCTCAGTTAAGAGCGGTAATACTTCGCTTACAGGGACCACACCAATGGTGAGGATCGCCAACGTCGCCTTCATTTTGATCGCCTTTCATCACTACCACAGCTGTCACACAGGTACAGGCTCACTACGCTGCACAGTTCATGTTTTCAACGAAACAGCACAAAAGCGTAGCAGGTGATCTGTACACCGAAATGTAAAGATCGGCGGGCCTGTCCGAATCTACCTGTAATAACTAAATATTAACTCCTGCTTAACATTCCCGATGAGTGAAAAGTGTGATTTGGGCACAGTTATGGACAGATTGAGATGTCGTTCAGATTTTTTCGGGATCTTCGTAGCGCTGTTTGGCATCCAGCGCTTCATTTTCAGTCTCGTGTTCGCTGATAAGCGAATCCGGAGTGGGATAGTCCGCACGCAATTGAAACCAGGTCACGGTATGCCCTGGATGACCTTTTTCTACAGTAATAATGCGCGCATGACGTGGGTAAGGAGGTCTGTTTGGCATAGTTCATCCTGGCTGTTGGGCTGAACTATAAGTATAGACGCCAGCTAGCTGGCGCAGGCGAGGCGTAACGCCGTGGTAATCGAGTGGACAACCTGTTCAGGTGTCAGAGAAGCATCAACCACATGATGCGCCGCTTCGCGGTATAGCGCATCGCGTTCAGCCAGCACGTCACTCACTTCTTCACTTATCGGCTTACCGGTTAACGTAGGGCGCTGCCCTTCTTCAGGAAATGCCTCCAGGCGTTCAACCAGCGTAGGTACGGGAGCGCAGAGATAAATCACAACGCCTTTTTCGCGCATAAACTGGCGATTACATTCGGCAAGGATAATACCGCCGCCGGTCGCAATAATGGTTGAAGGAGCAGTGACCGCTTCTAACGTGGCCGTTTCACGCGCACGAAAACTTTCCCAGCCTTCCTTTTCAACAATCTCTGCAATGGTAACGCCAGCATGCGTTTGCAGCCAGTGGTCGGTATCGACAAACTGACTTTGACACACGCGTGCCAGTTCCAGTCCAACGGTGGTTTTCCCACAGCCACGGGGGCCAACTAAAAAGATGGGTTGGGTCATAACCAGGTGTTCCCCTTGATGCCGGACGGCGTGAAGACTGTAAAGAAATGATTGCAGTAGATGTTGCGCTAACTTTACTGCAAAGCGGTACTCAATGACAACCCTGCAGTTGCCACACTGTACCACAATTTAGCAATGCTTATCATTACGCGGTACGACGTTTCACTTCCAGCAGCCATTTATCCAGCTCCGCTGCAAAAAGTTGTCGGTCTCGCTGAGAAAGACTGTCTGGCCCACCTGTTTGAACCCCACTGGCCCGCAGGGTATCCATAAAATCACGCATGGTCAGTTTCTGGCGTATTGTTGATGGTGAATAGCGCTCACCACGTGGATTCAAAGCCGCAGCGCCTTTCTCCAGTACTTCCGCCGCCAGTGGGATATCCGCAGTGATCACCAAATCCTCTGGACTGCACAGGCGCACAATTTCGTTATCCGCGACGTCAAACCCGGCAGGGACACGCATCGAACGGATAAACTTCGAAGGTGGTACACGTAAGTTCTGATTGGCAACCAACGTTAACGGCATCTGTACGCGCTCAGCCGCACGAAATAAAATTTCTTTAATCACATTCGGACACGCGTCCGCATCTACCCAAATTGCCATGTTGTCTCCTCATGATGACATTGATTGCTATTGTCGCCTGCTTTTCATTGTTAAGCTATAAAGCTATCAATCAGAGACAACAACGCATAATAACGGAGAGACATGATGGAGAAGAAAATCGGCTTTATTGGCTGTGGCAACATGGGAAAAGCCATTCTTGGTGGTCTCATTGCCAGTGGACAGGTTCTGCCTGGACAAATTTGGGTCTATACTCCCTCGCCCGATAAAGTTGCCGCATTGCGCGATGAGTACGGTATCAATGCTGCGGAAAGCGCACAGGAAGTCGCCCAGGTTGCTGATATTGTCTTTGGCGCAGTCAAACCTAACATCATGATCAAAGTCCTGAGTGAAGTGACCTCAAGTCTGAACAAAGATACGCTGGTTGTGTCGATTGCGGCAGGTGTCACACTGGATCAACTGGCCAGGGCATTAGGCCACGATCGTAAAATCGTCCGCGCCATGCCGAATACGCCATCGCTGGTTAATGCAGGAATGACCTCTGTAACGCCTAATGCATTGGTCACTCCAGAGGACGTGGCGGATGTATTGAATATTTTCCGCTGCTTTGGCGAAGCTGAAGTGATCGCTGAAGCAATGATCCACCCGGTTGTGGGTGTGAGCGGATCGGCGCCAGCCTATGTCTTCATGTTTCTCGAAGCAATGGCTGATGCCGCGGTTCTCGGCGGTATGCCACGAGCCCAGGCCTATAAATTTGCAGCCCAGGCAGTAATGGGTTCAGCCAAAATGGTGCTGGAAACCGGTAAACATCCGGGTGAGCTGAAGGATATGGTGTGCTCACCAGGCGGGACAACCATTGAAGCAGTGCGTGTACTTGAAGAGCGCGGGTTCCGCGCAGCCGTCATAGAAGCGATGGCAAAATGCATGGAAAAATCAGAAAAGCTCAGTAAATCTTAAGATGTACCTCCGGACGTTATGCCGCCACTTCAGTGCGGCCACGTCCGGCATTCTTGGCTTTATAGAGGGCAACATCCGCCGCTTTTAACCATTCGCGATGATGTCCGAACTGCGGTCCCCACGGCGCAATTCCGACACTAATACGCAGCCGCTCTTGCGGTGCGCTCGGAAGCGACAATTTTTCCAGTCGTTCATGAACACGAGACATCGCTGCAATCGCTTTTTCGGCCGGCGTCCCGGACATAATCACGGCAAACTCATCGCCACCAAAGCGTCCAATCACATCACCTGCGCGCAGAGTCATTTGCAACTGGCGAGTAATGGCGATAATAGCTTCATCGCCGACGTCATGCCCCCACGTATCGTTGATGCTCTTAAAGTGGTCGATATCGATAAGTAAAATAGCCGCATCACCGTGGCTACGGCGGCAATTTTCATATTCTTTCAGTAAGAATGTTTCCCAGTGACGACGGTTAAATACACCAGTCATTCCATCGCGGGTACTCATCAGTTCAAGATGGCGTTTGTGTTCAGCAAGCCTAATCGCAGTCTCATGGCTCACCCATGCAAACAGCATCGGGTACAGGACCATCACAGGCAACGTCAGCCACCATGCCAGCGGGTCTGGCATAAACGCCACAACTCTGCCAGTCAGTTGTAGCGTCACCAGGGTTGAAATCACGGTCATCGTGATCCCGCAGACAAATAACCGAAAACCGCCAGACCCCATCATGTTCATGCCAATCATCATGACCAGTGCCACGGCTGGCAGTACATTCACGCCCATCAACCCAATCCATATTCCTGCGATGATCGCATCGAGTTTCAGGTTATTTATTTCGGTGCTGTGGGAGTCAGGTGAACGGCAGGAAAGTTGCCAGGCCAGGTGAGGCCAGACAAACGCCCAACCCACCAAAAATAACCACCATCCGCCGGGAATCAGATGGGTGACCAATACTCCCGCAATGGGGAAAAACATGGCGGCCAGACCGGTTACCCGAGCGAGACGCACCCGCCGGGAAAATCGAATACCGGAGCGGTGGGAGTCATCCTGAGAAAGGTTTTGATGCCACTCTTCCCGAATGCGTTCTTTATTGTAAAAGTTTTCATCATTCATCATTTTTGGGAATATTCTGAAACATTTTCCCAATTATAGAGAGAGAGGGGGCGGGGAAAGTATGAAATTTCGGGTGAGCCATAACGCCCGCTCACCCGTTAGGACTACGCTTTTTTCTTCAGACAGCCGCTCATAAACTTGCTGCGATCGTCACCTTTGAGCGATTGCTCCGTTGCCTGGGCATTACATTCGCGCATTTTTTGCTGCTGTGGTGTCAGGCTTTTCTCATCCGGTTTCGACGCACTATTTTTCAGGCAATCGCTCATGTAGGTCTTACGCGCATCCCCTTTTAGCGTCTTGGCGGTTGCCTGCTGATTGCAGGTGGTCATTCGTTGCTGCTGAGGGGTTAATGTTTTTTCGGCAGCATGTACTGAAGAGATCAGAAACATGCCAGAAAGCAGGGTAACCAGTAATGTTATTTTCATTGCACCATCCTTTTGTGAAGATTCACTGTAAGTCTGGTTCGTGGCAGAGAAAAAACCACCCGGCAGGGATAATTTCCGCCGGGTGAGTCTCTTATTTCAGTCCCAGAGCCGCTTTCATGGTGTAGAACAGATCGGTTTGATCGGTCAGCCCTACCACGTTTGCCGCATGTGGGCCGTACGCCGCGATGCGCAATTGCGTGCCGGTATGTTCCATTGACTCTTCTTCAGAGTTGCCATAGCTCATGACCATCACTGCACCATCTTTGGTATTCAGCGCCTGTGTCAGGCCCGGAGCTTTAGTGTCAGAAGGAATGATTTGGCTGGCATGCGCATGGTCAGCCGTAACGACCACGAGGGTATTGCCGTCTTTCTTCGCAAATTCCAGCGCTTTCTGCACAGCTTCATCCAGATCGACCGTTTCACCAATCTGACCACATGGGTTAGCCGCATGATCCTGTTTATCGATTGATGCCCCTTCGACCTGCAGGAAGAAGCCTTTTTCGCTCTTGCTCAACAGGGAGATGGCTTTATCCGTCATGGCCGCCAGCGTCGGTACGCTGTCGTTACGTTTCGGGTTAGGTGTGCAGGTTACCGCTGGCTTGTCGATATTGCCGTGGTAAGAGGCTTTTGGGCCTTCCCAACGCACAGGCATGTTGCCGTCAGAGAAGAGTCCCAGCAAAGGTTTGTCCTGATTTGCTTCAGTGATAGCCGCCAGAGAGGTGGCATCGCTCACCATCTGATAACCACGAGCCTGGGCTTGTTCACGCAGCGTTTTACCCTGCCAGTCACCCGCCGTGGCCGTTTCTGCGAAGGTTTTCGCGCCCCCGCCCAGAGTCACATCTGCACGCGCATTCAGCAACTGCTCAGTAATAGAGCCTTTACCTCCTTTTTCCAGGGCGTTCGTCGGACATTTTTCGCTGGTAACAGACGGGCCATAGCATTTACGCGATGTCACATGTGAGATAAGCGCTGCAGGTGTTGCATCCTGAAGTTCCGCGGTAGAGACGTTGCCGGTTGCCAGCCCCGCCGCTTTTGCCATTTCCAGAATGGTTTGATGATCTTTCTCGTGAATGTCTACGCCCAGCGCGCCATTATAGGTTTTCACGCCGGTTGTCCACGCCGTTGCAGATGCGGCAGAGTCCGTCACGTAATCCGGTTTACCGGTTTTTTTGTCCAGTGCGTAATGCGTGTATTGTCCGGTAAGGGGTAATGCATCAATACCCTTAAAATAACCACCCGCCCCTTCGGCATAATTTCGCGCGGCGGTAATTTCAGAATCCCCCATGCCATCACCAATCAGCAAAATAATATTTTTTGCTGGTTTGTCATTCAGTGATGCACGAATTGCAGCCGTTTGATCTTCTGATAACCGGCGTGCGCCACCAGGCTGGGTGATATCGCCCTGTGCTGCACGATTATCCAGTACACTGGTATTCGTGGTTTCAGCATGAATTACAGGGGTAAATAACAGGGGTATTAATGCGATGAAAAGTGCGCTCTGTTTCAATTTACTTTCTCCATGTAAAAATACATAAAAATAAAACAGAGCGACTATAGGCAACCTGCATGACATTTCTATGACAAGCCGTTATGTTCGATGACGGTTTAGTTGCGAGGATGCCTTAATAGCTTTTTTACGTATTGCTGAAGCATCTCCGTATCCTGAACAGGAACCTGAGAATCCGGTCTGGCATCATCGAGCGCGCCCTCGATGCTTTGAATCAATGCCAGTTGATCCTGTTTCGCCATTTGTCGCAGCAACGCTGTGACAACAATTTCCAACGCCTCAACCTGGGCAACCAGTTCTTTTGACTCCTCTTCCTTTTGTGCAAGCTTAACCAGCAACTCAGCAATGAGATTTTTCATCGTGCTATTTCCTTATGGGATTTCTGCTGAACTTAGCACTCTGAATCAACAATGCAAAGAGGTGAAAGGTATTATCTTATGCAAAAAACACTTTACAGTGTAAATATTTGCCGTCGCTTATCAGCGAAACGTTTTTCTATTATTAAAACCCATCAACACACCCGGTAAAATCATTAAAAAAGCCACTGCATTTTTTGTTATATAAAAACATAGTGGCCATAAGAATATATAATGCATTGGTCTGGATATTAACGTTCAGCCTTTGCCTCTGCTATTTGCTGGCGACGGCGCAATGCAATAGCCAGTTGAATAATATTCAGCAATACTACCACTGCCGTGGCGGCAAAGACCCACCGGAAGCCAGCCATCGCGGAAACCGATGCACCAATAAGCGGGCCCGCGACATTTCCCAGATACATAAATGATTGGTTATATCCGAAGATACGCCCTGTGACCTGATCGCTGGAATATTTAACCAGCAGGGTTTGTACTGCGGGTAACATTGCGCCATCGGCAAACCCCAGCAAGAACCGGAGCACCCCAAGCTGAAGTGGCGAGGTGACGAACGACATGGCAAAAAACAGCACCACCGCAAAAATAAGCGTGGCCATCAGTATCCGGGCGGTTCCGATGCGATCGCCCAGTTTCCCCAGACGCGGTGCGGAAATAAGCGCGGATACGCCAGGCACTGCGGCAATCATCCCGCTGAGGAAGGCGATATTATTGCTGTCCGGCTCCATCGACTTAATAAACAACGCCAGAATGGGCCCCACCGAGCCATTACAGAGTTGAATCACCATCGTGGTCACGAAGAGACTGATCATCAGCCCCGGATAGGGTAGCGATGCAAAGACCGCCTTACCGCTCAGGCGCTCAGATTTGCTGACAGGTGGACGCCCTCCCTCTTTGATGAGAAATAGCGTGACCAGGAAACTGATCACCAGCAACATGGCGGTAATGAAAAATACCGCGCGCAGACCCACATGGTCAGCCAGGAAGCCCCCCATCAGCGGGCCACCAATGACGCCACTAATCTGTGCCGTTGAAAGCGTGCTGAGTGCCCAACCGCTCCTCTCGCGTGGAACCTGTGACGCCACCAGGGCCATCGCATTGGGAATATAGCCGGATGTCAGCCCCATCAGGCCACGCAGTAAAAACAGTTGCCAGACATTCGTCGCATACGCCTGAAGAAGAATCGCCACCGCCATTCCCAGCGAGGCACGCAGCAGCATGAGCTTGCGTCCTTTACGATCGGCAAGGCTGCCCCACATGGGCGACACGATTGCGGAGACCAAAAATGTCACGCTGAACGTCAGACCCGACCACATGGACAACGCCTCGTGTGAGCTGACGCCTAACTGCGCCACATACAAAGGCAAGAAGGGTAAAATCTGGCTGATGGCGAGTCCGGTAAAAAAACAACCAAACCAGACCGAAATAAGGTTAACTTTCCAGGATTCCATAACTGACGCAATCTTCATTTTTAGGCGAATTCGTCCACAGATTAGCAAGTTACGTGCATTTACGTAGCGCCAGAGATGCGGCATGAATGACTTTGGTGTTTTATCTTCCCAGTCATCATATTTGTGAAATATGTCACAAACTTTCCTCTGAGGGGCGGTGAATTATGCTTTAAAAACCACACCAAAACATTATGGCAGAAGGCCGCGAAACCCGCATGGCATCGTGGTATGTTATAGGCTTTTAGTCATACTGGAAGAGAGTGAGATGGCAAAGCAGCGGGTAGGAATTGTCTTTGGGGGAAAATCAGCAGAACACGAAGTTTCATTGCAGTCGGCCAAAAATATCGTCGATGCCATTGATAAAAACCGCTTCGAGGTTGTTCTGTTGGGTATTGATAAACAAGGCCAATGGCATGTTAACGATACCAGCCAGTATCTGTTGAATGCGAACGATCCGGCCCATATCGCCCTCAATCCATCTGAAATCAGCGTGGCAACCGTTCCAGGCGTGACTCAGGGGCAGTTCATCGACGCTGGTAACGCGAAAACGCTGGCTCAAATTGATGTGATCTTCCCGATCGTGCACGGCACACTGGGAGAGGATGGATCTTTGCAGGGTATGTTGCGCATGGCTAACCTGCCGTTTGTCGGTTCCGATGTACTGGGCTCTGCCGCCTGCATGGACAAAGACGTCACCAAACGTCTGCTGCGTGACGCAGGTCTGAACATCGCACCTTTTGTCACGCTCACCCGTGCTAACCGCACTACGCACAGCTTCGCCCAGATCAGCGCCCGGTTAGGCCTGCCGCTGTTTGTTAAGCCTGCAAATCAGGGTTCTTCCGTGGGCGTAAGCAAAGTAACAAACGAAACGCAGTTTACCGAAGCCGTCCGCCTGGCGTTTGAATTTGACCATAAAGTGGTGGTAGAGCAAGGCATCAAAGGGCGCGAAATTGAATGTGCGGTGTTGGGTAACGATTTCCCACAGGCGAGCACCTGCGGTGAAGTGGTGTTAAACAGCGATTTCTACTCTTACGATACCAAGTACATTGATGACAAAGGCGCTCAGGTTGTAGTTCCTGCGGCCATCGATTCGGTCATCAATGACAAGATCCTGGCGATCGCCGTTGAGGCCTATCAGGCACTGGGCTGCTCAGGTATGGCGCGTGTCGACGTGTTTTTAACCCCGGAAAACGACGTGGTGATCAACGAAATCAATACGCTGCCGGGCTTTACGAATATCAGCATGTACCCGAAACTCTGGCAGGCCAGCGGCCTTAGCTATCCGGCACTGATCACCCGCTTGATCGAACTGGCGCTGGAACGACATGCCGCCGATAGCGCCCTCAAAAGCTCGGTAAACGGTTAATCGCTTTTCTTCACCGTTTCCGCCTCATCCGCTGTCGTGTCCTCAGGCCGGCGGCGGATAATGAATCCTGCCAACCAGAAACTGATTACCCAGGTCACCAGTCCAACCGCATAGGTTTGCCAGCCTTTTGCTTCAAATCCCAGCAGCCCCACAACACCGTTAAGAATAAATATCAGCCCAATGGCAAAAGCATAGTAATGCCAGTCACGGCGTAGTTTGGCAGACAGCTTCATGGCAACTCCGACAGAAAAAAAGACATCCTCTCACAGTTTAATAATCAGGTCTGTGGCGGATGCGGTAATTCTTAAATACGAGACAGTTTCACTTAAGTCAAAAAACTGTGATGTGATGCAGAAATCAGCAATCCAGGAGAATGCCTTAGCGCAAATTACCACGATTCTGATATTGACAAACGTGATGACCTGTCAAACTCACCCTGTACGACGCGTTTCTGAACAGAGTGAATTATCGGGAGGTCTTTATGGCTGATTTTACCTTGTCAAAGCCGATTTTTGGCGGCAAACAACCAAAAACCTCCACCGCAGGCAACATTGCTTATGCCCTGTTTGTGCTGTTCTGCTTCTGGGCGGGTTCACAGCTTCTCAACATCCTGGTGCACGCTCCAGGCGTGTATGAACACCTGATGCAAGTGCAGGATTCTGGTCGACCACAGGTAGAGATGGGGTTTGGTGTGGCCACCGTATTTGGGCTCATTCCGTTTATTGCGGGTTGTATGATTCTGGGCATTGTCGCACTGGTGCTGCGCTGGCGACGTCATCCCTGAGTCTTACCCTTACAGCGCCATGCAACGTGCCTGACGATCATCCACCCGTTTTGCAAACCACGCCGTGGTAAGATTACGCGTTATCTTCGGGCTTTCCAGTTGGATGCCAGGCAAAACCTCTTTGGGCAATGTTTTCCCGCTCTTCTGTTCCGCCAGCCTGAAAACCTGCTGGTATAAATCCGTTTTCTCAAACGCCAGGCTATCGCCTTTTTCCAGCTGATGGCGAATATCGCTGTTGCTCATTCCCAGTTTTGCCGAAAGCTTACGCACCGCAAGCTCTGTGGTTCCTGCCTCACTGCTACCGTACGCAATCAGATCGCCGTCCAGAGCCAGTTTCACACCGCTGGCACGACTGAGCGCATTCTGGAACGCAGCGTTACGACTGGCGTACCATCCGGCATTAAAATCCGCGAAACGGTACAATGGCGCGCTGTAGTTTGCCGGATAATTCAGCAGGTGATAAGTCCCAAACCAGAGCCCACCGCGCAAGGAGAAGACCTCTTTGCGCACCGTATCATCAATCTTCCACGGGTAGCCGTCGGTATGTTTTTCCGCAAACGCAATACTGACCTGCATCGGTCCGCCCGTATGTACCGGGTTCAGCGAACCAAACAGCTTCTGCCCCATCGGGACCATATCAATAAAGTCATCGAAAATTGCGCTCAGCTGTTTCTCGGTTTTCACCGTATCCAGACGTTCGCTGTATGTTTTGCCGTTTGGCGACGTGATTTTGAGCGCGGTATGCACCAGGAAAACCGGAATATGCATCGTCCCGGCACGTCGGTCGATCTCTTTCCAGGCGATTTTATTCAGTCCGGGAACGACCGGATCGGCCTGGTACATAGACTCCTGTTGCGCGACGGCCAGCACCGAGCAGATATTCTCCTCGGTGGGGGCAATCTTCTGGCTTTCAAAAGTTTTCGCTAACGCATCGGCCCACGCATTGCGTTCCTTCACGCTGGCAGGCATTTTTTGCCGTACGACACTCGCCACATCCAGCGGTTTTTCCCCCTGTTTGAGCGGAACCGCTCCTTTCTCAGCACAACCCACAAGCACGATGGCGGCCAGCAAGGACAACGGTAACACACGCGGTACGACAAACAGCATAGCAACTCCCTGTATTAGCTTAAGGTATTGGTAACTTCCTGCAGATCCTGTCCATCCAGTTCACGCTCAAAACTGCGTAAACGTTTATAGATAGACATCAGTTCCACCAACGTGGTCCATGAACTGATCAGATACTGGAATGAACCGCGAACCTGACCAAATACGTTAGTAATCTGCGTCATCAGGCCCAGAGTGATCGTACCCGCAACAATTGACGGGAACAGCAGGAACAAACCGAAAACATTATCAACCTGTAGATAAAGAATGCGGGCGATATTGAAATACATGTAATGGAAGTAGAGGCGGAAATAGTTACGACGTACCGCACCGAAAAGTTCACGTACGGTCGGAGGTGAAGCGCGGTTTTCATCATCTTCACCATAAACCAACTCTTTACGATACGCCGCTTCTACACGCTGGTTTTTAAATTCCAGTCCCGGCAGTTTGATCCCAACAACGGCCAGCAGCCCCGTCCCCATCAGAGACCAGACAATAGCAGCAATCACCAGTCCATAGGGCAGATGGCCAACAATCGGCAGGTCCGGCACATGCGCGGAGAGCGTCACCAGAACGGGCAGGAATGCAATCAGCGTCATGATCGCGTTAATAAAGCTCACACCCATATCTTCAAGAGTGGAGGCAAAACGCATGGTGTCTTCCTGTACACGCTGGGCTGCACCTTCGATATGACGCAAATGTTGCCAGTGCGCCATGTAGTGTTCGTTCATTGCGGTACGCCAGCGAAAAACATAGTGGCTGACGAAGAAGTTATTCATTACACCAATCACCACGGCAATAAGGGCGATGCCGAGGAAGATCCCCACCTCATGATAGAACTGATTAATCGTCACCTTGTGTGGCGAGCTCAGCGCGGTCTGAATCAAATCGTAGAACGGGGCATACCATGCGTTGACAGCCACGCCCACTTCCACCAAAAACCAGGTAACAAAAATGATGAGCGATGTGCCAAGGATCGACCAGTACTGCCAGCGATGCGGCGAATAGGTAAACCAGAAAAGTGCAAACAGCCCCACGCACACAACGTAATAGGCGTAAAACAGCAGATAACTCAGCGACCAGAAACGGGCGGCGCTAATTGGCACATCCCCCGTGGCCCCTGTGATGTGCTCAAGCCAGACGCCACCACCAGCCTGCCAGAAAATGACCGCGATCAGTGCCCAAATAAACGCCGAGAGAAAAAATGGCCCCGGTTTTGGGAAAAAAGACGTAAACATAATGCTTCCTTCTTGTAGTTATGGCTGTTGCTGTGTTCAACACATCGCCATACGAAAATGCAGCGACAGGCCCGCAATCTGGCCTGCGCAAAAGGGTCAGACCCAATGGTTTATTATTAGTTCGCTTTCCAGTTTTCGAGAATTGTTTCGGTGGATTTCACAACAGGCGGATTATCCGGTGCAATAAAAGTGCGCCAGACGTCGTTATAATGCTGTATCAGTGTTTTGGCTTCTGCGGCCGGGCGGTTTGCCGTGGTATGGGCATCTTCTGCGACAGTAATATGGTAGCCACGGCTGACACCGTTCTTGAAAGTGGCATCAACACAGTAATCCGTCGCACAACCGCACATGACAAACTGACCGACCTCCTGTTCGCGCAACAGTGCCTCAAGCGCAGTGTGATAAAACGCATCACAAGCCGTCTTCGTCACGTAAAATGCCCCTGCTGGCTGGTGCAATTCAGGAAGCAGAGCAAACCCGTCACTCCCCTCTTCCAGCCCTCCGGTTTCGGTATGCTGAATAAAAATAACCATATCGGCGGCCTGCGTGAGTTGATTGATGTGCGAAACACATTGTTCGCGCTGAATACGCGGGGTCGCGAAGACACCCTGTTGCATATCGATAACCATAACCACACGCTTCTCAGCCATACCCTTCTCCGAAAAATTGAGCGAAACAAACGACTATCATAAGCCCGATGTCACAAAATGGGAGGCGGTGAACAATGAAATTGTTCTTATTTACCCATGGTTACGTTTTTCTCACTATCGTTATGCAATTCAGGCCATTGCACCGCACCGTTTAGTAGTATAAATACCCATTACTTCCTTCATTCACTTCATGGATGCTTTTCGTTGAAACGTTGTCTGTTTTCTTTCGCCGCGCTGTGTGCGGTAAGCCTATCCACGGTCCAGGCAGCCCAGCCGCTGACAGCCCCTTCTTTTGCCTCTGATATTGCCGATCGCTACGCAAATTTGATCTACTACGGCAGCGGTGCAACCGGCATGGCATTAGTGGTCATCGACGGCAACCAGCGTGTTTTTCGCAGTTTTGGCGAAACGCGCCCAGGAAGTAATGTTCATCCGCAACTGGATTCGGTCATTCGAATTGCGTCATTAACCAAGTTAATGACCAGTGAAATGCTGGTGAAGTTGCTCGACCAGGGCGTGGTGAAACTCAACGATCCCCTGAGTAAGTACGCTCCACCTGGTACTCGCGTGCCAACGTATCAGGGAGCACCGATTACGCTGGTAAACCTGGCGACCCACACTAGCGCCCTGCCTCGTGAACAACCCGGTGGAGCGGCGCACAGAGCGGTCTTCGTCTGGCCGACCCGTGAACAACGCTGGAGCTATCTGAACACCGCCTCGCTGAAAACCGCGCCTGGCTCACAGGCGTCCTATTCGAACCTGGCGTTTGATTTGTTGGCTGATGCGTTATCAACGGCATCTGGCAAGCCCTATACCCAGCTGTTTGAAGAACAAATCACGCGCCCACTGGGCATGAAAGACACGACGTTCACCCCCTCACCCGACCAATGCAAACGCCTGATGGTGGCAGAAAAAGGGGCCAGCCCGTGCAACAACACACTGGCGGCCATCGGGAGTGGTGGTGTTTACTCCACGCCTGGCGACATGATGCGCTGGATGCAGCAGTTCCTCTCGTCTGATTTCTATTCTCGCAGCAACCAGGCCGACCGCATGCAGACGTTGATCTACCAACGCAGTCAGTTGCACCGTGTGGTGGGCATGGATGTGCCGGGTAAAGCCGATGCGTTGGGTATGGGCTGGGTCTACCTCGCACCGAAAAATGGACACCCTGGCATTATTCAGAAAACCGGTGGTGGTGGTGGATTCATTACCTATATGGCGATGATCCCGCAATCAAACGTGGGCGCATTTGTTGTCGTAACACGCTCGCCAAATACCCGATTCGTCAATATGAGTGACGGAATAAATAACCTCGTTGCCGAACTGAGCGACAACAAAGCACAGGTTGTCCCGGCTTCCTGACCGTACAAGTCTGGGGTGTAACGCCTGTTTTGCGAAACACCCCAGTTAAATTTGAGGTACACTGCGCCCTTCTTTGTTCCTCAAACGTCAGGCATATCATGACCGATTTAATTGCTCGTCCCCGCCGCCTGCGCAAGTCACCGGCTCTGCGCGCTATGTTTGAAGAGACAACACTGACCTTAAACGATCTGGTGTTGCCGATTTTTGTTGAAGAAGAGATCGATGACTACAAAGCCATCGATGCAATGCCCGGCGTTATGCGCATTCCTGAAAAGCATCTGGCACGTGAGATCGAACGCATTGCCAATGCCGGGATCCGCTCCGTGATGACCTTCGGCATCTCTCACCACACTGATGCCACCGGCAGCGATGCCTGGAAGGAAGACGGTCTGGTGGCACGCATGTCGCGCATCTGCAAAGAGACAGTGCCGGAAATGATTGTCATGTCCGATACCTGTTTCTGCGAATACACCGCTCACGGCCACTGTGGTGTGCTGTGCGACCACGGCGTAGATAACGATGCCACCCTGCTGAACCTCGGCAAACAGGCGGTCGTTGCCGCCGCTGCCGGCGCTGATTTCATCGCGCCTTCCGCCGCGATGGATGGCCAGGTGCAGGCGCTCCGTCAGGCGCTGGATGCTGCGGGCTTCACAGATACCGCCATCATGTCCTACTCCACCAAATTCGCCTCCTCCTTCTACGGCCCGTTCCGTGAAGCCGCAGGCACAGCGCTGAAAGGCGATCGCAAAACCTATCAGATGAACCCGCTGAACCGCCGCGAGGCGATCCGCGAATCCCTGCTCGATGAAGCTCAGGGCGCCGATTGCCTGATGGTCAAACCGGCTGGCGCATATCTGGATATCCTGCGCGACATCCGCGAACGCACCCAGTTGCCGCTGGGCGCATACCAGGTGAGCGGTGAATATGCGATGATCAAATTCGCGGCGCAAGCCGGTGCGATCGACGAAGAGAAAGTGATTCTGGAAAGCCTGGGCGCAATCAAACGCGCGGGGGCGGATCTGATCTTCACCTACTTCGCGCTGGATCTGGCCGAGAAGAAAATTCTGCGTTAATTCCTCCCTTTCCCTCTCCTCCTGGAGAGGGAAGCCACGCAATAACTTCACCAAACTGCAATACAACCGACATCTGCCCCTTCTACTGTCTTCGCAAGACGGCAGGAGGAGTTACCATGTTTAGTCTCGACAGTGTTCTCGATGACCTTTGGCCTCAGGCGAGGCCTGCACCCTGGCAAAAAAGTCTGTTAAAAAGACTGTTCTACGAAGAAGAATTCCAGCAGTTTGCAGCCACCCACCGCCACCTGAAAGGGCTGGATATGGTGGAACAAGTTCTGGAACATCTCGATATTCTCTGCACCATTTCCGCCCGCGATCTTGAACAAATCCCCGAACATGGCCCATTGGTCATTATGGCTAACCATCCGACCGGAACCCTCGACGGCCTGGCGCTGATGTATGCCGTTTCACGCGTACGCCGTGATATCAAAGTGGTGACCAACCGGATGCTCACGCACCTTGAACCGCTTAGTTCCCTGTTTATACCGGTCGATAATATGGGCGGTAAGACAGCGAAAACATCCCTGGTGCAAATGGAACAGCACCTGCAAAACGCAGGCGTACTGATTTTCTTCCCCGCAGGCGAAGTGTCACGGCCCACGCGCAGGGGTATTCGCGATAAAAAATGGCATTCCGGCTTTATCAAACTTGCCAGTAAACTCCGCGCCCCTCTGCTTCCCATGCATATTCAGGCACATAACAGCGCGTTGTTTTACGCCAGCACGCTGGTATCGCCCACGCTTTCCATGCTGCTGCTCATGCAGCAGATGTTCCGCCGCCGTCACAGCCAACTGCCGATTAAAATTGGTCAGCAAATTGCGTGGAATAGCTGGTTTAGCACCACGTTGTCTCCGCGAGAAATGGCTGAGCAGTGCCGCCAGCATGTGATGCGCCTTGGCAAAGGCCTGCCGGGAATATTCAAAACGGAATGTGCCATCGCGCGTCCTGAAGATCGGGCCACGCTTCGCCGTGAACTGGCTCAGGCAGAATGTCTGGGGAAAACCGGCGACGGAAAAACCATTTACCTGTGGCAACGCAACGGACAAGAAGACGCACCGCTGCTGCGTGAACTGGGTCGCTTGCGGGAAATCGCGTTTCGTGCCGTGGCAGAAGGCAGTGGAAAACGTCGCGATACCGACAGCTACGACGATGATTATCTGCACCTGATCCTGTGGGATGAAGAGGATCTGGAAATCGTCGGCGCGTACCGTTTTATGCCGACCGCCAGACAGATTGCCCACCGTGGTGTGGAAGGCCTCTACAGCTACAGCCTGTTCCATTATGACGACAAGATGCAGGATGTTCTGGAGCACGGTATTGAACTGGGACGCAGCTTTATTCAGCCGCGCTACTGGGGCCGCCGTGGTCTGGATTATCTGTGGTCAGGAATTGGGGCCTATCTGGCGCGTTATCCCCACTACCGCTACCTTTTCGGTCCGGTATCCATCTCCGGAGGATTACCGCCTGCGGCGCGGGATCTGCTGGTCGCGTTTTACCGTCTGTGGTTCCCGGCCAGCCACCCCTTTGCCGCATCCCGTCAACCATACCCGGCCTCGTTGCCGGAGGTGCTGGCGCAATTTGGCGGCGTCGATTATGTGGATGACCTGACAAAGCTAAAATCGCTGCTCGGTAATCTGGGCTGCGGTATTCCGCCCCTCTACAAGCAGTATTCAGAACTGTGTGAACCGGGCGGTGTGCAATTCATCGATTTTGGCAGCGATCCGGCGTTCAATAACTGCGTGGATGGGCTGGTTCTGGTGGATTTATGCTACCTCAAAGCCAACCGCTATCAGCGGTATATTGAAGCGCATTTATAACCCTACCTCTTGCTCTCTCCCTAAAAGGGAGAGGGTAAAAACCGCGCGACGGGCAATCCCCTCGCCTCTTTTAGGAGAGGGATCAGGGTGCACGGTAAAACGGCTTATCCCCAAGAATCGTTGCCCGCTGCATAATGCGACGCTGAGGCAGATAATCCGCATTCGCATAATGCTGTGTCACTCGGTTATCCCAAATCGCCAGATCGTTCTCCTGCCAGCGCCAGCGCACCTGAAACTCCGGCTTCGTAATATGCGCAAACAGGAAGCCTAAAAGGGCATCACTCTCCTTCTCCGTCACATCCACAATCCGCGTCGTAAAACCCTCGTTCACGAAGAGCGCCTGCTTACCGGTTACAGGATGCGTACGCACCACCGGATGCAACAGAGGCGGATGCTTCGCGACAGCCTCCTGCCAGCGCTGATGTTCCTCTTCGGTTTTACGGTACTTGTGTTCCTGGAACGATTTTTTGAAGTCGTGTTCTGCTCGTAACCCGCTGAGCAACGCCTGGAAAGGGGCAGACAAGGCTTCAAATGCCGCAATTCCACTGGTCCATAACGTATCGCCACCTGTTTCCGGCAATATTTTCGCCGCCAGAATCGCGCCAGCAGGCGGTGTTTCAATAAAGGTCACATCGGTATGCCAGTTGTCATTATCCGGTGGATTATCGTTATGGGTATCCAGGACAATGATCTCTTCCACCCCTTCCGCATGCGGATAGACAGGGTGAATATGTAAATCACCAAAGCGCAACGCCAGCGCACGCTGTTGCTGCGGGGTAATCGCCTGCTCACGCAGGAACACCACCTGATGACGCAATACCGCATGGTAAAGCTGTTCAAACTGGTTATCGCTCAATGGCCGGGTGACATCAAGGCCAGAAACCTGTGCACCAATGAAGGGACCCAACGGGGTAATGGTCAGTCGTTCGCTCATTGTATTTCTCCATGCCAGGGTGTCAGGCGTCGCTGTAGCGCACGCAGCCCCAGTTCTAAACCAAAGGCAATCACGGCAATCACCGCAATCCCTGCCAGTACCACATCAGTCGCCAAAAATTCACCCGCCGACTGCACCATAAACCCCAGTCCTCGCGTCGCGGCAATCAGCTCAGCGGCCACCAGCGTCGACCAGCCAACGCCCAATCCAATCCGTAATCCAGTCAAAATCTCGGGCAACGCCCCCGGTAAAATCACAAACCACAGTACCTGAGCCCGGCTAGCACCAAGCGACTGCGCCGCCCGGAGCCGCACCTGCTGTGCACTCTTCACCCCGGCCAGAGCAGACATAGCGACAGGGGCAAAAATCGCGAGATAAATCAGCAGAATTTTTGAGGTTTCGCCAATGCCAAACCAGATAACCATCAGCGGCAGGTACGCCAGCGGCGGAACCGGACGATAAAGCTCAATCAGCGGATCAAGAATGCCGCGTACCGTTGGGCTTAATCCCATCGCGATACCTGTCGGGATCCCGACAACTACCGCAGCCAGCAGCGCCACCAGAATACGGGCCAGGCTTGCCGCCAGGTGCTGCCAGAGCGTGGCATCCATAAATCCTTGCGGGCTGGCGATGGTTATCAGTTTTGCCAGCACCTGTCCCGGCGGCGGCAGGAACAGCGGGCTTACCCATTGCTGTGCCGCAACGGCCCACCACACCGCCAACAGTATCAGCAACGTACACACGCTGAGCATTATCTGACGGGAGAAAGGCCAGCGTAAGGCAAACCGCGTACGCCGCGTTTTTTCGCTAAAGACGATGCTCATGAGAACGCCTCCCGTTGCTCAAACACACGGCTCAGGACGTATTCACGCTGTTCGATAAACAAGGGATCCGATTTGATGCTGCGCACCGGTTCACCTGCCACATAGCGGCGGCCAAAATTGAGCGGCAGACGCTCCAGTACACGGCCCGGCCCCGGAGACAACAGCACCAGTTCGGTCGCCATAAACACCGCTTCTTCGATGTCATGGGTGATCAGCAACACTTGTTTGCCGGTTTCATGCCACAGACGCAGGAGCAACGTCTGCATCTGCTCGCGGGTAAACGCATCCAGCGCACCGAATGGCTCATCCAGAAGTAACAGTTGCGGGTTAGCCGCCAGCGCGCGGGCAATGCCCACGCGCTGGCGCTGACCACCCGAAAGTTGCCAGATAAAGCGTTTTTCTGCCCCCTCCAGCCCCACTTTTTTCAGCATCTGTCGCGCCGTGTCGAGCCGTTGCTCTCGCCCAACCCCCGCCAGTTGCAGGCCAAACGCCACGTTTTCCTGGACGTTACGCCAGGGCAATAGCCCTTCATTCTGAAAGACCACGCCACGCTCCGCGCCAGGGCCTTCAACACGCTTTCCTTCCAGCAGGATGCTGCCACGTTGGTAAGGCACAAACCCGGCAATCAGATTCAGCAGCGTTGTTTTGCCGCAGCCCGACGGCCCCAGCACCACCAGTAGCTCACCGCTATCCAGCGTCAGGTTGATATCATCCAGTGCTGGTTTTCCGCCGTAATCGGCGTACAGGTTTGTTATCTGCAGCATCACAGCCTCCTGTTACTTAACGAAGCGATCGGTCACGTACTGGCTATAATCCGCCGCCACAGCAGGAACTTTGCCCTGCTCTTTCAGGAACGTAGCTGTATCGACGATGGCTTTGTTCACAGGTCCGGTCAGCTGTTGTACCTGCTGTGCTGGCGTGAGATAGGTATTGCCTTTTACCAGCCCCGGCACATCCGCCTCTGGAACACCGCTCAGGCGCGAGAGTTTTTCCAGGTTAGCGGGCTGTTTCAGCCACGCATCCGGGTTACTGATGTAAGGTTGTTGGGCATCAATTGCGCTTTTAGCAAAGGCTTTCACTACATCAGGGTGTTTTTCGGCAAAGTCTTTACGCACAACCCACACATCCAGCGTAGGTGCGCCCCACTGTCCGACCTTTTCAGAATCAGTCAGGACAGTTCCGTCCTTTTCCAGCTCGTTCACGGCTGGTGCCCAGACATATGCCCCGTCAATGTCGCCACGCTGCCAGGCGGCAATAATGGCAGGCGGTTGCAGATTAAGAATTTGCACCTGGCCCGGCTTGATGCCCCAGTGTTTCAGCGCCGCCAGCAGGCTGTAATGGGTTGTTGAGATAAACGGCACAGCGATGCGTTTGCCGATCAAATCTTCTGGTTTAGTGATGTTCTTTTTCACCACCAGCGCTTCAGAATTGCCGAGTTGCGAGGCCAGAAGGAAAACCTCAATAGGCACTTGCTGGCTTGCTGCAACAGCCAGTGGGCTTGAACCCAGGTTGCCAATCTGCACGTCACCCGAGGCCAGCGCACGGACAATGGCCGCGCCACTGTCAAATTTACGCCAGTCGACTTTCGCCCCACTCTCTTTGGCAAAGGTGTTATCCGCCTGAGCCACTTTCGCGGGTTCAGCCGAAGTTTGATAGGCAACGGTGACATCCACCGCCTGCGCCTGAAATGCCCACAGCGCCAGTGCGCCGAGTAATGTAATACGCGATGAAATTGCCATACTGTCTGCTCCCCTCTCTTGTTATGGAGACAGTATTTCTGGCGCAGGATTTTTGATAAAGGAATAAAAAAGAATCGCTAATACCGAATCGTTTTTAGATAAAAAGCAGGAAAGGATAGTGAATTTTGTGCAGTTTGCTGCCCTCTCCCTGTGGGAGAGGGCGATGTCTCATCGTAGCGCGTTCAGTTCAGCGATATCGTTTGGCGTGGTGCGACAACATCCGCCAATCAATTTAGCTCCCGCGGCTATCCACTGCGGTAAATATCCCGCCAGGGTATCGCATGCTTCACCATGATGATGCCAGGTTTTAGTGATCGCATCGTAGTGCTCACCCGAGTTGGGATAGACCACCAGTGGCAGCGTGGTGAGGCTTTGCAAGTGCTTAAGTGCTGCGGTTGTATTTTCCAGCGCGATACAGTTAATGCCGAGCGCAATAATCTGCGGATAATGCGCCAGCTCAGCAATCACCTCGCGCAGTGGCGTGCCATCACTCAGATGTTCACTATCATGCAGGGTAAACGAGAACCAGGCGCGGGCACGAGGATATTCAGCCAACAGCGCAGCAAGCGCCCTGATTTCAGAGAACGACGGCAGCGTTTCGCAGGCCAGCAGATCGACACCGGCATCCAGCAGCGCCTCGATGCGCGAACGGTGGAATACGCTAAATTCATCCGCCGTTCTGGTGTAGTCGCCACGGTACTCAGAACCATCGGCCAGATAGGCGCCGTAAGGCCCTACAGACCCCGCCACCAGCAACGTTCCGGCGTGCGGGTTTTCCGCCAGATACGCTTCGCGCGCCTTACGCGCCAGCTCCACGCTTCGGCTAATCAACACCCGAGATTGTGCTTCATCCAGCCCTCGCGCAGCAAAACCGGCTGGCGTGGCCTGATAACTGGCGGTGATCGCCACCTGGGCTCCGGCCCGGAAATAATCGAGGTGCACTTCCCGGATAAGCTCCGGGTTTTCCACCAACACTTTGGCGGACCATAAGCTATCGGCAAGGTTACAACCGCGCGCTTCCAGCTCCGTTGCCATCGCACCATCGAGCACCACAAAGGGCTGAGTTTCAAGGATGGAGGTAAGCGGATTATTCTGCGACATGTTCAGGCTCCTGCGTTGTCAGGTTTCGGGTCAGGTAATACGCACCATAACACAGCGCCACAAACGGCAGCCCGCAGTAAAGGGCGATTCTCTGGCTTGGGTCAAACGCAAGGCCAACACAGGCCACCACGCAGAGGATAAAGCCCAGAACCGGAACCAGCGGATACCACGGCGCACGATATTGCAAAGCGGACACCGGCTGCCCCGACTGCACATGACGACGACGGAACATAAAATGTGACGCACAAATACTGATCCACACGGCAACCACCGCAAAGCCGGAAATCGCCGACAGCGCGACAAACACCGTATCCGGCGCGATGACGCTCGAAAACAGCGCCAGGACACCACCCAGCATACTCACCGAAATCGCTGTCAGCGGGACGCCGTTTTTATTCACACGGGCAAAACAGCGCGGCAGCGTCTTCTCATTTGAAAGTGACCACAGCATGCGGCCTGAAGCATACAGACCGGAGTTGGCTGCCGAGAGGATCGCGGTCAGGATCACAAAGTTGAAAATGTCAGCCGCATACGGGATCCCCACTTTTTCAAAGACCAGTACAAACGGGCTTTTTTCCACACCCGCCTGCTGCATCGGGATCAGCGCAGCCAGCACAAATACCGTGCCGATGAAGAAGATAATCAACCGGGCAATGGTGGTTCGAATGGCGACGGGAATAACCTTGTGCGGATTTTCTGTTTCCCCGGCAGCAATACCAATTAACTCAGTACCGGAAAAGGCAAAGTTCACCGCAACCATGGTCATCAGGATCGGCAAACCGCCATGCGGGAACCAACCTTCAGCGGTGATGTTTGTCAGCCCCGGCGCAGGCGCACCGTCCTGCATGGGAATAAACCCGAAAATGGCCGCACCACCCAGAATGATAAAGGCAATGATGGTGATGACTTTCACCAGCGAGAACCAGAATTCTCCTTCTGCGAAGAAGCGCGTAGAAATTACATTGAGCGCAAAAATCACCACGCAGAACACCACGCACCATACCCAGACAGGCACATGCGGGAACCAGTACTGCATGCAAAATCCGGCGGCGGTAAAACTCGATCCCAGAGCAACCGTCCAGGTCAGCCAGTAAAGCCAGGCGACGGTATATCCGGTTGCCGGGCCAAGATAACGGGCAGCATAGACATGAAACGCGCCGGTTTCCGGCATCGCAACGGAGAGTTCGCCCAGACACTGCATGACCAGCCAGACGACCAGCGCACCAATCAGGTAGGCCAGCAGTGTACCCGCAGCGCCCGTGGTGGAAATGATGTAACCCGTATTGAAAAATAACCCTGTGCCAATCACGCCACCCAGCGAAAGCATAATCAGGTGGCGAGTTTTCATGGTGCGCTTAAGCTGCCCATTTTCTTGTTGTGTTTGCATATTACCTTCTAAACGTATGGACATCTAAACATCCAAAGAAGGTCTGTTATACCGCGATTGTTAATAAAAAGCTAGCCATGCACCAGACACAACCGGGCACGCCGGGTAGAGAGCTGGGGATGGGGTGTCAAAATGACATACAGAATGGGTCGCCAGGCCATAAGCACCTCCACAAGCAGATACTTACAGCATGGCGTGAGAGACAAAGAACCTCGGTCAGTCGAAAGTGGGATCTGCCACAACCGGCATCATACGATCAGAGGTTGCAGAGGTGATGCCGCCACCATGCGGGCATCATATCGTCGAACGCGTGATGCCGGGGGGCAAACTCGGGCTGGTCAGGCTCATCAAAAACGCCGGAAAACAGCGCAATGGTTGGAGAATCATCAATTGCCCCCAGTGAACTCCCACAGACAGGACAAAATGCACGGCTGGAGTAGCCAGACGATCGCCACGTAGCCGGACAACCGCCCTCGCCCGTCCATTGCACGTTTTGCGCCGCAAATTCAATCCACACCACGGTTTGTGCTCCAGTCTGTTTCTGGCACATATCGCATGAGCAGGTATGCGCATTGCCCCCACCGGTTGCCGTGAACCGAATCGCTCCGCACAAACATCCACCCGAAAACACCTTTTCCATGTATGCATCCTGAAAGTGGTTAAAAACACATCAAAACATAGCACAGCTCATTCTTTTTTCGCAGCCAGCAGCATACTGACAAAGGTAAAGATCGCGATGATCCACGCCATCGTCCACGGCGTGCCATCGCTTAAGGTCGCCAGCAGCAGGGAAGAGATGATCCCGCTGCCATATTGCAGGGAACCAATCAGTGCCGATGCTGAACCGGCATTGGCAGGAACGGCATCCAGCGCCGCCGCCGTTGAGGACGCCGCGACAATCCCGTTCATGGCGAAGAAGATAAACACCAGTACCACAATCGCCACAATACCGCCGATCTTCAGCCAGACGCAGACCGCCATGAGCACAGCCGCTGCTGCCGCGACCCGCGTGGCATGCTTTAACAGACTTTCCAGTGCATGACGGCTCACCAGCCTGCGGTTAACCACGCTCATCCCCATCACGCCGACAATATTCACGGCAAACAGCCAGCCATAGTGCTGAGGCTCAACGCCGTAATAGCGGATATAGACAAACGGCGATCCCGTAATAAATGCGTAGGCCGCCACGTAATAACTGGTCAGACTCAGGGTGTAGCGCATAAATACGCGGTTACGCAGCAGCGCCGCGTAGTTCCTGAACGCCCCGACGAAAGACGCTTTGACGCGTTTATCCTCCGCCAGCGTTTCCGGCAACCACCATAGCGAGGCAAACATCAGTGCGCCAATCACCACCAGCAGCCAGAAGATGCTATGCCACGAACTGAATTTAATCAGCTGACCGCCAATAAGCGGCCCGGCAATCGGCGCAATCGCCATCACAATCACCAGCGTTGACAGCATTTGTGCCGCGCGGGTACGGCTAAACAGATCGCGGATCATCGCCCTTGCCAGCATCGGACCCGTACACGCTCCCAGCGCCTGAAAAACACGCCAGAAGACAATGTGAGTAATATCGGTCGCCAGCGCGCAGCCTGCCGAACCAATGATAAAGAGCGTCATACCGATAAACAGTGGAATACGGCGCCCCAGATGGTCGCTAATCGGCCCCCAGATAAGCTGGGCAATCGCAAAGCCGATTAAAAAACCGGTGATGGTCAGTTCCACGTTTCCGTGCAGTTCCGCTGCCATTACAGGCATGGCAGGAAGATAGATGTCCGTGGAGAGCGAAGTGAAGGCCATCAACGCGCTGAGGATCAGGATAAAAGGTAAGCCAGTGGTTTTCGGTGCGGTCATAGCATTCCGGTCGGGTGTGTGCGTGGCTGCGTATGATAGACGAGATGAGGTAATGAATAATGAGCAGGAAATAGGATGTGGTTATGAGTGAAATTCATGATTTCCGGCTTGCCCCAGGCAAGCCAGCTCCCGATATACGCATCGCGATCGTGCCCTACGCCTGCTTACGAAATCGCGCAATCAGCCAGTCAATAAACACCTGTAATCGCGCATTCTGATGGCGATTAGGTGGGTAAAGAACATGTACGGGAACGGATGGACGCTGCCATTCTTCAAGCACCGCCACCAGGCGACCGTTTTTCAGATCATCTTCAACATAGCATTGCAGCGGCTGACCCACCCCGAGCCCGGCGCGGATCATGGCGATAAAACCACTACCGCCATTTGCGGAAAATGCGCAGCGTTCGTAGAAGTAACGCTGTTCGTCCTTAATAAACGTCAGCCCCTCTGGACGCCCGCTTCCAGCGGAAAAATACCCGACCAGCTCATGCCCCACGCGTAAGTCCGGCGGTGTACCCGGCATACCTTTATCCGCAAGGTAACCCGGAGTGGCACAGGTCACGAACGCCATATCAAAAAGCTTACGCCCCACCATCGACATATCGAGCAGTTCTCCGATACGGATCACGCAGTCTACGGACTCACCAACCAGGCTGATGGTTCTGTCGTTCACACCAAGAGAAATGGCGATGTCGGGAAACTCACGATGGAAATCAGCCAGTGCCGGAATAAGCAGGGATTCCGCAAACACAGCAGGAACATCTATGCGCAACATACCGCCGGGGCTGTCTTTGTTACGTCGTACCGCATTGTCAGCCCTGTCCAGATCGGCCACCAGTCGCACCGCGTCCTGGTAGTACTCCTTTCCTTCAGGCGTGACGGCAAGAGAACGGGTAGTCCGGTGGAGTAACGTTGTCCCGAGATGACGCTCAAGATCGGTAACCAGCTTACTCACCGTCGAACGCGGCATCCCTAGTTGCCCGGCGGCCCGGCTGAACGAATCAGTGTCGATCACTTTCACAAACGCACGCATCGCCAGAAGTTGATTCATGTTCATCACCTGATTATCCATATTGGTGAACAATGATGTCAGGTTTTGCGTCTTGTGACGACGTCCCGTTGCTTTATCCTGAACCGATTTCTCGCGCTGCTTACGCGTGGAACAATCATAAGGAGAGCACCATGAGCATTAATGATGACAAGAGCCTGCGGCTTATTTTTCCCCTCTGGCTGGGCGGTAATCTACGTGAATATCACTTTGGCGCGCAGATGCTGGCATGGCTTGCACCTGATACCCCATCACCCGTAGAGCTCGTTCCGGTCACACCCTTAACCGTCCAGCCCGATGTTGAAGAGGGCATTTTAGGCCGCAGTAAATTGATGCAAGATCTGGACAATGCGGCCCAACTCATCAAGAAACATCAGCCTGAGCGCATCACCGTTTTGGGCGGCGATTGCCTGATCGATCTGGAACCCTTTTCCTGGCTCAGCGAGCGCTACGGCGAAGGATTTGGCATCCTGTGGATCGATACCCATCCAGATGTCATGACCCCCGCGCAGTACGCTAACGCCCATGCGCATATTCTGGGCGCACTGATGGGGAACGGAGACCACGATCTCACGCATCGCGTTAAACGTCCTGTTCCGGCCAGCAACGTGATGATCGCCGGGCTTCATTCACCGAATGCGTATGAAGCTGATTTTATTCGCGAAAGAGGGATCCGAACGGTGTCGCCAGAGGCGATCCGCGAAGGCAGCCAGGCTATTGCCGAATGGATAAAAGCAGAAAAGATCACCCACCTGGCGATCCATTTTGATCTGGATGTGCTGGACTTCCGGCAATTCCGGGCGGTGATGTTCGCCCGCCCGGACGATACGCCAGAAAAATGGGACGGGGTTGCCAGGGGGAAACTGACGCTTTCGGAAGCCGCAGCCGTTATCGCCCAGGCCGATCGTGCGGCGGATGTTGTCGGGCTTGGCATTGCCGAACATCTGCCGTGGGATGCCCTCAACCTGAAAAATCTGCTGGCCACATTGCCGCTGCTGCGTCAGGCGTAATGACCCGGCGGTGCGGACGCGCCGCCTGTCCCGGAGGGTCCTCCATCATGAACAATCCCGATTCATAGCGTTGGTAATTCCCCAAAACAGTTCTATAGTCGACACTGTTTCTCAGTTACCAGGACTCACTGATGCGATTTAACGGACTGACCAAAGGTTTTTTCATCTTCATTCTCGCCCTCGTGACCTGGGCATTCTTCGACATACTTGCACCCTATTTTTCCGCCATTCTGTGGGCCGCTATTCTGACCGTTATCTTTAACCCGGTGAAAAACAGACTGCGTACAGCACTTGGTGACCGCAACGGGCTGGCATCGCTGTTAACCATCGGGATTATCTGCCTGATTGTTTTCATCCCGCTCACGGTGATCCTCTCGTCGCTGGCGCTCGAGCTCAACGTGGTTTACACCAAGCTGCAGCAAAACACCGCGCAGTTCCCGGAAGTGTTTGCCAGCCTCCTTTCACATCTTCCCGACTGGGCGAGCAGTTTCCTGATCAAACACGATCTGGACAATACCGCGCAAATCCAGAAAAAACTCTCAGACGTGGCGCTGCAAGGCGGACAATATCTTGCAGGTAGTGCGTTTCTCATCGGCAAAGGGACATTTGGTTTTGCCATCAGCTTCGGCATTATGTTGTACCTGCTGTTCTTCTTGTTGAAAGATGGCCCTTTCCTGGTGCGGCAGATCCTCGATTCCCTGCCGCTGACCGATTTTGCTAAACAACATCTCTTCGCCAAGTTCGTTGCGGTATCCAGAGCCACCGTGAAAGGCACTGCGGTGGTGGCTGTGGTTCAGGGAACGCTGGGCGGTATTGCTTTTTCTATCGTGGGCATTGATGGCAGCATACTGTGGGGCGCGCTGATGGCATTTCTCTCCCTCGTCCCTGCCGTAGGTTCCGCCATTATTTGGGTTCCGGCGGCCATCTTCCTGTTTGCGACGCATCAGCTGTGGCAAGGGTTCTTCATTGTGGGCTTCTTCGTGATCATTGTCGGCCTGGTCGACAATATTCTGCGCCCGCTGTTGGTAGGGAAAGACACCAAAATGCCGGATTATCTGATACTGATCGCCACACTTGGTGGCATGGAAATTTATGGCATCAATGGTTTTGTCATTGGGCCGCTGATTGCCGCGCTGTTTATCGCCTGCTGGAATCTGTTCTCCGGGCGAGATCATGCGGGTAATGCTGATGGGCTTGATGAGGAATTTATTGAAGAAGGCAAAAATCCTCCAGATTTGTGAAGCGGTGACGATAAACAACACACCAGGCGGCGCTACGCCGCCTTTTTTTATCGCCAGAAATCAAACATTTTCTATAATTTCTAACAACGCTATCCCACAAAAGTCGTAGAAGGATCCAACAGGTGCGAATTGCCACCATCACGAACTGGGCCTATGGAGCCACCGTTTGTCTGACGATCGCTTCAGGTATCGTCATGCTTATGGCCTCGAACGCCGACAATGTTGAGCGTAAAGCTGTCGAACAGCGGCAGGTATTTGATCAACTCACCGAAGATGTTGAAACTGATGCCTGGGCGCTTTCCGACCTTGCGCGGCTCTATGTCGTCAATAAAGATCCCGATGTCCTTACCGAGTATCGCCAGAAAGAGACCTCATTAAAGACCATCGAACATCGACTGGCAAAACTGAAGGACAATGGGGCGACAGGTGAAGAGCTGGCGTTGCTGCATGAAGGGCTACAGGTCATTGATGAACTTCAGGATGAGCAGCAGACAGCCTTAGCCAGTATAGCCCGTGGAGAAGAGACCCGGGCCGTTCAATTGCTGTACGGTAAACCCTATGAACAAGAGCTGGACCGGGTACAAAACCAGATTGACCATTTCCGCCAGTTGCTGGATCGCCGCGCGCATGCTGCCGTCGAAGAGGCAACCAATACCTCCAGAACACTGCGTACATTATCTGAAGTCATGGTAGGGGCAACCGCCCTGCTGTTTTTGTTTGTGCTGGGTTTTATCCTCAAGCGCCGCGTACTGCGCCCGGTTGTCCGCCTGAGCGATGTCGTACACCGGCTCGCCTCACAGGATTACGCAGTCGAACCCCCTAATTTCAACCAGATTGATGAGATCGGCGACATGGCGCAGGCCATTCGTATCTTTCGCGAAAACGGACTTGTGCGACAACGGCTGGAAAAGGAACGCGATGCCGACTGGGCAATCCGCGAGCTGTTGGCTCGTATGACACAACGCCTGCAGGGCTGTGAATCTTTTACGGACGTCATTAATGTCGCGCAACTGTTTGCCCCTAACATTGCACCGGGCATTGCCGGACGGCTCTATATTCTGGACCACGATCCCTGGCAGATGCGCTGTGCTGCACAATGGCTTTCACCGCAAGGTGAAGACTCGCCGTTCCATCCCGATGATTGCTGGGCTGTACGTCGGGGGCAAAGCCATCCGCCCTCGAATGAAGCACCCGATATTGCCTGCTATCACCTGCCGGAATCCTGCTCGGGGCAATCATTGTGCGTACCGCTAATCGCTCAAGGCGAGGCCATTGGGCTGCTTTCATTCCAGGGTATTACGTCCGAAACCGCTCCATCTCGTGCGTATCTGGAATTAATGGCTGAAGCTCTGGGCCTGGCTCTTGCCAACCAGCGCCTGCGGGATGCCTTGCTGGAAAAAGCCTTATACGACCCGTTAACAGGCTTGCGAAACCGCCACCATCTGGACGATACGCTACGCACGCAAATGAGCCAGGCGATGCGGAATGACGAACCGGTGAGCTGTCTGATGATCGATATCGACTACTTCAAAAACATCAATGACCGCTTCGGTCACGAGGCAGGCGATCAGGTCATCAAAAGCGTGGCGACGATTGTGCAGCGTGCCGTTCACAACAGTGGACTGGCCTTCCGCTACGGAGGCGAAGAGTTCCTGGCTCTCCTGTCCGGAGCCAATGAAGAAGAAGCCCACCGCTGCGCGACCGAGATTTACAACGGAGTCCATGAACTGTCATTACGCTATGGATTGTCTGAGATTGGCCCTGTTGATGTTTCTATCGGTATCGCCAGCTATCCAGAACACGCCCAGGGCGATAACCTGCTGCGCGCAGCCGATGTCGCACTCTATCGGGCGAAAGAACTGGGTCGTTCACGAATAGTGAGCTTTGGCATGCTGGAGGCGGGGTAAGGATGCGCCCGGTATTCTGCTGGCGGGTATTGCTGTATTTGTGCTGATGCGCCGAAAATCAAAACTCCCGATCCACACGACAGAAGCCTGAGACACTTCTCAGGCTTCTCTGTACAGAGAAGCCTGCCTGTTCAACGTCACACTTTTCCGACCATTTCATTTCCACATATTTTTTACGTGATAACATTCACCACGCAAATGCTTTTCAACACTCACCGAGGCTTTGATGCTGGAGAATGTCATCATCAGATAATCAGTGTCCCGCCCTTCACAGGACGGACTGGTTATCGCTGCGCTTAAACCTTACGCACACACCTGCTGGTGTGGGCTCGTTTTTACGCATGATGATGAAACAGGTTTTCCAGTATGAATTTATCCCGTCAGGAACAACGTACCTTACACGTTCTCGCCAAAGGTGGACGCATTGTGCACGTCCGCAACAACGCTGGCCGCATTACCTCCGTTGAGTGCTACACCCGTGAGGGGCTGCTGCTCAGCGATTGCTCACTCGCCGTCTTTAAAAAACTCCGGACCAAAAAGCTGATCCGCTCTGTTAACGGCCAGCCCTATCACATCAACACCACCGGGCTGAATAACGTTCGCGCCCAGTTGGATAATCGCTAAGGAGCAGGGATGAAGACACCTTACACAGACAATTATGACCACGCATTTTTGCGCGATACCATGATGGGGCCAAACGCGATGCGACTCACCGAAGAGCTGGTCGCATCGCTTCCAATAACGCCGGGGATGCGTATTCTGGATCTCGGCTGCGGAAAAGGGATCTCTTCTGTCCTGCTGGCGGAAAAATATGATGCGACCGTTTTCGCCGCCGACTTGTGGATCTCACCCACTGAAAATGCAGAGCGCTTCGCCGCACTCGGACTGGACAGGCAAATATTCCCACTCCGGGTCGATGCCACAAAGCCAATTCCTTTTGCCCACAACTACTTTGATCTGATTATCAGTGTGGATGCATACCAGTATTTCGGCAGTAACAACACCATGCTGGCGACATTGCTGCCATTTCTGAAAACGGGCGGATATGTGGCAGTTGCTGTACCTGGGTTTATCGGCGAATACGACGAGCACAACCTCCCCGACGTGGTGAAACCGTTCTGGACGCCGGAATGGTATTTCTATCCCCTACGCTGGTGGAAAGCATGCTGGGAAAAAGAGCCGGGCATCACGCTTAACACAGTTCGCGAAATGGACACCTGCCAGCAGGCCTGGGATGACTTTATGGAATGCGACATGGCGCAGGAGATGATGGTCTCCATGATGGAGGCCGGAGTCGGAGACTATTTCAATATGATTCAACTCACTGGAATCAAAAACTAAGTTAAGCGCCAACGCCACCCGACGGGTGGCGTTTTTTATCGCTTGCTCATCGCCAGCCTGACGGCAAACAGCAGAAATACCACGCCGGTGGTTCTGTCCATCCACTTCACCACCGCCGGTTTTTTTAGTACCTCCGCCGCATAGCGGGTCGCCATAATCAGCGTCAGCGACCAGTGAATCGCCACAGATAATCTAGACACTTCCGAGCCGCTGATAATATTGTTTTTCGTATTCAGTTGGTGGCATATGAT